>DAIPYL010000140.1:0-1015 GCA_036782755.1 Jeotgalicoccus sp. | reverse complement strand
TGTCATTCCCGGGGAAAACAAATATTCCAAAGAAAAAACCACTTTCCAGTTAAGTTTCCTGAAAAGTGGTTATTTTTTTAGTTATACATAATCATATCGAGTTCGTCTTCTTCAGTAAGTGTTTCAGTTTTAACTAAATACTGCTCCATTTTACCGAAATCAACTTCTGCACCGATTCCCGGTTTGTCGCTGACTTTCACGACGCCGTTTTCTGCAACGACTTCCGGTGTAATGATGTCCTCGAACCAGTATCTTGATGAAGATGCTGTGTCTCCTGGAAGTACGAAGTTGCTGAGTGTTGTAATCGCGACGTTGTGGAGACGCCCGACACCGGCTTCAAGCATGCCGCCGCACCATAATGGAATGTTGTGTTTTTTAGCAAGGTCATGGATTTTTATCGACTGGGTAATTCCGCCGACACGTCCGACTTTAACATTGATAATTTCACAGCTGCCGAGTTCGATTGCAGCTGCAGCTGATTCGTATGAATCGATACTTTCATCGAGACAGACAGGTGTTTTAATTTGTTTCTGCAGTTTCGCGTGATCGATAACGTCGCCTGCCATTAACGGCTGTTCAATCATCATCAGATTGAATTCATCGAGTGCTTTCAGCGTATCGATATCATCGAGAGTGTAAGCCGAGTTCGCATCAGCCATTAAAGGAATATCCGGATAAACTTCGCGGATACTGCGAATCATTTCAACATCACGGCCAGGTTTGATTTTAACTTTAATGCGTTTGTATCCTTCTTCAACTTTTTCACCGATGCGTTCAAGCAGCAATTCGTCGGTATCTTCAAGGCCAAGTGATACGCCGACATCGACTTCTTTTTTAGTACCGCCCATTGCTTCGGCTAAAGTGATGCCTTTTTTCTTCGCATATAAATCCCAGACAGCACCCTCAATAGAAGCTTTCGCCATATTGTTGCGCTTGAACGGTTTGTAGATTTCCCAAACTTCGTCAGGATGTGAAATCTCTTTGTTAATTACGAGCGGGCCGAAATATTTTTTCA
>DAIPYL010000139.1:0-1092 GCA_036782755.1 Jeotgalicoccus sp. | reverse complement strand
GAGGAGGGTTGGAATGAGTAATATTTCTTCAGCAGATATTTTTATATGTGACCTGCCTACCGTTCGGCCGCATAAACTCGCGATGACAACAATTACATCGCAGGCGATTGTAATCGGTATTATTAAAGATGACAATGGTCTTCAGGGGATATCTGAAGTTGCTACAATTGGCGGTGCTTCATACGGTGAAAGTACGGTCGAAGCGATTAAAGCAAATATCGATAACTACATAACGCCTCATCTCATCGGAAAGAATCCGATTTATTTCAGCAGAATCATGGATACTGTTTCTAAATCAGTAAGGGGTAACTACTTCGCGAAAAGTCTGATTGAAACAGCATTAATTGATCTCGCAGCAAAACAGCGTGAAATTCCTGCCTACGAACTTTTCGGCGGAAAAATTCATGATTCACTGCCGCTTGCCTGGACATTGGCCAGCGGAGATACAGCGAGAGACATTGAAGAAGCGAAAGAAATGCTTCATCAAAAGCGCCATAACATTTTCAAGCTGAAAATCGGCAGCGGAGATCCCGATACAAACGTCAAACATGTCGGCGAGATTATTAAAGCTGTCGGCGGCGAATCAAGGATTACAGTTGACATCAACCAGGCATGGGATGAGTACACTGCTTTAAAACAAATTAAAGCGCTGGAGGAAATGGGTGTTTCAATGATTGAACAGCCGCTTCCGACATGGAACTACGAAGGTATGAGCAGACTCACAGAACGATTTGACGTCTCGATTCTGGCAGACGAAGCTGCAACTTCACTCCATGACACTTACAGAATTATAAAAGAAAGAGCCGGAGATGCTATTGCACTAAAACCCGCTAAACACGGAGGCATTCTGGAAACGAAAAAAATTGCAGGTATTGCAGAAGCAGCAGGATTTGGACTATACGGCGGTACGATGATTGAGTCAACACTCGGCAACGCCATCGCAGCAAGCGTCTACTCCACTATTCCGGAATTCAAATTCGGTACAGAAATATTCGGCCCGCTTCTATATAAAGACAAGCTGACCTTAGAGGATATCAAAGTTAAAGATTTCGAAATCCAAATTCCGGACGATATCGGATTTGGTGTCACACT
>DAIPYL010000138.1:0-1129 GCA_036782755.1 Jeotgalicoccus sp. | reverse complement strand
GACATTACGGAAACGACACGTCAGGCAATTGCGAAACTGAACTACCGCGGTGCAGGTACAGTTGAATACTTATATGTAGCAGAAGAAAAACGCTTTTACTTTATTGAAATGAATACACGTGTGCAGGTGGAACATACTGTGTCAGAAGAAGTGACAGGTATCGACATTATCAGAGCACAGATTAACGTGGCATTTAACAGTGGTATCGGTATTACACAGGATGAAGTAAAGCTTTCAGGTCACGCAATCGAAGCACGTCTGAATGCAGAAGCTCCGGAAAACCGCTTTATGCCGTCTCCGGGTAAAATTGAGAAACTGCATTTTGGACAGGGTAGAAATGTCCGTGTGGATACGCATATTTACCACGGCTACTCCATCCCGCCGTATTACGATTCAATGATAGCCAAAGTTATCGTTAAGGCGGATAACCGTGAAGATGCCTTGTTTAAATTAAAGCTGGTGCTTGGTGAAACAGTGATTGAACCGATTAAGACAAACCTTGATTTCCAGTATTATCTTCTTGGACATCCGAAAGTTTTAGCGAATGATTACGATATTAAATTTATTCATACGGAAAATATTATTGAGTAAAGGATGATTTAATTGAGCAGATTAACAATTGATCTAAACGCAGATCTCGGGGAGAGTTTCGGAAATTATAAAGTCGGCAGTGACGAAGAAATTATTCCGCTCATTTCATCAGCGAACGTCGCATGCGGATTTCATGCAAGTGACCCTGCAGTGATGATTGAAACAGTTAAACGCATTAAAGAGTCGGGAACAACCGGCCTTGGTGCTCATCCCGGCTTTCCGGATTTAATGGGCTTCGGACGGCGTTATATGGAACTGTCGGATGACGAAGTGCACAGCATCATGCTGTATCAGCTGTCGGCGCTTGACGGTATCGCGCGTACATACGGGCTTCGCCTTAATCATGTGAAGCCGCACGGTGCGCTGTACAATGCAACATTTAAAAATGAAAACCTGGCGCGTGTGATTGCACAGGCGGTTAAAGATTTTAATCCGAAATTAAAGTTAATGGGGCTTGCGAACAACAACCTTGTTAAGGCAGGAAAAGATATCGGGTTGGATGTTATCCATGAAGTATTCGCAGACCGTGCATACGAAG
>DAIPYL010000137.1:0-1191 GCA_036782755.1 Jeotgalicoccus sp. | reverse complement strand
CTGCTGTCGCATTTTTTGCATATTCAACCATCATTTCTGGTGTGCGGTGTGCACTGACTACTTTCGTTTCATAGCTGATTCCGAAAAAATCCAGCATTTCAGCACTGTGTTTCATCGTTTCCCAGTCTGACGAGCTGCCCATAATAATACCCACTGTCATCTTGTATGCACTCCCATTTAACGAACATTAGTTATAATATTAATTATAATGTGCGTATATTAAATGTCAATACTTAAATAATTATGATTATCGTCCGTTTTTAATCTGCATTATACTTAAATACACAAAAAACCGGGCAGCTGCCCGGTTTCAATTTTTATATTCCTCATTATTAATATCAGTAATAAACATATGTCCCGGAGCATGGCTGATTAAAATTTCAGGTTTTGCATTCAGCACAACATTTTGAGGTGTAACTCCGCATGCCCAAAACACCGGCACTTCATCCGGAGCAATGTCGATTCTCTCACCATAATCAGGTTCGTCGATATTGTTTATACCAATCTGTTCGGGACTTCCGACATGCACAGGTCCGCCGTGCATGTTAGGAAATTCATTTGTAATACTGACTACCTGATCGACAAGTTCCTTCTTAAACGGACGCATCGACACGACGGTCTCTCCTGAAAAAATTCCTGCAGGTACAGTTTCAATGTCCGTTTTATACATAGCAACGTTGCGTCCTTCATCAATATGTTTAATGTTAATGCCGGCATCTAGAATTGCCTGCTCAAATGTAAAACTGCAGCCAATTAAAAATGTAACAAAATCATCACGCCAGTAATCTTTAATATCGCTGACTGTTTCAGTCAGCTCGCCGTTTTTATAAATATTGTAAAGAGGAATATCCGTTCGAATATCTGAGTTTTTCGCATATTTACTAATAAACTCACCCGCTTCAAGCACTTCAATAATCGGCACCGGCTTATTATTACGCATCGCAAATAACAAAAAATCAAAAGCATATTCTTTTGGCAGAATTGCCAAGTTAGCCTGTACTTTATCGCCTGAAATACCTGAAGTTGGTCCGGTATGCTCACCAGTTCTGATAGTCATTCTAATATTTTCAGTATTCATTTAAGCACCTATCCATTCCATAAGTCTGCAAGACCCTGCAGCGACATAAATCCTGCGATTAATGTAACAATTACTGCGACAACACCGAATACTATCATCCATGTCGGATGGTG
>DAIPYL010000136.1:0-1191 GCA_036782755.1 Jeotgalicoccus sp. | reverse complement strand
TTTAAAAATGGAATCTGGGCAAACATTACATAAAGCAGCACGGCAATAAGCGGAGAGATTAAGGGGTTTAAAAAGCTGCCGATATTTGTGTTCAGCACTCCTGTAATAACGCCGGTAACTATTGCACATGCATATAAAAATATTTGATTATTTTCTACAGATTTCAATTTCATCCCCGCTTATGAGTTAATTAATTTTTTGAAATGGTGATATTAATGAGAAACAGTTTAGTAATAATTATATTCGCAGCAGTAATTTTTTATGTGCTGTCGATGTTTTACGAATGGTTTAACTATGGTTCGTTTATTTATACAGCCGCACCGATTGTCATACTGCTTTTAATCAGTATTATCTCTTTTATGGATGCATTCCGGAAAGGCACACCGCCGCCGCAGCGTAATTTATTTATTGCAGGCGGAGTAATCGCAATTATTTTCGGTGTACTGCTCACAGTTATTTCACTTTAAATAATCATCTGTCTTTATTTACGGCGAGCAAAATAGAAATGCAGATGATGATGAAAATAATGAAGGCAATGCCGATACCGCTGAGGATTTCAATCATAAAACCGACTCCTTAATAATGTTCTTTCAATGTAACATAATTGTTTTTATCTTACGTATAATGATAAAATTATAGAAATGAAACTAATTAGAGAGTTGGAAAATATATGGATCCATTATTAGTTTGGCTTAATGTTATTATTTTACTTGTTGCATTTATTGCATTATTTGTCGGGCTTGGTATTTACGTATCAAGGAAACGCAGTGACGTTATGCAGACACAGCCGTTATTAATGATTGACGAAGTCGGCTGGAAGGAAGACAAGCGCGGACAGTATATGATGTTCCGTGTTGAAAATAAAAATAATAACCCGTTTCACATCGAGAAAGTCTATATCAAAGGTTATGACTTCACTACTAAATATCATTACATTAAAGAGGAAGAAGAAAACGATGTAGTGATACTGAAATTTTACATGCAGCCCGATCAGACGATGAACTTCCGCATTCGTATTTTATACAGAGACTTTAATAACAAAGGTCACATCATGCAGTCTGTAAGAATGGATATGGAAGGTGGAGAACTGACGTACGAAGCAGAAGGTACGAAGTTTATCCTGACGAAAACAAGATAATTAATTATGAACCGTCCTGCTTAGAGCAGGGCGGTTTTTTGCTGTGTTTGGAG
>DAIPYL010000135.1:0-1278 GCA_036782755.1 Jeotgalicoccus sp. | reverse complement strand
TTAATGTAACAATTACTGCGACAACACCGAATACTATCATCCATGTCGGATGGTGGTAATTTCCGACGATGCTCTTCTTACGGGAAGCAAGAAGTATTGCACCGAGCGTAATCGGTAAAATCAGTCCGTTGAATGAACCTGCCAGAATAAGCAGTGTGACCGGACGCCCGACAAACAGGAAAATTAATGTCGATGTCGCAATAAAGACAACGATTACGATATTGTTATAACGGTCAAACACTGTATTAAATGAACGCATAAAGCTCGCACTTGTGTATGCTGCACCGATTACAGAAGATAATGCAGCTGCCAGCAGCACGACACCGAATATTTTCATGCCGATATCACCAAGTGCAAATTGGAATACTGATGCCGGCGGATTTTCTTCTGATAATATTGCACCCTGTGTCAATACGCCGAGTACTGCCATGAATAAAAGCACACGCATAACTCCGGTCGTTAATATTCCCCAGTTGGCAGCATGACTGACAAAACGCAGGTTCTTCTCACCCGTCATACCCGCTTCGATTAAACGGTGGGCACCGGCGAATGTAATGTAACCGCCGACTGTCCCTCCGACCAACGTAATAATTGGCAGAAGCATTGCTATTGGATCCTCCGGCATAATTGTTCTCTTCGCCGCTTCAGCAATTGGCGGTTCAGAAATTATCATTACATAAGCAACGATACCAATCATCAGCACACCGAGTACCTGTGTCACGATATCCATCACGGCTCGGCCGTTTTTAATTAAGAATATAATAATTGCTAAGATACCTGTAATTGCGGCACCAATTCTTACATCCCAGCCGAAAATCGCATTAAAACCAAGCCCGGCACCGGCAACGTTACCGATGTTAAATGCAAATCCGCCTATGACGATAAGTACTGCAACCAGCGAACCGAGTCCCGGAAAAACTTCGTTCGCAACATCCTGTCCGCGTTTTCCGCTGACTGACAGGACGCGCCATATATTAAGCTGTGCACCGATATCGATAACGATAGATGCTAAAATTGCAAAGGCGAAACTCGCCATGAACTGCTGTGTAAATACTGTTGTCTGAGTTAAAAATGCAGGCCCGATTGACGATGTCGCCATCAGGAACACTGCACCGAACAGCAGTCTGCGCTGCGCGGCTGTAATTTTCGGTTTGTTCTCCATATTTGCACCCCTTCTTATAACGTTTCGATAGAAATTCCTTTCGCTTCCAGCTGCTGTCTGATTTCTTTAACAAATTCCAATGCTTTTTCCCCGTCACCGTGGACACATATGCTGTC
>DAIPYL010000134.1:0-1420 GCA_036782755.1 Jeotgalicoccus sp. | reverse complement strand
AAAACATAGTGAGATAGTATGATTTTAAATATATTTATAAATCAGAAAATTCAACTAATATAATGGAGGAATACTAATGACTAACGAAAATTGGAATTTGGAAACTTTAACGATACATGCAGGACAGACAATAGATGATTCAAAGTCACGTGCAGTACCGATTACACAGACAACGAGCTACGTGTTCGACGACACTCAGCATGCGCAGGATTTATTTTCTTTAGCAAAACCCGGTAACATCTATACGCGTATTATGAACCCGACGCAGAACGTTTTTGAAGAGCGTATCACTGCACTTGAAGGCGGCGTCGGCGCTTTAGCAACGTCTTCAGGTCAGGCGGCTATTCATTTATCTCTTTTAAATATAGTAGAAACAGGTTATGAAATTGTTGCATCTGCGAACCTTTACGGCGGTACATACAACCTTTTAAATGTGACGTTTAAAAAGATGGGAATTAAAGTTCATTTTGTTGATCCGTCGGATCCTGAAAACTTCAGAGCAGCAATTAACGATAAAACACGCGCGGTCTTCGCGGAAACAATCGGTAACCCGCGTATCGATGTGCTGGATATCGAAAAAGTAGCAGAAATTGCACACAGCAATGATCTGCCGCTTATTGTCGACAGTACTTTTGCGACACCTTATTTACTCCGCCCGTTTGAACACGGAGCAGATATTATCGTGCATTCAGCGACGAAATTTATCGGCGGACATGGTACTTCAATCGGGGGTATTATCGTCGACGGCGGCAATTTCAATTGGGATAACGGCAAGTTCCCCGGATTAGTTGAACCGGATGAGAGCTACCACGGTGTCTCTTATGTAAATGACATCGGACCTGCAGCGTATATTACTAAAGCACGTGTTCAGCTGCTGCGTGATTTGGGCTCTGCAGTATCACCGTTTAACGTGCAGCAGTTCCTGTTGGGACTTGAAACACTTCACCTCCGCATGGAACGTCATTCAGAAAACGCGTTAAAAGTAGCGGAGTATCTGGAACAGCATCCTAAAGTGAAATGGGTAAACTATCCGGGGCTTGAGAGCAATAAGTATCATGACCTCGGCAAGAAATATCTGCCGAAAGGACAGGGCGCGATTCTGACATTCGGTATCGACGGTTCTGTGGAAGAGATTGCGAAATTCGTCGACGGACTTGGATTATTCTCATTAGTAGCCAACGTCGGAGATTCAAAATCATTAGTTATTCACCCGGGTTCGACGACACACCAGCAGTTATCTGAAGAAGAACAAATCGCTTCAGGTGTACTTCCGGAACTCGTACGTCTGTCGATTGGCACTGAAAATATCGATGATATTATCGGGGACTTGGAACAGGGACTGAAAGCAGTATAAAAGAAGTAAACCAGCTGAAGCCGTGAGAGGGTATCTCGCGGCTTTTTTTATTAAATGCAGAAACTG
>DAIPYL010000133.1:0-1481 GCA_036782755.1 Jeotgalicoccus sp. | reverse complement strand
GCAGGCGGCTATAAAAAAATAGGCACGGTTGCAAAAATAGATCTTCCAAAAATTGCCCAGAAGAAACCGGGAGAGAAAATTACATTTACTGAAATCAATGTGGATGAAGCGGCAAGTCTGTATAAAGACAGTCTGACAGCGCTGACTGATGGCACTTATATAGAAACGTCAGTGAACTTTAAAAATGCAAGGCGGCGGGATGCATTAAGTATTGTGAAATTAATGGGAGGCTAACGCGATGGATTATAAAGAGATAAAAAAACTGGTTAAATTATTAAAGGAAGAAGATTTGGCAGTACTCAGCATTTCGGATGAGAATAAGCATATTCATATTGAACAAAAAGACGGCGGGTCTGTTGTTCAGCCGGCGTCAAATTCTGCTGCACAACCGCCAGAATCAGAAGAGAATACTTCCGGACTGATTGAAATTACAGCAGAACAAATCGGAACGTTTTATAACCAAAAAGATGAAAACAGTGACGAGACATTTGTTTCAGAAGGAGACAGGATTTCTAAAGGAGATCAGGTCGGTTTTATCGAAGCGATGAAAGTTTTCAACGATGTGAAAAGCAATGCAGCAGGAACAATTGAAGAAATTACTGTAGAAAACGGAGATGCTGTTGAATTCGGCGACGTGCTGCTTCGCGTGCGTCCGGAGGAGGCGTAACAGATGAAAAAAGTTTTAATTGCCAACCGCGGTGAAATCGCGGTAAGAATTATCCGGACGCTGAAGGAAATGAATATTGCGAGTGTCGCAGTATATTCAAGCGGAGACAAAGACAGTCTGCATGTGGCACTTGCCGACGAGGCATACTGTATAGGCGGACCAAAAAGTACCGACAGTTATTTAAATATCGGTAACATACTGCAGGCAGCGATAATGAGTAAAGCGGATGCAGTTCATCCGGGCTACGGGTTTTTATCGGAAACACCTGAATTTGCCGAGCGCACTGAAGAACTTGGCCTGTTATTTATCGGACCGTCACCGGAAACGATGGCAAAGATGGGAAATAAATCGATGGCGCGTCAGACGATGAAAGAAGCAGGAGTACCTGTAATCCCAGGCAGCGACGGCATCGTCGAGTCGAAAGATGAAGTGAAAAAACTCGCAGAAGAAATTAAATATCCGGTAGTAATTAAAGCTGTCTCAGGCGGCGGCGGTAAAGGTATGCGTTTTGCACACAGCGATGAAGACGTCGACAAACTGTACGATGAAGCAAAAAAAGAAGCGAAAAGTTCTTTTAACGATGACCGTTTGTACGTTGAGAAATACATTCCGAAAGCACGTCACATTGAAATCCAGGTTATCGGTGACGGCAAAGGCGGAGCAATTCATTTATTTGAACGGGATTGTTCGATTCAGAGAAACAACCAGAAGCTGCTTGAAGAAGCGCCGGCAACAATTTTAAGCGATTCAGAACGTGCGGACATTACGGAAACGACACGTCAGGCAATTGCGAAACTGAACTACCGCGGTGCAG
>DAIPYL010000132.1:0-1492 GCA_036782755.1 Jeotgalicoccus sp. | reverse complement strand
GATAAACCCCGGTGAGATTATTTTAGTTTGCTGTAATTCCTTTTGGAGTGCTGTAGCATGAGACATTTTGAATATTTTAAATATTTTAATTAACTTGTTTAAATGTTGTCACTAAATGAACTTAAAGTATAAAGGCATATATAAAAGCATCTGATAAAATAAGTCCATACATATAACGATGGAGGATTATTTTATGAAGAAACTGCTTATACTTTCAGGTCTGACATTAACACTTGCGGCGTGCGGCAACAGTTCGGAAGAAGCACACAGTGATGAAACTCATGAACCACATGAAGAAGGTGCGGAACATCAGCATGAACATGTGCTTGATATGAATCTGATGGTCGATAATGAAACAGAACCTTCAGTAATCAGTGTCGAACTTTTAAAAGAAAATGAAGCATATGAAGCCGACCGTGTACGTTTTGAAGTACAGAAATCTGATACAGAAGAAATTACATGGCTGAATGCAAAAGAACAGAGCGACGGCGTATATACTGCAGAAACAGCAGATATCCCAGCTGGTGAATACAGTATTACAGCTCATATCAATGGTCCTGAAGAGCTGCACGAACATACAGATGATATTTTTGAAATAGAATAAAATTAAGAAGGCACTCAATCCGGTGGATTGAGTGCCTTCTTTGATTCATCTTTTATTTAATCAATTTCGGGATTAACTTTATATAAAATAACTCGCCGATGAGTTCAGTAATTGTCTGAGTCACAATGACTGCGGATGCAATGACCGCCCATTCACCGGGAAGCGCGAGTGAAAGCGGCAAGACGACGAGTGAATTTCTTGTCCCGACACTGAAAGCGAGTGCACGTCCGGCTCGCGGTGTTAAATTAAAAACCGAAACGATAATCTTAGAAATAAACGGTGTAATCATCAGGTATAAAATATAAATTGGGACAACGCTCAAAATAAGATTGAGGTCATTATATACTTTGCCGATTTGTGCCGCGACTACTGTAAACAGGACTGCAGCCATCAGAAATTCTGGAAGTTTTTCAGTAGCACTCAGCAGCATTTTACCTGCATTTGTATTTCGTGCAAACAGCTGCGTGATAACGGCTAAAATGAGCGGTACCACAATCAGCAGCAGAAACGCTTCAACGAACGGTCCGATGCTGACGACTTCTGTTATTTCCGGTCCAATAAAAATTGTCAGATATACCGGAAGCAGCAATATTTGTATAATAAAAAGCAGCGGTGTTGATGACAGGACGAGCTTTTCATCGCCCTGACCGAGTTTGGTAAATGGTATGACATAATCGATGCAAGGGGTGAGCAAGACGAGGCATACACCTAATAATATTGCGGGCTGCTGCGGGAATAGTATAATTAATATCCAGACGAGTCCGGGCACCAGAATGAAATTTCCGAGTAACAGTGCCATGATATATTTTGTATCAGATAAAACTTCGCGTAATTTTAAAAATGGAATCTGGGCAAACATTACATAAAGCAGCACGGCAATAAGCGGAG
>DAIPYL010000131.1:0-1576 GCA_036782755.1 Jeotgalicoccus sp. | reverse complement strand
ACAACGGTTGGCAGTCTGTTCGGTTCAGCTGTAACATTTAATACAGAAGGACTGGAATTCGTAATGACCGCCCTGTTTGTTGTAATCTTTTTAGACCAGTGGATGAAGGAACGCTACCACGTGAGTTCGATTATCGGTATTGCGGCATCTGTGTTAAGCCTTGCAATTTTCGGTCCTGAGAACTTTATCATCCCCGCGATGGTGCTGATTTTAATTGCACTGACGCTGATCAGGAAAGCAATTGCTAAAAGAGAGGTGATTTCGTAATGACCTTAACCCAGCAAATCATTATTATTGCATGTGTCGTGCTTGGCACACTGACGACGAGATTCCTGCCATTTATAATATTCAGCAGTGATAAAGAAACGCCTCGATACATAAAGTACTTAGGGTATATGCTGCCGCCGGCAGTATTCGGTCTGCTGGTAGTGTATGCATTACGTGAAGTGGAAGTTACAAGAATTAGCGGATTCCTGCCGGAAATGCTCGCGGTCGGGCTGATTATTATTCTGCATTACTGGAAAAAGAGTATGCTGCTGTCGATTGCAGGCGGTACGATTTTTTATATGATTCTTGTGCAGATGGTGTTTTAATAAAAAATGTCCCGTTCCAACAGGAATCGGGGACATTTTAAGTTATAAATACTTATATAAGTTTTTCCGTCTGCTTTTAAAAATAGGAATATCCGTACGGACCTGATCGATATAATCCAAATCGAGCTCAGCAGTGACAACTTCTTCTGTGTCTTTGTCTGCTTCAGCAAGAATTTCTCCGAATGGATTAATAATCATTGAACGGCCTGCGAATTCAGTGCCGTTTGACTGCGTGCCGACTGTATTGCTGGCAACGATGTAACACTGATTTTCTATTGCCCTTGCTTTCAGTAGTGTCACCCAGTGCTCCGTACGTTCAATCGGCCATTCTGCAACGACAAATATTATTTTCGCGCCTGACAGTGATAAGTCTCTGAACAGTTCAGGGAATCGAAGATCATAGCAAATGACCTGACCGGATGTTTCGCCGTTAATTTCAAACACTTCGACAGGTTTGTCTCCGCTTTTAAGAAATTCAGGTTCATTTAACATCGGTACGAGATGCATCTTGGAATACTCGTAAATGAGCTTGCCATTATTATCGACTGTGAAAGCAGTGTTACAGACGCCGTTGTCTCCGTAAGTGTTTGGAATTGAACCGGCGACAACTGTCACATTATTATCAGCAGCCAGTTTCGCAATAAATGATTTTACCGGCTCGAGATTGTCTGCTGCATAGTCCTGAATGTTCTCAAGATCGTAGCCTGATGTCCACATTTCAGGCAGTACAACGACATCTGTACTGGTTAAATCAGTATCTCTAAACATACTTTTCACTTTATTTAAATTCATTTCTGTCTCGCTGTCGATGACTTGAAATTGAAAAATTTTAATTTTCATCGTCACACTCCTTTTATCGTTTCGGAATTTAACTCCACAGTATACGTACAAAAACGGCATGTAAAGAAAAGTACTTCCTGCCTTGCAAAAAACATAGTGAGATAGTATGATTTTAAATATATTTATAAATCAGAAAATTCAAC
>DAIPYL010000130.1:0-1577 GCA_036782755.1 Jeotgalicoccus sp. | reverse complement strand
AATGATGAGTTTAATTATGATGCTGCCGGGACTGAAGTTAATCAGCTGGAAAGAAGGACTGGCGGGTGTGTCATGGAGTTTAATCTTTTTCGTAGCAGGCGCAGCGGCACTTGGAAAGCTGCTTGTAGATTACGGCGTAACTGATTACTTCCAGCATATCTTAATGTCTGTATTCAGCGGAATGAGTTTTAATTCCGAGCTGCCGATTTTAATTATTATTATATTAATCAGTGTACTGTCGCATCTTTTAATTACGAGCCATACGACGAGAGCGGTTGTGCTGATACCGGTGTTTATCATCCTGGCAGAGTCATTTAATTTAAACACGGAAGCAGCGGTGTTTATCGCGCTTCTTGGAATTAATTTCTGTGTTATGCTCCCGGTCAGCTCGAAAGCACTGCTGATATTTTATGAGAGTGAAAACCGCCCGTTTGAAACACGTGATCTGATGAAGATTGGAATACTTCTCATGCCGGTATATGTGCTGCTGCTGATAGCAACGTATTATATTTACTGGCAGCATATCGGACTTTCATTAATATAATTTTTATATTTATGTTTAAGGATTTTATGAATGGGAATATACTAACTGTACAAAAAATACGATTTAATTAATTAAGGAGTGTTTTTAAATGGCGGAAAAAGACAGTAAACTTGAACAGTTAAAAGGTAATGCTAAAGAAACAATCGGCAATGCTACTGGAGACAAAAAGACTGAAAAAGAAGGCAAGCATGAAAAAGCTGCCGGTAAAGCGAAAGAATATGTAGAAAAAGGCAGCGACAAAGCTAACGAATCTATCGATAATTTATCAGATAAGTTTAAGAAATAATATTCATCAGAGATGGAGCTGTATTTAATACGGCTTCATTTTTGTGATTAAATCTTATGAATGGATATATTTTTATCCTGAGAGTAAGATGGAATTGTTACTAAAATATTAGGAGGCAGTTATAATGGCAGTTAAATATGAAATCAATGCAGTAAACACAGGCGGCCGTAAAGGTCATGTTACAACAGGAGACAAAGCAATCGATTCACCGGTAATTCCGCCGGACCAGAGCGGGGAAGGCGTTAACCCGGAACAGTTATTTGCTGCAGGTTATGCATCATGTTTCAACGGCGCATTCGACTTAATGATTAAAAAAGGCGGCGTCCGTGACGCAGAACCGGAAGTTGATTTAACAGTACGTCTTGAAGAAGACGGCGAAGGTGTTAAATTGGGTGTCGACATTAAAGCTAAAGTTAAAAACATGTCTCAGGAAGACGCTGAAAAATATTTAGAACAGGCACACGACTTCTGCCCGTACTCTAAAGCAACGCGCGGAAACATCGATGTGGATTTATCAGTAGAAGTAGTAGAATAATATTATAAAAGATAAAATCTGAGAGCCCAATGAGGGCTCTTTTTTGCTGGTGTGTGGAATATATTTTGTTTATTGACTGAGCAGGGCGTTTAGTTAGTCAAAGAGATGTAAAATTTCTCGCGGCGGCACAGAACACACCATTGCGCGTCACCGAAAATCGACGGTGGCTCAGAACACACGATTGCGCGCCGCCGAAAATCGACGGTGGCACG
>DAIPYL010000129.1:0-1680 GCA_036782755.1 Jeotgalicoccus sp. | reverse complement strand
GCAAGATAGCCGTCGAGGAAGTCAGTCAGCGCTGCGATAACAAAAATCACTGCTGCGATAAACTGCTCAACCAGAATGACTTCACCGCCTAAAAACGTCATGGTGCCAAAGCCGAAATCAAGGAGTGCAAAGACTAAAAAGACCGGAATTAAAACAACTCTGAAGACGGTCAGCCAGTTAGGTATGTTCATTTAGTGTCACTCCCTTGTGATGTTAAATTGATAGTAAACTGTAACGGTATCCCCGCGCTGCGAATTATCGATGCCGGTGCCGTTTAAAGCGATATCAAATGACGTGGAATTGCCGAGCGCGAGATTGACAACTGTCGCTTCAGGATCAATGTCAAAAGTGCCGCCGTCCGATTCCTCGTACAGATAATTATTGTCAAGGTCATCCGTTAAGCTGACCCAGGAAGATTCATTACCCGACAGTTCGAGCGTCAGTTCCTCCGGAGCTGTGACGTTATAAACCAGCGTATTGCCTTCGCGGTTGACAAAGTTCACTGAAGCCCCCGGTTCTTCAGCCACTTCCTCTTCTGCTTCTTCCGCCGGCTCTTCTGCTTCTTCTTCCGCCGGACTTTCTTCAGGTGCTTCCTCTTCTTCTTCCTTGTCAGCGGTGAGGTCAGTTACTTCATTCTCTGTTTCATATATTCTTTTCGTCTCGAAAATATCGCCTTGGGAGCCGATCTGCAGGAGCACCAGCCAGACAGCAAAGAGCACGAGAATCATCGTAATAAAACCAAACAGCACCTTTTTTAAGTACTGTAAATCCTGATTGGATTTCTGATTACGCTTCTGATTATCAGTTCTAGTGTCCGGGATTTCATCCTGGAAACGCTCGAGCAGCTGTTCAGCATCCAGGTTCAGGAAATCCGCGTATTTCCGAATCAGAAAACGCGTATGTTTTGGTTCCGGCAAGAGCGTCAGGTCACCCGCTTCAATAATTTGAAGCACGCTCCGTTTAATACCGGAACCGCGCTCCATTTCTTTTAGAGTGATGCCTGATTTTTCACGTTTATTTTGTAAATATGTCCCAAGTTTCATAGTTTGTTAGCTCCAATTAGAAAAAGTCCATATTGTCACTTTCGAACCAGTGACGTTTCTTATGTTTTTCATAAGTGATTTCCTGATCTTCGTGTTCTCGGATTTCGATAATATAATCAAAGTCTTCCTGCTTTAATTTAAAGAATGGATCATCGATCAGCAGGTCCGGATGTTCCACAACTGTTGTACCGTCGTAGTTAAGCACCTGGTTCACGAGACGCTTATGATCCGTATTTGTAGATTTCGATGTTACCGCGCCGTCGATAATGTAAACATTGCCTTTATCGAATTCCTGCTTGTGGAGACTCGTGCGTTCGGTCTGTTTTAACATGGTCGATGATAAAAACAGCCATTTGTCGCCGGCCGATACACTTCCGGCAACGACCGACTCTGTCTTCCCGACCCGCGGCATGCCGCGTACACCAATCAGGAAAGTTTCATCGATATCGAACAGAATAGCAAGGAAGTCTACAACGATACTGATTTCATCACGTGTAAACCTGAAAATATTTTTGTTTTCCTCCGCCCGCTTTATAAATCTGCCGTGACGGAGCGTCAGCCGGTCTGTAATGGTCGGCGTCCGCATTTTGCCGACTTCGATTTCATCGACATGACGGCAGATCCATTTAAAACGTTC
>DAIPYL010000128.1:0-1811 GCA_036782755.1 Jeotgalicoccus sp. | reverse complement strand
CCAAGGGAATCGGCAAACCGAAATACATTTTAAATCTCGCAAAAAAACTGCTGCTGCCTTATTTAATGTTTCAGGGGCTGTACACAGTCTTATATTTTCTGCTCGGGCGTGAAGAATGGTACAAAGGCATCCTGCATCCGCAGTGGGCGATGTGGTTTTTAGTCAGCCTGTTCTGCTGGCACATTCTGCTCGTACTTTTTAAACGAATTCCGGCAGTGGCGAGCATCCTCGCTGCGGTATTTATCGGCCTGGCTGTCGGCTACGTCGACCTGTCTTCATACGGCCTCAGCCTGTCACGCACGTTCGCATTCTTTCCGTTCTTTTTAGCGGGTTACTTTATGACGAAAGAGCATGTGAAGCTGATAAAGAGCAGGAGCTTAAGTATCGCAGGTATTATATTTATGATGGCGCTGTTTACATTTATTTATCTCTTTATCAACGTAGACGTAACGCTCGATACAGGCTGGCTGTCCGGTGCAGTTGCGTACAGACGTCTTGAAGCGGAAATCAGCGGCGGGCTGATGCGCCTCATTATTTATATTCTGGCGGCGCTTTTAATCATCAGCATGATAGCGTTAATTCCGTCCGGCGATTTCGGCTGGCTGACAAAAATGGGCGAGAAGACGTTATACGTTTATCTGCTGCACGGATTTATCATTCAGCCGTTCAGGGAGTTTGAAATACTGTGGTATAACCATTGGTATGAAACGTTCTGGTTCGTGCTGCTGTCGGCACTGGTGGTCATAGTGCTGTCGAGCAGACCGGCAGTGGCGCTCACGCGGCCGCTTGTTGAATTGAAATGGAAAAAATAATGGTGGGAAAATCGGTGCGGGAGCCTGAATGGCTCCTGCACTTTTTAATTTTATGTATTTTTCTGTCATGAACGGGTAATAGATATTAATAAGATATTTTACATAATTAAATAACGGTAACGGGGGATTAACATGATTATAAATGTTAGGGAACTGCTGCCATTTCTAATTCCGTTAATAATTTTTCAGCTGCTTTTAATGATTTCCGCCTTGGCAATGATACTCAAACAGAGGCGCTTTAAATATTTAAACAGAGCGGCGTGGATAATAATCGTAGTTGTTTTTAATATTGTCGGGCCTGTCCTGTATTTCGTGCTGGAACGCAAGTAAATGTAAAATGACGATGCAGAGATCCGTAAGGGTTTCTGTTTTTACAGTTCCTCAGTTTCAATTTCTTTACGGAGCGCCGAAACTTCTGTGCGCGTCATCGGGGCGAGATGCCCGTGGATATAAGTTTCGTACGGGATCTTGTCGACAGTTGTAATGTAATCATAAAATTTGTCCGCGTCATAACCGCCGTCCAGTTCGTAAAAGTCACCCGTGTCGGCATCGCCGGCGAAGAGTACTTTATCTTCTTTAATATACACGACTGCACCGTCATCAGAATGCGGGTTTGCGATTGGAGTGACCTCAACTGTAACGTTGCCGGGGTTAATAGTTAAATTGCCGTCGAATTCAATGTCTGCACGAACGACTTTAATTTCTGTAATATCGTCGTATTCAATTTTAATATGCGTGTCGCAGAATTCGCATTCCTCACCGGTTTTAAGACGTTCGTTCATTGCTTCCGGCGTCCATTTCCATTTTGTGAGACCGTTGAGAATTTCATTGGTTTTAGTATGCGTCACCGTTGTGCCTGAGAAAGCGTGCATGCCGAATGTGTGATCCCAGTGCCAGTGAGTGATCAGCGCGATTGCCGGCGCGGGAAGGTTCGCATCTTTAATTGCTTTCAACATCGTGTTCAGATGCGCTTTGGAATTGCCTGTATCGACGAGCAAG
>DAIPYL010000127.1:0-1884 GCA_036782755.1 Jeotgalicoccus sp. | reverse complement strand
GTGCAAAGTACACGCCTGTTGATTCAACAAGGCTTACAACCGCAACCAGTGTCATCGTTAAAATTGGAACGATGTGAAACTCGGGTGTACCGAAGTAAAAGACTTGCGGCAAATGCAGCCACGAAGCGTCTGCTACCGGAGTGAAATCAACACGGCCGAAAAACGCACCGATAATTGTTCCAAAAATAATACCGGTTAATATCGCAATAGAACCAAAGAATCCTTTAGCGAATTTCAAAATGATTAAAATAATAATTAAGGTAGAAAAACCTAAAAACAAATTAATTGGTGAACCGAAGTCTTCAGCCCCCTGGCCGCCGGCAAGGTCATTGATTGCGACAGGGATTAATGTAATTCCAATGACTGTAACCACGGTACCAGTAACGATTGGCGGGAAGAACCGTATCAATTTACTGAAAAAAGAAGCAATCAGTACAACGAGCAGTCCCGATACTAAAATTGCACCGTAAACGGATTCTATGCTGTAGGTGTTTGCAATATTGATGATCGGTCCAACGGCGGTAAACGTACACCCAAGGACGACGGGCAATCCGATGCCGGAGAATTTATTCTTCCAAACCTGCAATATTGTTGCCGTACCGCACATCATAATATCGATGGCGATTAAGTACGTCAGCTGTGCGGGTGTCAGGCCGATGGCATTACCGACGATGAGCGGCACAATTACTGCGCCGGCATACATCGCCAGGACATGCTGCAGACCGAGAGAGAAGTCTTTGGCATGAGACGGATTATGTTCCTGCATTATTCCGTGTCTCCGGCGAAAGTGATTGTGCCGTCTGTTAATGATTTAATACGTGCAAGAGATTCCACGCGGTAGTTTTTGTTTTTAAGAATTGATGCGCCGCTCTGGAATGATTTTTCAATCACGATACCAAGTCCGGCAACGTTAGCTTCTGCCTGTTCAACGATGCTGATCAGTGCGCCGGCAGCTTCGCCGTTCGCAAGGAAGTCATCGATAATTAAAATATTGTCACCAGGCTGGATAAACTGATTTGAAACACTGATCATGTTCGTTTCCTGCTTAGTATACGAAAAGACTTGTGCAGATAATAAATCATTAGTAAAAGTCAGTGATTTTCTTTTACGCGCAAAAACTGCAGGGACATTAAAGTTTAAGGCAGTCATGACTGCAGGCGCAATACCTGAAGATTCCAATGTCAGTACTTTTGTAATCTTGACATCTTTAAATCGCGCATGGAATTCTTTACCGATTTCGACCATTAATTCAGGGTCAATTTGATGATTTAAAAATTTATCTACTTTTAATACGTTATCTGAAAGTGCGATACCTTCTGATAAAATTTTATTTTTTAACAAGTCCATTGTGAGTGCTCCTTTTATTATGTAAGTTTATGAATATATTTATATTAACAGTATTCACGAACTTATCAACATTAATTTTTAATTAAGTTCCTGAAAAGCGCTTACAAAGTATAAAGACTTAATAAATGTTCGGTTCTTGTAAATATTAGTATGGATTTTGGTATATGTGTATAATTAATTTATCGTGTAATAAGGAGATTTAACCATGTCCCTGGATAGTAATATAATAACGAAAGAAACTTTAATCAGAAGTAAAGTTCACGAAATGATACTGCATGGCGAACTCATCCCCGGCGATAAACTGCCGAGCGAAAATGAACTGGCAGAGCTGTACAATGCTAAGCGGATTGACGCACGTAATGCACTGGTCCAGCTTGAAAAGATGGGGATTGTATACAGCAGGCAGGGTGTCGGACGTTTTGTGAATGAGCCGCTGCCGACTGTGGAGTTCTTAGTTACGGGAACGACGAGTTTCTCAGAGAAGATGAAGGAGCAGGACATTCCGTATGAAAGCCGTGTGATCTATGCGGATTACGC
>DAIPYL010000126.1:0-1925 GCA_036782755.1 Jeotgalicoccus sp. | reverse complement strand
GGAATTACATTACGCCAAGTAATCCAGCTTTGCGGAAAACCGTGAAGCAGCAGGCAGACCGGACCGTCATCGATTCCGCCTGTAACGTAATGCAGTTTTGTATTATCTATAGTTATGTAATGACTTTTCATGATTATCAATCTCCTTCTTTATGTGTCTATACCCATAAATACACAGTTTTGATAAACGACATTGAGACGTAGACTGTTTTTTGTCTCATTGTGACTTGCTCATTGGGAAGATAATTGTGTATCTTCTCATTGTGGTGAGCTCATTGAGTCAAATATTGATAATCGTCCCATCGTGAGCCGTTCATCGGGAAGAAAGCCGTTCATTGTCTCAATGAGCGGAATCTTCATACAGCCGCAACGCAGCATCCAGCCGCATGAGCGCCGACAAGCACAAAAATCATGCGCGAATCTCGCCGCACCAAGCCATTTATCATTCCATAAAAGCCTCTAAATGATACAATGACGTTAACATTATTTTAGGAGGCACACACATGGAATCGATTACGTTAATGGAAGCTTATGCGATTGAAACTTTAAGAGGAAATGGCATCAGCAACGATAAAATTATTGAAAATATTAAAGCCAACGATCTTGAGGAATTCAAGGCTGTTAAAGAAAATATGGACTTTGATGCTTTAGTGGAACTGAGCAAAAATGCTGATTTTGAGGCAATTGTGAACGACGGCTACAAAGTGAAGTTTCTGACTTTCAACGGTCTGAAAAACTTAATTAAAATGAAATTCGGCAAGTTTGCCGATGAAGATTACCAGGTGGACGACTTCGTCATTTCAGGTCTTGAGCTCGATAAAAACCAGCAGCAGGATTTAGAGAACATGCTTTCAGCGAACTGGACACTGTCTGGTGAAGCTGGCGGTGTAACTGTCAAACCGACAAAGTAAGTCTTACGAGGAGGTTATTTTTAATGAAAGCTATATATCATAAAGGTGTACAGAGTCTTGAAGGTATTCAGTTTGGTGAAGTTGAACAGGATAAAATAAGCGATGACGAGGTTATCGTTAAATTAAAAACTGCAGGGTTAAATCACAGAGATTTATTTATCCCGAACAGACATAATGAAAACGATCCGCCGATTGTACTCGGTTCCGACGGTGCAGGGGTTGTTGACCAGATTGGCGCTGACGTCACAAACGTTAAAGTCGGCGACGAAGTCATTATCAATCCGTCACTCGGCTGGGAGAAAAACAGTGCGGTCCCGCCTGAAGGTTTTGAAATTACAGGATTCCCGTTTAACGGAACGTTCGCAGAGTACATTTCAATACCTGCAAAAAATGCTGTGCCGAAGCCTAAACATTTAAACTGGGAAGAAGCGGGAGTGCTCGCATTATCCGCCATGACTGCTTACCGTGCATTGTTTACGAGAGGACAGCTTAAAGCCGGACAGACAGTGCTGATTCCAGGTGCAACAGGCGGTGCCGGTACATATCTGATGCAGTTTGCCAAGGCTGCAGGAGCGACTGTTTATGTCACTTCACGTTCTAAAGAGAAACGTCAGCAGGCATTGAAACTTGGTGCGGATAAAGCGATTGATTCAGAACTTGACTGGAATGAGCAGCTTGACGGTGAAAAAGTCGATTTAGTGATTGAAAGTGTCGGTGCTGCCACGTTCAACAAATCTGTTGATCAGCTGAAACGCGGCGGAACATTAGTCGCTTTCGGAGCATCGGCGGGAGATACTGTGGACTTTAATCTGCGCAAGTTTTTCTACGGCCAGTTTAATTTACTCGGTTCGACGATGGCGAGTGCGGAAGAGCTTCACGAGATGCTTGATTTCATTGAAAAACACAGCATTAAACCGGTAATGGACAAGTCGTATAAGCTCGAAGATTTTAAAGAAGCATTTGACCGTCTGGACAATGCCGGCATGATGGGCAAAATTGCATTCACGATATAATA
>DAIPYL010000125.1:0-1974 GCA_036782755.1 Jeotgalicoccus sp. | reverse complement strand
TTACTCAGGAAGAATACGATCAGGCAATGGAATACAATATTTATGAAACGATGGCCTCAAGTGTTGTTGTACCAAACCAGAACTATCCGTTTCTGACAGATGAAATCGAACGGCGCGGTGTAGATATTATTAAATATATTCTCGCTGAGGAAGAGGGTATCAGCCGTGAAGATGTCGACTCAACACCGTTAATCAACCAGGAGTACACTCAAAAAGCGAATGACGCAATGCGTAATCAGGGGTACCAGATTGAAACGACGATTGATAAGAACATTTACGATACGATGCAGGATACGAAAGATAATTACTTCAGCTACTACGGGGAACGCAGCAGTCTTGATGCTTTGAATGCCGTTGAAGGTGAAGAAGAAGAAATGCTTGACCACGAAGTCGGCATGGTCTTAAAAGACAATGGCACAGGTAAAATACTCGGCTTTGTGGGCGGACGCAATTACGATGAATCTGAAATTAACCACGCAACTCAGACTAAACGCCAGGCAGGTTCCACGATGAAACCGCTGACGACGTTTGCTCCGGCAATCGACCAGGGATTAATCGCACCGGATACAGTACTGCTGGATAAAGAGTTCGATTACAGAGGCTATTCGCCGAAAAACTACTCTACTGAAGAGTATGGTTTAGTTTCAGCGAAACACGCGCTGAGCAACTCATATAACTTAAGTACTTTAAGACTGTGGTCTGAAGTGCAAAATCATAATCCGGGACAATATCTGGATAAAATGAATCTCGATGTGTCTCAGGAAGAATTAGGTTACTTATCGTTACCGCTTGGTTCTAATGATATATCTGTTACACAAAACGTCGATGCATTCTCTACATTCGGCAACGAGGGCCAGATGACAGAAAGCTATATGATTGAATCAATAACTGACCCGAACGGAGAAGTCATTTACGAACATCAGCAGGATCCGGTACAGGTATTCAAAGAATCAACATCATTCCTGATGGCTGATATGCTTAAGGAATCATTTGTTACCGGTTCTGTTTATCACATTAAAGATTATTACGCATCAGTTCAGAATGTTTATGACTGGTCAGCGAAAACCGGTACATCCGAACGATTTGTCGACTCGTGGATGGTTGCATTTAACCCGAAAGTCACATTAGGTATATGGATGGGTTACGACCGCAACATTCCGCAGGTATACGACACGGATGCCGAACAATATCACCACCTGTACAACTGGAGAAACATGGCGCAGGCATTAACAAACGCCGCTCCGGAACAGCTTGGTGCATATGAAGAGTTCCAGCAGCCGGCATCAGTGAGAGAAGAAGAATTCTGCGCACTGACTATGGAACTGGAAGACGACTGCTCAAGCAGCATGGACAAACCTGTTGAAGGATTAATTGCAGAAGATACACAGTTCTCAAATAAGAGCTCGTTAAACGACCCTGCAATCCAGTCCCGTATGGGAGCTGCGATAGACAGCGGACTTTCTAACAGCGACTTAAGAGGACGCGTCACACGTACGTATGACGACAGATATACAGTCGGCGGCAGATCATCAAGCTCATCTGATGATGATGACGATGACGAAGATGATGATTAATTATAAGGAACGCCTCCACTACGTGTGGAGGTGTTTTTTTGTGTTGGCTGGGTGTTTTGTATTGGATGTGAGCGACACTGTCACTCAAAGTGATTTGACTGAGTATGTGCACCCAATCCTCCACCGGACGTCAATGAAGTTTCCTCATCGTCGTCCGGAGATTCTCGGACGACATTGAATTCCGCTCACTGTCGTTCAAACTCCAGCCAGACCATATCCAAACACAAAAAAAGCCCAAAATCCGAAGATTTTGGGTTTTCATCATCATTATTTAAGTTCTAGAATAATCCAGTTGAAGAACCGTCAGCATTTACATCCATCTTGTTAGCTGAAGGTACTTTTGGAAGTCCAGGCATCGTCATGATGTCACCAGTAAGTGCAACTACGAATCCTGCACCTG
>DAIPYL010000124.1:0-2009 GCA_036782755.1 Jeotgalicoccus sp. | reverse complement strand
TTATTCAGTGTCCTGTCCTTCATGGTAAATCTTCTCGAGCGCTTCCTGGAATAATTCAACAGGCTGTGCGCCTGAAATTGAATACTTATCGTTAACAAGGAAGAATGGCACGCCTTGAATACCGAGGCTTGATGCCTGCGAGATATCAACATTTACATCCTGGTTGTACTGATCGCTGTTTACGATATCGCGGACAGCTTTGCCATCCAGTCCGAGTGATTCTGACAAGCGTGCAAGCGTATCTTCGTCGTTCAGCACCTCGCCGTTTGTGAAGTGTGCATCGTATAGTGCTTTAAAGAACTCAGTGCCTTTACCTTGTTCCTTTGCATATTGGAATACACGGTGAGCGTCTAATGTGTTCGTTAATTTAGCAGTTTCGTAATTAATTTCCACACCTGCTTTTTCAGCTGTTTCTGTAACTTGTGCAAACATTCCTTCTGTTTGGGCTGCAGTAACACCTTTCATTTTAGAGAAGGTTTCAGCATAAGTTTCACCCGGAGTATATTCAGCATCCGGCATCAGCTGGAAACTCTTATACTCAATTTTCACTTCATCTTTATGTTCAAATTTTTTAAGTGCATTGTCTAAGTTTGCCTGTCCGATAAAACAGAACGGACATACGAAATCTGACCAGATTGTAATTTTCATTATTTTTTATCCTCTTTCTCTTCGTTGATGGGACCGCAAATACCGGTCTCGAAGTCACATACCATTCCCGAACTGCCAAGATCCAAAGTTTCAATCCCTGTAATCTCTTTAAGCGCTTCTTTAGAAGTGATATTTTCATTTTCTTTTACACTCACAATTAAAACTCCTTTCGTGTAAAGCAGAACTTTAACTGTCTATAATTTTAACAGGCAGGGTGGAATAACACGATAAAACTGCTTATCAGTCATGTATTGCTGCAATAACTTTGTCGGGATTGAAACCCGAAATGACTTTGCCGTTAATAACTGTCTGGGGCACTGTGAATTTTCTCGTACTGCCAATCAGTTTAACGATGGAAACCGGATTAATGTCTACATTAACCTCTTTATATGAGATATCCAGAGAATCCAGCAAATCTTTTGCCATGCCGCATACCGGACATGTCGCCGATGTAAATATTTTTACTTGTTCAGTCATAATGTTTCCTCTCTCGTTTCTATTAGTTACTTAATTTTAACAGGATAATTGTACAATACCGAAAAAACTGCCTGCCGCTCATTGAGCAGCAGGCAGTTTAATATTATTTAGCGGTCCCACACTCTGTGTCCTTTAACATCGTTCAGGAAACCGTCAAAATTCTGTTCAATATCAGTAACGCCGAGATTATCTTTTGTGAATGATAGTGAATCAAATATATTCACCGAGTCGGTACCGAAACCAATTGCTTTCTTGTGCTTATAAGCAATCTCAAGGTTTTCAATTGCCGGCGCCGGCAGCGGCTGTTCTCCGCTGATCACGATAAGTGAGTCAAACAGCACGGCATGTACTGTATCAAATGTCGCATCGAGTGTAATATTCCCGATGTGATAGATTTTATCTGAAATAAACATTGGCTGAAGGCCTTGTTTTTCAAGTTTTTCTTTCGCTTCTTTCAGCGTTTCTTCTGCAACGTCCGGCATAACAATGACGCCGACTGTACGTGTGTTCAGCGAGAAGTTTGTATTTGTCATGCTGAGTGCAGGTGAGCTTTTATCGTAAGTTGATTCGTTATTCTCAGGAGGCACCGGGACACCTACATGGTCTGCAACATATTCTGTTAAATCACGGTCGATATTGTTCAGCAGATTGTTAATCGCAAGTTCTCTGATTTCCATATCACATTTACCAAGTTCAAAACTGAATGCATCATATAAATGCTGTTTCTCGTGTTTGGATAATGAGTTTAGGAACATTTTAGCCTGGCTGAAGTGATCTTTAAAGCTGTCGCTTCTAGCTTGAACTTTACGGCCCTCCACTTTTTCATGGTAATGTTCATAGCCGCCTTCTTCAGGACTTAAAGGTTCAGGCTGATTATCATTCAT
>DAIPYL010000123.1:0-2068 GCA_036782755.1 Jeotgalicoccus sp. | reverse complement strand
AATAATATTGATGGTGTTCTGCCGCCTGAATTTTTACGGAAAGGGCGGTTTGATGAAATATTCTATGTCAGTAAACCGGATGAAGATGCCCGATTGCTGCTGTTTAAGGACAAACTCAATAAGAGAGCAATCCCGTTAAAGCTGCACGATGATGAATTGGAACAGCTGGTGCGTGAATCAGCAGGATTTACCGGGGCGGATATAGAGTATATATGTAACCGTGCCGCTAGGAAGTTTCATTTATCCAAAGCAGAAATCGGTACGAACAGATACAGAGAGGCAATCAGGGCACTGCTCTTTAAAGAAGTACAGTTTGTGCGGGATAACAGAGAAGCGGAACTGACTGCTGAGAATTACAATGAACTGGATGCTTATTATAAAGAGATGTATGGGGAAGAACTGGAATACCTCAATAATAATGTGAAGAATAAGAATCCTTTGGAAAGTAAAATATCTGAAGTGCTTGATAGTAAAATTTCAGAAAAAATCAATCAGGATATTGAAAAAATGCTGAACAGAAAACGAAACCGCAGAAAATACCGGAATGCGGATGGATAGAACGGAGGGTGTTTATGAGTGACAACAACATCAGTAATATCAAAGCATTCATCAATCAGGTGGATGAATTTAAAGAACTGAATAGTGCTGATCAAATCATTGCGGAACAAAACCTCCGTAATCTGCTTGGAGAATTTAATCTGATCATAGATCGTGAGCTGACACAGTCAGATGACTTTCTAGGGAAGTTTTTCTCTGAGCTGCTTGGAATTGATCAGATGGAAGCCCGTAAACTCTCTGAAGCAGTTAAAAGTAAAGATGCACTTCATTTTATAAATTACCGAAGCGGTATTAAGGGCACGCAGTATTTAAATTATCATAATTTTATACAGCCGGTTAATATTCTGGTTATCGATTTTATGGAGCTGTTAAACAGTGAAGATATCTATGCAGAACAGCGGGTGAGTGTTAAGAGTGACTCAGCAGATAAAACATTAGTTTTGCTTGCGGATTCAACTGAAACACAAAATATTTATGACAACTATATACTCCCTGACTACGGAGAGAACGTATATGTGATTGTCGTCGACAAATTCAGTTTGCCAAGTGCAGTTAAAACAATTAACAATCAAAGAAGCAGCGTGCTGATTCACGACTTTGACAGTTCATCTGTTTCACCGGTGATTGAATACGGAAAGCTTACTGATAAATATGACTCAATTTATAAAACAATCAATGAAGATATTAAAGAGAAATCAGCAAATACAAAAACGTTCAATGAACGACTGACAGATTTTGAAAAGCATATATCAGGCATTCGTGAGAAAAAAGCAATGCTGAAAACTCTGGCAGCAGAAAATAAACAGTCGATTGATCAGTTAATAAACCAGCAGCTGGATGATAATTTAACAGTAGCAAAATTACTGGAACAGATTGAAACTCAGGGAATTAAAATGAAGAAAAGAGAACAGAAAGCATTTACGGAAAATGTGCTGATGGAGAAAGTGGAAATCATCAATGCTGAAGTCCGCGGTAAAATAGAACACTTCAATGAGAAAACAGACGAAGCCATTGAAAATATAGAGCATGAATTTATCAATGTATCCGGACTTAAGTTCGGTAATAACTCAAAAAACTGGTTTGTCACTGGACTCGCAGGACTGGGGTCATCGGGTGCACTCGCTTTATATATGTCCTCTTTCGGAAAACTTGGAAGCTCTGCACTGCTGACTAAAGCATCCGGAATACTTGCGAGCTTTGGAATGTTAAAAGCCGGTGCAGCTGCAGCCTTCTTAGCAAGTCCGTTAGGTCTGACACTCAGTGCTGCCATCGGTGCAGGTATGGTATTTAAATCCATTACAGGATGGAAAAAAGGACTCGCCAAACATATAAGGAAGACCGCAGCGAAAAAAGTTATCCCTGACTTTAAAAACTACAACCATCAGTTATGGAACGAAACAGAGGCAGCAGTTGCTGCTGGATTTAATACAATGATTGCAGAAAGCCGTGACCACTTTATCGAACAAAACAAAGCACTGATAGATAAAGGCAGAATGGGAGAAATAGATGG
>DAIPYL010000122.1:0-2073 GCA_036782755.1 Jeotgalicoccus sp. | reverse complement strand
TCAAATTATATGGATGCGATGAGCCGCATTGAGACCTTTCGAGGTCTCTTTTTTTGTTATATAATAGATTAATATATTATTTATTGAAGGAGTATCAGCATGTATACTTTAAAATTAAATTCATTGGCAGATACTAAGCATCTGGCTGAAATTCTGGCACAGGAAATTTCAGGAGGAACTGTTATTCTTCTGTCTGGAGATCTCGGCAGCGGGAAGACAACGTTCTCACAGTTTTTAGGTAAATATTTAGGTGTGAAAAGACATATGACTTCACCGACATTTAATATTATAAAATCATATAATGCTGATGTTAAACTTCATCATATGGATTGTTATCGTTTGGAAGATTCAGAAGAGGATCTCGGATTCGATGAATACTTTAACGATACTGATATTGCGCTTGTAGAATGGCCGCAGTTCATAGCTGAATTTTTACCTGAAGATGTAATCAGTATTAATATTAATTATGAAAGTGAAAATGAACGTCTTGTTACTATAGAAGGTACAGGAGACAGTAATATAAAGATTGCGGAGGATGTTTATGATAAGTTTACTTCTTGATACAAGTAATCAGGCATTGTCAGTTGCGGTAAACCGTGACAGTAAGATGGTTGCTGAAATCAATACGAATTATAAAAAGACCCACTCCGAAACACTGGTGGATAATATACAGAAGGTACTTGAGATTGCAGATATTAAGAAGACTGAGCTGGACAGAATTATTGTCGCTAAAGGGCCGGGCTCATACACAGGAGTACGTATCGGCGTTACAGTAGCCAAGATGCTCGCAAAACAGCTCAATATTCCTGTATACTCGGTATCATCATTATTTGTACTTGCTGTTTCACATAATATTAAAGGTAATGCAGCACCGCTTATCGATGCGAGAAGAGCACATGTTTACGGTGCAGTGTACAATATTAAGGAAGATGATTATACTGAAGTAATTGCGCCGCAGTATATCGAGTTCAGTTCTTTATCGGCTGAGATAGACGAAGCTGTTTATCTTCTGAACAGTGATGAGAAAATTACTATCGATATTGATAAGTATACTCATGTTACACCGCGTATTTCACAAACAGAACGATTTGAAAAAGCATTAAAACTTGAGGATGCCGATCAGCTGGTACCTGATTATCTGCGCATCTCGGAGGCGGAAAGAAATTGGCAGGACAACCAGTAATCAGAGAAATGCAAATTGAAGATTTAAATGCCGTATATGATATAGAAGTCGAAGCATTTAAAAACTCAACATGGACGATGGAAGCTTACACGAGAGAACTTGTAATGAATAAATTTGCCCACTATTTCGTTATGGAATTAGACGGTGAAATTATCGGTTATACAGGTATATGGCTTGTGGTCGACCAGTGTCAGATCACTACAGTTGCAGTCGCTAAAAAAATGCGCGGCAAAGGCTACAGTCATGTGTTAATTGAACATATAAAAGAATTTGTAAAACCGCAGGCGGATATTGTCTCACTGGAAGTCAGAGTGGATAATACACCGGCAATGAGACTGTATGAAAGAAACGGTTTTAAATACGGCGGCGTACGTAAGAACTATTATGGAGAAGGGCTTGATGCACACGTGATGTGGGTGAATCTTAATGAGTAAGGATATTAAAATACTCGCAATAGAAACGAGCTGCGACGAGACTGCAGCGAGCGTCATTCAAAATGGCCATAAAATATTATCGAATGTAGTAGTAAGCCAGATAGAAAGTCATAAAAGATTTGGCGGCGTAGTGCCGGAAGTGGCCTCCCGTCATCATGTCGAAGCTATTACACATGTTATAGACCAGGCTTTAAAAGATGCTGAGCTTGAACCTTCAGATTTAACAGCAGTAGCTGTAACAGAAGGACCGGGGCTTATAGGTGCGCTTTTAATCGGTATTAACGCAGCGAAAACTTTTGCATTTGTACATGATCTCCCGCTGATTCCTGTACACCATATTGCAGGGCATATATACGCAGCACAGCTTGAGAATCCGCTCGAGTTCCCGCTTATCTCACTCGTCGTGTCCGGCGGCCATACAGAACTTATCTACATGAAAGATCATATGTCATTTGA
>DAIPYL010000121.1:0-2101 GCA_036782755.1 Jeotgalicoccus sp. | reverse complement strand
CATGGAATTTAATTCCTTCACGGAGTTTAAATTCCCATGAAGTATCTGAAATCTGTTCGTAGCTTTCAGCAAGACCGGGCTCTAATTCAAGGTCCTGGTTAAGTTTTACAAGTGTTTCGTAAATATTCGTCATCACATAAAGTGAATATCCGTCGTTTGCTGCATGCGGATCAAGTGAGTTCGGCAATGACATAATACTGAAGTCAATTGCTTCCCCTCCCGCTGATTCCCCCTCTGAATCAGAAACTTCTTCTTCAACATTGCTGTCGCTCGTACATGCTGCGAGCATCAAAATAAATACTGTCATGAACAGCATTAATAATTTTTTCATTATTGTTCCTCCAATTTTTAAAATCCATATTATTATACTATGAATTAAAACATTCCGCTACACCCATTTTTTGTAATAAAAAAACAGATGAAATAATCACCTGTTTAAACGCCGCGCTCCCCAATATCATTACGATAAAATAACGCCTCATTATTAAATTTAATCTGTTCAGTATTTTTATACGCTGTCTTCTTTGCTTCTTCAAGCGTACTGCCTCGCCCTGTAACAAGCATTACTCTGCCGCCTGTTGTCTCATAACGTTCATCTTCAATATGTTTCAGTCCGCTGTTAAATATTTCGTCTTCTAGCCTTTCAGGGATAATAACTGACGCACCTTTTTCATACGTTTTTGGATAGCCTTGTGATGCCAGAATTACACCAAGCATCGAATCTCTGCTGAACTCGAGCTTATAGGGTTCTTTTTTTCTGACCGCTTCCAGTACATCGATAAAATCCGATTCAAGGAGCCCTAACAGTACCTGGGCTTCCGGGTCACCAAAGCGCGCATTAAACTCAATTGTTTTAACGCCGTCTTTAGTAATAATCGCACCGAGATACATAACACCAAAATAATCTAAGCCTTCACTAACCATTGCAGTCGCCATCGGTTTAACAATATTATTGATTGCTTCTTCTATAACATCTTCTCCGATATGCGTAACAGGCGCATATGCACCCATGCCGCCGGTATTTGGCCCGGTATCACTGTCATATGCACGTTTATGATCCTGCGCCACAATATCGAACGGTAATATATAATCACCGTTAACGAGCACCATTAAGCTGAACTCCTCACCTTCAAGGAATTCTTCAATAACAACAGGTTTATTTTCACCTTCAACAAACATTTCTTTTAGAGCATCGAGTGCTTCAGTTTCAGTCATCGCAACAGCAACACCTTTTCCTGCAGCAAGCCCGTCTTTTTTAATAACGATTGGTGCCCCCTGTTCTTTCACGTACTCCGATGCTTCGATCAAATTCGAAAATGCACGGTATTCTGCAGTCGGAATACCGTATTTTATCATAATATTTTTCGCAAAAGCTTTTGATGATTCGAGCTGTGCTTCCAGCTTTCTCGGCCCGAACACTTTAATGCCTGCAGCTTCAAGTGCATCAGCCAGCCCCGCAGTCAGCGGTGCTTCAGGACCGATTACTGTCCATGTAATATTCTCTTTAATCGCGAGTGCCACGATACGTTCAATATCAGAATCATTAATATCGCTGTGCACCGCAGCATATTTTTCCATACTGCTGTTGCCCGGTACCGCGTGTATCTTTTTTGTATGCTTTGAACCGCTCAATTTTTTAACAAGAGCATGCTCCCGTCCGCCGCCGCCAATTACTAATACATTCATTAGTTTCGCCCTCCAGTATTAATGTTTGAAATGACGCATTCCTGTAAATACCATTGCAATACCGTGCTCGTTACAAAAATCAATTGATTCGTTATCGCGCTTCGAACCGCCCGGCTGGATTATCGCTTTAATACCGTACTCATAGGCATTTTCCACCGTATCCGGCATCGGAAAGAACCCGTCACTTGCAAGAACGACATTTTCTCCAAGCTCGATTGCACGTTCCGCTGCAATTTTCAGAGCACCGACGCGGTTCATCTGTCCTGCTCCGATTCCCACGGTCTGTCTCCCGTTCGCAAGAACAATCGCATTCGACTTAACGTGTTTAGAAACTTCCCATGCAAGTGCCAGCGCTTTTAACTGCTCTTCATCAGGTTTTTTCTCTGTAACATACTCGAGTGAATCCTTATCGAGT
>DAIPYL010000120.1:0-2114 GCA_036782755.1 Jeotgalicoccus sp. | reverse complement strand
TTCTTTCCAGCTGATTAACTTCAGTCCCGGCAGCATCATAATTAAACTCATCATTATTGTGACGAATGCGATTTCCAAACCGTGCAACGATTCTGTCAGCCACAGCAGTATTGTAATACCGGCCAGCACCAGTGCGTATTTCTCTCTTGTGGAAAAAGGTATTTTATCGTGTTCCACTGCAGCTTCAAAGTCATAATTGAAATCTTTAAAGTACATTACTCTTAATATAAGAAGTGTCAGCAGTCCGATAATGAGTCCGAACGGCAATGCATAAATCAGAAATTCCATATACGAAATCGATTCACCTGTCTGGGTACTCAGTATACCGATACCGATAATATGACTTCCTGCACCCAGCAGCGTCGTATTTGCACCCATCAAAATAAGAACAGGAATTCCCATACCGAAAAACTTCTTATGATTATGAAATCTCTCACTTAGAATATTGTAGACAGGCAGCATTGCCGATGCTCTTCCCGACGTCGACGGTACAGCAACCGACAGCACCTGAATCAGCAGGAATGTAAAAAATGTTACCCGCCCTTTCGTATAACAGTTCATTTCAATCCAGCGTGTCAGCCTGTCCAGCAGGCCGCTTTTAACCAGTACTTCAGCAATAATAAACGCCCCAATCATCAGCCAGACAATATCGATATTAAATGATTCAAATATAATCTCTTCAGGCAGTCCGAGCAGCACCCCGGCACACAGCGTGATCCAGGCAACCAGTCCTGCCGGAAGCGTTGAAAATATAAACATGCCAAGTGCAAAGATAAAAATAATGAAACTTAAGGAACCCAGGTAATCCAATTCCGGGGACAGAATGATCAGCACAGTAATAATTAAAAATACAATGCACAGTGTTTTATGCGTCCGTGTCATTTAACAGACTGCTCCAATGATTTTTTAAGATTCTGTGCAACCTGTGTTCCGATCATAATTTTTCTGATTGTATTTTCTGTGCATTTTTCAAGCCATTTCGCCGCATCTGTCATGGACTTTTCAAGCGTTGCCGGTTTCGGAATAATACTCGCATACGCATCGATGCCGCTGTCGTAGTTCAAACTCGCTTTTTTACCGATTGTTCCGGCAAAAGCGACAACAGGTTTATTGTACTGTTTAGCGATACGCGCCACTTCCGACGGTATTTTATCGTTTGGTGTCTGATAATCAATACAGCCTTCAGCGGTAATCACAATATCCGCATGCTCAATCGCATCAGAAATCTCGATATACTTGCGGATAATATCAAATCTCGGGTGAAGTTCCGCACTAATGAACCCTGCAAGCCCCGCACCAAGTCCGCCGGATGCACCGCCGCCGTTTACAAATGATAAGTCATTGCCAGTCAGCTCTTGAATCAGCTGCGCCAGATGATCGAAGTTATCCGACAAAAGCTGAACATCTTCTTTTGATGCACCTTTTTGCGGACCGAATATTTTCGCTACCCCGCGCTCGCCGCAGAGTACATTTTTCCAGTTGACTGCAACATCTATATTCACATTCAGCACACGCGGATCGATTTCCGACATATCGACACGGTGAATTTTTCCGATATCCGCGCCGCCTGTAATATTTAACAGTTCATTATTATTATCGTAAAACTTAACACCGACAGCCTGCGCCATTCCCGTACCGCCGTCCGAAGTACCTGAGTCGCCGCAGCCGATTAAAATTCTCTCAGCGTTATGATTCACTGCTTCTATAATCGTTTCACCCACACCGTACGTCGTCGTGTATAAAGGATTTCTCTGATTATGCGGTACGTGGCGGAGCCCTGCAACCGCAGCCATTTCAATAACTGCTGTCTTTACTCCATTTTCATGGAAAATACCGAAAAACGAATCTATTTGTTTACCGACCGGTCCCGTTACATGCGTATTAATAATTTTACCCTCTTTTAATTTAACAATCGTTTCAACAAAGCCCTCTCCTCCGTCAGCCATAGGAATTACCGTTACTTCGTGCTCCGCACCCACACGGTTAATCCCCTTTTCAATTGAACGCCCTACCTCTTCTGAACTTAAACATTCTTTAAACCCTGACGGGATAACTACTATTTTCATAATGAATCTCCCTTTCTCTGATGTGTTAATACATAAATTACACAGGAA
>DAIPYL010000119.1:0-2180 GCA_036782755.1 Jeotgalicoccus sp. | reverse complement strand
GAATACTTAACGGTGGGGCTCGAGAACGCATCGATTGAAGTGGAAGCTTTTGTGAATCTCGGCTGTCCCTACAGTGCGAAGTTTTTTGAAATTGCATCTGAAGTGATTAAACCGTATACAGACAGCGGACAGGTGAAGTTTGTTGTGAAGCACGTGGACCGTACGAAAGGCCAGCTGCTTCGCGGCACTATTGCAAATAACTATGTCGACCATGATGATCCGGTCGAAGGTTTCGCAGCGCTGAAGAAATTATTCCAGACGCAGGAATCATGGGTGAAGAGCTTCAGAAAAACACTGGAAATGTGTGAAGATGAACTTGGACTGCCTGAAAAAACTGCGGCGTATGAACGCGGTGCGGCGGTGCTCGAAGACTTTAATGAACGCGGCCTGAAAATTGTACCGGCAGTATTTATTAACGGGGAGCATCTGACTGAATATAAACCTGCGGATCAGAGTAAAGAAGAAATCATCACACTCTTAACAGAGCGAATAGAGTCGTTAAAATAGGCTGGAGTTTCCAGTCTGTTTTCTTTTAGTGTATATTACTGTTAAGGAGATGAAGTGATGAAGTATTTCGCAGTGTTTTTATCGATGAAAGATGAAGAATTATCGCGTGTACACAGACCGGAACATTTGGATTTTTTAGCAGGTCAGAGAGAGGCTGGTACCGTACTGATGAACGGCAGGTTTACCGACGGTGCAGGCGGTCTTATTATTTACCGTGCTGAAGATGAAGAGTCAGCGGTCTCACTCGTAAAGCAGGATCCCTACATTTCGCTGGGTGCGAGAGATTATGAAATTCATGAATGGGATATGGAAACAAATTACGAGTTCTAAAAGTTCGGAGTGATAATGATGAAGCCAGCTAAGAGAGTTACATTATTAATACTGGGAATACTATTGTTGTGGGCACCGGGAATTCATGCACAGGAAGCAATAAATCCTTATTTGCAGAATATGGTGGATGTGCGGGCATCATCGGATGAAAGCTGGCAGGAAGCCCAGCAGATGATCAGCCGTCTGAATCACGTTGAAAACAGCATTCTATACCAGACAAGCAGCAATGGTGCTGTGTTTATACTCGCTGATACACCGATTACAGAGCAGCCGGAATTTGCACATTTAAAAGGAGTGGTGCCGAGAGGCCATACAAACTCCTGGGATGACATTCCAGGTGCAGGCGGTCATGTGTCCATGGCACGTATCGGATACAGTGAGTACGGTAAAGGTCATTCGGCAATTAACCTGGAACTCCATGAATACGGACATGTCGTCGATGCATTTACGGTCGGCGTGCAGGTCAGTGAAACAGAAGAGTTCAGAGCGATTCATGCTGCTGAGGTGGATTCTCTGATGAACAGCAACTCACAGCGTGATTATTACGATATCGTTGAAGAATATTTCGGTGAAACATTCGCGATGTATTACTACACAGCGGAATCACGTGCGGAACTGGCAGAGAAAGCACCGAGAACATTTGCGTTCTTTGATGACTTTAACCACCGTATTTTATCGACCGGAGAAGTGACAGGGAACACTGTAACAATGTACTGGGATCTGCATGAAGATGCCGTGGAATACGAAATGTTCCGGAACGGTGAATCTGTCGGTACGACAGCAGGCAGCAGCTTCAGAAACGAAGGATTAAATACGGATACAACTTACGATTTTAAAGTTGTCGCAAAAAATGCGGGCGGTGAAGAAATCTATACATCCTATACACGTTCGGCACTGACAGGCAGCGTGCCGGATGCAGATACGACCGAACTTGAAGCAACAATTTCAGAAGTTGAAGCGGCCTATCAGGACCGTGAGATGGGACAGCCGCTGACAAGAGCGCTGGCCAATGCAAAGAGTTATATATCTGATGTGTATAGTCCGAAACAGGATGAAGTGGATAACTTAAACAGCTATCTGCAGGAAACATGGGAAGCCGATGAAGCAGCACAGCAGGCAGCAGAAGAACAGCGGCTGCGTGAAGAACAGGAAGCTCGTGAAGAAGCAGAACGTAAAGCTGAAGAAGAACGAATAGCAAAAGAAAAACAAGAAGCGCAGGAAGCGGCAGAACGTGAAAAAGCTGCGGAAGAAGCAAGAAAACAGGAACTTCAGGATACGATTATTAAAATAGCAATTGGTGCAGGAGTAATTATTGCTGCAGTTATTGGAATAATTGTGTACAG
>DAIPYL010000118.1:0-2316 GCA_036782755.1 Jeotgalicoccus sp. | reverse complement strand
ATCATCAGTGATTTATAAAATGTCTTTCTTGAGATTCCCATGTTCACTGCCCATTCCGTAAACATCAGCACTGAAAGAATTGCCAGCACGAACAGATATGTGCGGTTGGCCGTCATGCCGAAACCGAAGAATGATGAAATCGCCTCACTCGTAAAGATATTCGAGATGATATAGACAATCAGCAGAATCCCGATATACCAGAGGGACCATACCGGAAATATGCTCGTAAAGATTTTCGTCGTGTCTTTTAATTTAGTAGTCATAGTATCACTCCTTTTAAATTTTAATATATGCTGCCGTTACCATACGGAAACTGATATATCCGAAGATGAGTGCTCCAAGGCCGGCGATGAGAAAATACAGACCGGGATTACTGACGACCATTTCTGCAAATCCCATATAGCCGGAAAATACACCGAGCACTATGCTTATAACAGTCCCGAACCATGCATTTATTCTGAAACTGAAAAATATCGTGAGGCCTACGTAATAAAACAGCAATGCTGCGACAAACGCAGATGCATTCAGAAGCATCATATTTTCAAGGTATTCACCCGTTAATATTTGCCCTGCCAGTGCAGGTACTTTGTTCAGAAGCCAGCCGAATACATTTATTAATATCAGTGAGTACAGACTGATTATGACAATGGCAATGGAGCTGTCTTTAAAAAACGTTTTTCGTGACAATCCCCGCGCGACATATTTTTTTAGTGTAATTACCGCAAGCAGCCCGAATACCAGCGCAGCAATTCTTAACGAACTGAAGAACCCCTGATAATAGATGCCTTCTGTCTCATCACTGAAATAAATACTCACACCGAGAAACACTGTCATCGCAAATGCGGCGACAAAAATCCACAGCATAAATTTCTTTATCGTTTTTTTATTACGGGCAATCATCTAATCACTTCCCGTCTTTCTGTTTATCCGTCAGACTGATAAACATTTCCTGCAGTTTCAACGGCGAAATATCCAGGTGATCATCTGCTGCGATTTCCATTTCTTCCGGCGTTACTGTTCCGAGCACCGTATCAATCTGCAGTGCGCCTAAGAATTTTACATTAATCACATTTTTATTTTCGGTAAACGCTCTGACTCTTTCAGCTTTACCGGCAACAGTATAGCCCTTCTCAAGCAGTTCATCCGTTGATTCCTGCAGCAGAACCTGCCCTTTATGAATCATAATAATTTCATCGAATAAGTGCTCCATCTCAGAGATAATGTGCGTCGAGAGAATAATAATACGTTCTTCGCGATTTGCCGCTTCAAGCACTTCGCTGTAGAACAGTTCGCGCGTCGGCGCATCCATCCCGTTCGTCACTTCATCAAAAATTGTTACTTTCGACAATGATGCGAGACCAAGCGTGGCCGTCACTGCCGCCTGCTGCCCCTGGGACAGAGCGCTGTATGCTTTGTCAGTATCGATATCGAATTTTTCAAGCAGCCGGTAAGCGTACTTTTTATCGAAATCGTTGCGGAAAATGGAGCCGGATTCGATATATTCCGTAATCTTATCGTTTTCTGCACTTGTTTCTTTCGGGTTATACAGGAAATTAATGTGCTGCATCACGTCATCCTGCTCATACACTTTTTTACCGTTCAGCGTAATACTGCCGTTCGTTGCTTTTCTGTAGGACGCAATCAGTGACAGCAGTGATGTTTTCCCCGCACCGTTACGTCCCAGCAATCCGTAAATTTTACCCGCTTTAAGCTCAAGGCTGATATCCGTCAGTATTGTGTCTTTTTTAATTTTTAAATCCACATTTTCTATTTTTAATATCATTATTTATCCCTCCCGTTTACATCAATCATTTTTTGTATATCGCTTTCGGTTAAATCGAGTTTTCTCGCTTCTTCAAGCATCGGCTTCAGGTATTCTTCAACAAACCCTTCTCTTCTCGATGCCAGCAGTTTGTTCCGTGCACCTTCTTCCACGAACATCCCTACACCTCTTTTTTTGTATAATACGTCTTCTTCCACAAGTTCTGTGACACCTTTGGAAACCGTAATATGATTCACTTTAAAATATGTGACAATCTCATTGGTCGACGGCACTTTATCATGTTCGACGAGCGTTTCATCAATAATCTGATCCGCCAGCCAGTCCCTGATCTGTTCATAAATTGGCTTCTTCTCATTCAGCAGGTTTGACACATCGCATCCTCCCTTCCTTAACCGGTAATCTATTTATATTTTCGTTATAAGTCATCTGGTTATATATCTATGTATATAACTATATAACCGATAGCGTAATTTGTAAACATTTTTGCGAGGGATTTTTTATTTGAGGGATTTTAAAGTAGGATAAACACTGCG
>DAIPYL010000117.1:0-2390 GCA_036782755.1 Jeotgalicoccus sp. | reverse complement strand
TTAAAATATTTATCTTCATCATATTAATGCTGCATTCAAATCTCCATTAAAAAGAGAATCTCCTGCAAATATTTGCAGGAGATTCTATCATGTTCTATTTGCTGTTTTCTGTATCTGTCAGTTCTTCTTTCATATTCACAATCGTAAATGATTTGCCTTCATGCTCAACAGTGCGTCTGTTGCCGTCTTCATGAATAATCTGCGCTGCATCCATATAACTGTTGTGTTTCTTCTTCGCTTTAGCTTTCGGAGCTGCTTCATCATGTTCAATCTGCAGTGGCTGATCCGGCTGTACTTCTGCTGTTTTCATTGTCTCATCCTGTGTTTGGAGATTTCTTGCAGCAGCTTCATCCTGCTTCACTTTTTCTTCTTCTGAACGGACCAGCAGTAAAATTTTTCCGTTGTCGACTGCTGCTCTGAATTTTGAATGTTCTTCACCGGTTAAATTTAATTGCCCGGCAACACGTTCTTTCGAATTCTCGTCTAAAAACTTCGCAGCGATTTTGTCCCACATCGTTCCATCCGCTTTTCTGAAAGGTACACGTGTATATCTTAAAAATGCTGCGTCAAAACGATCTTTGGCAACGACCGTCATATTGGAATCTTTTACGCCTTCTGCACGCAGTCCGTAAATTTTATCACTGAGTTCATTGGCATTTGAATATATTTCAATTGTTGTCATACTCAATCCTCCATCACGTTCTTTTACCTTAATTATACCCTAAATCAGTTTTGCGAAACTCTAAATAATGTTCCTGATTGACAGATATTTCTAATTGCCTATATATTGTAAATAAGGGGGAAAGCTATGAAAATAAACAACTCAGCAATTATATCCCGCCGTAAAGAATACGGCGTGTCTCAAACATCGTTGTCACTGAAAACAGGGGTTTCAGTGTCGACAATCAGCCGGCTGGAAAAAGGGGAGAATGTCGGTTTTATTTATGTTGTAAAAATAATGACAGCGCTGGATCTGTCACTTGAAGATGTGATTATCAGACTGACTCCGGCTGTGGATATGAAAATAACGGAAGAGCTCGATTTAATTAGAGAACATTCCAAATTAGATTTAATAGAAAGCGTACTGAATAAATTAACTGTGTATGAATGGCGGAGCAACAAAAAACTGTCCGTGTATTACGACTGGCACCGGGCAATCTTATTTAAACAGCAGAATAATTATGATGAGGCGCTGAAATGTCTCAACAAAGCACTTAAACGGATTGAAGATAAAAGTTCACTTGACTATTTAAAAGCTGGTTTATATATGGCAAAGGGCAATGTACTTTACGGTGACGGCAACAGGGGCTTGAATTATTATATTAAAGCTGTACAGATATACAACAGCAGTACCGACAAAGTTTACTACCGGACAGCCGTGAAGCTCTATATTAATCTCATGAGGGGATACGGAAGCGTGAAAGAATACAAAAAAATACTGCTTTATGCTGGAAAAGCGAAGTCTCTGCTGAAGCGGAATGAATCGACATTTCTGCTTGAAAAGATAGAACGTATGGAGAGGAGAGCTCAGGAAGAGCTGAAAGAAGCTCAAATTGTTTAGGAAACATAAAAAATTTACCATATATGAGAAATAGTAAGTATTTAGTTAGTTATCTAACAATCAGATTTATTATAATGAAGATACTCTGATACATACAGAAGAACCCAGAGAAAAAATATTAAAGAGGTTATGTTTATGAAGAGTATTTTTAAAAAGACACTCCTGTCACTCGGCCTAATCGTACTTTTATTTTTTTCAAATACGGCAGCGGATGCGGGAGAGTTTTCCGAGCATAGTTTGAACGACTGTCATACCTCGGTACTTTAAATGAGCAGCGTGATTCGTCCTGACAGCGTGGATTTTATCAGTACGTCAGGAAAAATTCAGCTGATCAGTTTGTTGGAAAGCATGCAGCAAAAAAGCACGGATCAGGATTACATCGAATACTGTGAGTATTGTCTCGATATAGTGAGACACGGTATAGAGATGAATTATTATGAGATGCTGGACTTTATCGGAGTGGCGGGCGAGCCGGTACCCGCTGAAGTTTCGATTGAAGTCATGTTTTTAATGGAGATGTTCGACCATATATCTATCTCACTGTCGAAACTCTCCGAGAAAGAAGCACGCGGCGTGGAGCTCGAATGCTATACGAAGTTTTGCGGTTTTGAACCTGCGCTCGACGCACATCTGTCCTCTTATATATTTCTCGTGAGAACTAGCCAGTACCGTGTGCCTGTATTTAAAGAATCGCTGCCGTTAACTTTAAGTCATTATCGCGAGATGATGCTGAAGTACGAACGGTATAAAAAGAATTTATATTTGACGGAGGACATGATTAAGAATATTTGTGTCCGCCGCGAGCAGCAGATTCAGCTTTTACTATAAA
>DAIPYL010000116.1:0-2443 GCA_036782755.1 Jeotgalicoccus sp. | reverse complement strand
TCAGCAGTAATTGGCCGGGTGTTACTTTCCCCGGTGGAAAAGTTGAAAAGAATGAGTCTTTTGTGGATTCGGTGATTCGTGAAGTGTTTGAAGAGACAGGTCTGGTTATAAAAAATCCGCAAATATGCGGTACGAAACAGTTTCAGACTGAAGATGATGAAAGATATATTGTACTGATGTATAAAACAAATCAGTATTCCGGTAATCTCCGTTCATCTGATGAAGGTGAAGTATTCTGGATTGATAAGTATGAACTTGGTACATATAACCTGGCCAATGATTTTGATGAGATGTTCCGGGTGATGGATTCTGATACTCTTTCCGAATTTTATTATGATGAATCTTGGAATGTGCAGCTTAAATAATATCGAAATTACACACTGTATATAGTATACCGTATACAATCTTATTCTTGCTGGAACCTCTTTAATAGTTAACATATATTATTTGTTACTTTTATGAATTTCCTAGCCAGATGCGTTTACTAAATCTCTATTCCTCCCATATTCTACTCTCATTTGGGTATATACATAAGATATGAGGAGGCTTTTCTATGACACAAAAACGCTGGTTTCAAACAGCAGTCGCTGTAATTTTTACTTTAATTATTATTTTATTACTTATTCAACTGCAGGCGATTTTCTCTCCAATTTTCACCGTGATACAGACTATATTTGTACCTCTGCTGATTGGCGGAGTACTTTTCTATTTAACCCGCCCGATTTTGCATTTTCTGATGAATCATAAATTCCCAAAGTGGTCAGCAATCATCATTATTTTTGCTTTGATGGGATTACTTATTTGGTTATTTTATATTCTTATCGCACCTATTGTTACTCAGCAGGTAAATTCGCTTATCGATAATGCTCCGGAAATTATTAACACTGTAGAAGGTTATGTAGAATATTTCCTGACACAGCGTGAACATATGCCAACCGCAGTTCAGGATCAGATCAGCAACGTGTCCGGGCAATTAACAGACTGGGCATCAACTATCGGCTCAGGTATCGGTTCATTCATAATGAGCCTGTTTTCGGGAGTGCTTGCACTGGTACTCGTGCCGTTTTTCCTGATTTATATTATGATTGACCACAAGAAGTTCGCACCTTTTGTTTCAAAATTCTTCTCCGGAGACAGAAAAGCATGGGTTCGTAAAACACTTGGCGATGTAGACCACACTTTAAAATCATATATTGTCGGGCAACTATTAGTCAGCTTAATTGTAGGAATTCTGCTCTTGATTGGTTACCTGATTATCGGTCTTGAATATGCGTTCTTACTCGCACTAATCGGTGTAGTAACCAATGTTATTCCATTCCTAGGACCTTATATTGCAGTAATTCCGGCAATCATTATTGCACTGTTCCAGGATCCGATTATGGCTGTATATGTAGGAATCATTATGCTTATTGCACAGCAAATTGAAGGGAACCTCATAACGCCGAATGTGATGGGGAATGCGCTGAGTGTTCACCCATTGACGGTTATTACTTTGATACTCGCAGCAGGTAACATTGCAGGCATTTGGGGAATCATCCTGGCAATTCCATTCTATGCTGTAGTTAAAACTATCGTTATTAACATCTACGAGAAACGTCAGGAAATTAAAGACACCGCAACAGAAAATGTCTCATAACTGAAGAAACAAGAAGAGCACACTCTCCAAATGGAAAGTGTGCTCTTCTTATGTGTAAATTTATTGATTGGCTATTTAACTACTTTAATCCTATACGACAGACACTCTTCCAGCGAAGCATGTTCATGATACTTCATACTTTCATAATCCATCGCGCCATGCGGAAAATATCCAGTGATATTTAACCCTGCCTGTTTGCACAGATTATATATTTCGTCAGGTGTATAGCATTTCAAATATTGAGTGTTATTTAACTTCTCATTCTTTTCATGCCACCAATTGTCCGTCATAATATTTTCTTCAAAGTCATATGAATATCTTCGTTTTATATGCGGCATATTTTCAGGATCAGGGTACATTTCAACACCATCAGCCTTTTTCCAATGCTCCGGCTGATAAATATCAATGAGTGCACAGCCGTCATCTTCCATCCAATGTTTAATATTCCTAAGCAGTTTTAACTGATCATCATCCGTACCGACACCAAAGCCGTCGATATAAATAATCGCATCAAATTTCTTTGTCAGTTGTACATCATAAAAACTGCCATGAATGGTTTCGATATTATCCGGATTAAGAAATTCAGCTTTCTCTGCCATTTCTTTAATTAATTCAACCGTAGTTATTTTATTTACATGCTTTGAAAGCGCACGTGCCAGACTGCCGTCCCATGCACCCAGTTCAAGCATTGAACGTACAGGTTTACCAATCTGCTCCAAGATTTCATTTGTCGATTCTGTGTGATACCCTTCCGGATAATCACCTATAAATTCATACTGCATTTTATAAAATTCGTTTGCCCAATTA
>DAIPYL010000115.1:0-2479 GCA_036782755.1 Jeotgalicoccus sp. | reverse complement strand
ATTCCTATGAAAGAGGCTCATCGAATTCCTAAACGCCGCGGGTTCCTATGAAAGAAGTTCATCGAATTCCCAAACGCTACGGATTCCTATGAAAGAGGCTCATCGAATTCCTAACATCATATTCTCCCCCTCACTTCCCCGATTTAACTCATGGAAGTATTTAAGGTATAATTTAAATTAAGATAATATGTTCACAGATTTACCGGCACACCGAAACTTAAAATAAGGACGTGTTTTGTAATGCGATTACTTATATTATCGTTTTTCATCTTAATGCTCGCTGCCTGCAGCAATGCCCAGCCCATTGATGAACCTGAACCGGAAACTGCTGAAGAAGAAACAGATCAGGAAAACTCTGCTGAAAACGATGAAGTTTCAGAATCAGAAGAAAAGCCTGAAGAACCTGAACTGGAGCCGGCTTACGACAGTACCGGGAACGTTGATGTTCTCTCACCTGACTTTCACAAAGATTATTTAAATAATTATTATTACAACAGCTATGGCGGTATTGAACGCGGTATGACTAAAAATGAAGTTGCTGCGACCTTAGGTGAGCCGTCAGATGAAGATGATGTGCCCGTAGACGAAGTGTTCAACGACATTGGCGTAAGATATTCTTCGCCGTCAGATACTGTTGAACAGATCCTGGTTACTCCTGAAGAAGATATTTCTTTAGATAAAGTAATCGAATCTTTCGGTGAGCCGACGCAGGATTTATCGCCTGAAGATACCGGGACGAATGTGCGCATTTTAACGTATCAGCCGGCTGAGGATGCAAACTTCTACATCGTGGTGGAAGGTGACGAAGATGATAACGTTAGTCTGATTTACCCTTCTTATACATCCAATGCTGCAGTCGTAAACGAAGATAATGTGCTGGATTTCATTTCAGCGTATTACGATAAAAATGTAATTGATATGTCGCTCATCAATTTTGAAGATCCTGTACTAAACGAGACTGAAGGCTACTTCGAAGTGCCTTTCGTCAATATTCATCACGGCTTAACCGGCCACTTCAGAGTCTGGCTTTACGGTCAGGTTGAGTATATAAACGAGAACGGCGAATATGCATACGGCGAGTTCATTCCGTATGCCAATGGTGAAATTAAATAAGTTTCTTTAGGGGGCAATACTATGTGGCTGCTCATTATTATCCTGGCCGGTATTTCTGCCGGTATTATTAATAACTATCTTTCCCACAAAAGAAGCATGGAAAAGATTAAGTTAAAACATATCGATAAAGAAATCGAACTCCAGCGGCTGAAACAGGAAAATTACCTGCTCGAGAATGAAGAAATGAGAATTGTGCTCGACCGGATTAAAGAAGATAACAGACGGCTCGAGACAGAAAAAGACAGCCCCTGGTTAATCCAGGAAACACGTGAACGTCAGCTCGAGAAAAGAAAAGAATAACACCACTTGAAATTGAATTTATTTTTTATGAAGAAAGCGTGAAACTCATGATTGAATTTTTACAGCGCCAGTCCCGTCATTTATATCCAGGCTACTTTGCAATGGTAATGGCGACTGGTGCTTTATCATTATCCCTGTGGTACCTGGATGTTCCACTGGCAGCTGAAGTGCTGCTGTATTTTAACGTTTTTATATTTGTACTGCTGCTCGTTCTGAACGGTGTCAGATTGCTGTTTAATACCAATGACTTTGTGCAGGATTTAAACGATAACGGCAAAGGTCCGGGTTTCTTTACATTGATTGCCGCTTCAGGTGTGTTAGGCAGCCAGTTCGTTATTATTAAAAATATGGCTGAGACCGGATTTGTCTTTTGGGTTGCGGCGTTAATCATCTGGCTTATTTTGATGTATACATTCTTTACTCTTATAATTATTAAAAAAGCTAAGCCGTTAGTCGATGAATCGGTAAACGGCGGATGGCTGCTCGTTGTTGTATCTACACAGTCACTTGCAGTGCTGGGCACTTTGATTGCCGGCAGTACTGAATTCACAGAAGTAATGTTATTTATTTCGTTATGTCTGTTTCTGTTAGGCTGTGCGTTATATTTAAATATTATTGCGTTTATATTTTACCGTCTGATGTTTTTAAAAATCGAAGCAATGGCTTTAACACCGCCCTACTGGATCAGCATGGGCGCACTTGCGATAACAACACTCGCAGGATCTGTACTGGTGCTGAACGGTACCGGGATTGCTGCTGAACTTGAAATCTTTATTAAAGGATTTACCTTGTTCTTCTGGGCACTTGGTACATGGTGGATTCCGCTGTTAATTACACTCGGTGTCTGGCGACATGTGATAAACCATTATCCGCTCTCGTACACACCTGATATGTGGGGCATGGCCTTCCCGATTGCAATGTACACAGTCGGTACGGTGAATCTGTCGATGGCATTGGAATTGGAGTTTTTAATGGTCATTCCGAAGATAACTATTTTTGCTGCAGTAATCGTCTGGCTGCTGATTATGGCTGGACTGCTTGTTCATCATGGTAAACGGCTGAAAAT
>DAIPYL010000114.1:0-2603 GCA_036782755.1 Jeotgalicoccus sp. | reverse complement strand
CGCTTCTGATGATTTCTTCGCTTTAACCGCTCTGTAAGTAATCGTAAAGATTATTACCAGTAAGTTCAGACTGAGCATTGTAATGTAATATGAGCTTGAGTGACCTTCCAGGATGTAAGTTCCGTAACGTAAGGCGTTGAGTGTGAGCAGAACATATAAAATAATAACCGACCCATTATTCATAGTCTTTATCCCCTTCGTTATTACACTCTTCTCTATTTATGTATTTATACTTATCTTATCACATTTTATATATGGTAATCTTAATAATACAAGTGTCATAAGGATATTCTTATCAATCGCGATAATAAAAGACCGCCGTGGAAGAATGTATTTATTTTTGTAATAGGTTTTACTATAATGTTCTGTGCTCGTGCGTTCCTATTAGAGATCATTTAGTCCAGCATCGCTTTTAACGATGCTTCGTTTCCATTTATATAAAACCTCAGTATCTCTATCTTAGACATCGGTTTAAATTCAATCATCTGCACAGTAATATCTTTACTTTCATCTGGTTCAACGAAGTGTATGTTTAAATTGTTCCATATTCATGCATAGTGACCCTCAATGTCTTTTTTCACCTGGGCTTTCACTAACTGTAATAGTTTCATTAGAGTTAAAAGCATTCACCTCTATTACATTAGCCCTTCCCGTCCCTGTCTCAATAACCGCAGACCGTTCAGTATAACCAGTATCGTGGAGCCTTCATGGAAGAGGACTGCCATCGGCAGATTTAAAAGGCCGAATATATTTAAAGTAACCAGGGTCAGAATAACACTGATTGAGAAAATTACATTCCCGATAATAATGCGATTCAGCTTCTGACTCAGCTTAAAACTGTAGAACAGTTTCTGCAGATTATTTTTCACAATCACTACATCTGATGATTCCATGGCGACTGATGAACCGCTGCCCATGGCAATACCGATATCTGCATTGGCGAGGGCCGGTGCATCGTTAATGCCGTCACCAATCATACCGACGACTTTGCCTTTGTCCTGTTGTCCATTCACATATCTTATTTTATCTTCCGGCATACATGATGCAGCGTATTCAGAAATTCCGACTTCATCTGAAACTTTTTTGGCAACTTTCTCGTTATCTCCGGTCAGAAGTGATACAACAATACCTTCCTTTTTAAATCCTGAGACCGCATGCACCGCTTCTTCCCGTACGCGGTCAGCGAGAGAAAAGTATCCCGCAACCTGACCGTCTTTACCGACAAATATATTCGTATTACCGTCAATGGCGCTTTCCATATAGCCCATGGGGTCTTCAAAATCAGCAAAGGCAGCAGGTTTTCCAACTTCAACATTTCCTTTCCTCATCCCGGAACCGACGACCTCTTCAATGTCTTCTGTCTGATCAACACTTTCTAGACTCACTGCTTTAAAACGCTTAACAACAGCTTCTGCAATTGGATGACTCGACTGCTGTTCCATATACACAACTTCTTTAATAATCTCTTCATCCGCAGCATAGTCCACGACTTGGAAGTCACCGTGTGTCAGAGTGCCTGTTTTATCGCTGTAGAGAATATCCATGGTACTCAGCGCCTCCATAGCTGCTCCGCCCTTAAACAGCACACCGTTTCTTGCACCGTTGCTGATGGCACTTAAAGTGGCCGGTGTCGCTGAAGCGACCAGGGCGCACGGACTCGCTACAGTCAGCATAACCATGCCTCTGTAGAAAGCTTCCTCAAATGAAAAACCATTAATCACATAGAGGATAAAGATAAAAATCGGGACACCGATGAGTACGCCCATAACGTATTTAGATTCAATGCGGTCAATAAATTTTGATACTTTGGAAGGCCGGCTCTGTGCCTCTTCCACCATTCTGATAATATTTGAAAAGACGGTATCTCCGCTCGCTTTGCTAACCTCCAGGTGAAATGAATTACCTTCGTTAATGGTCCCCGCAAATACCTCTTTACCAGCTGCTCTAGTCACGGGGACAGACTCTCCTGTTAAAGCGGATTCATTCACGAATATTTCCCTGTCGGCATAACCGTCGATGGGAATCTGCTCACCTTTCGCTACAACAGCAATGTTCCCTTCAACGAGTGATTCTGTCGGTACTTCAATGACTTCACCGTTATCCTGCAGTACATTCGCAGAAGACGGTACCTGTGACATTAATTCAGAAATTGCTTTTGTGGATTTACTGGTTGCATAATCCTCCAGCACTTCAGCACTGGCAAAAATAAACAGAAGCAAAGCCCCCTCGGACTCGAAACCGATAAGAACTGCACCGATAGCTGCCAGAATCATGAGTAAATCGACATTCGGTGACCTTAAGCGCATCGTTTCTGTCACTGCAGTTTTCGCTGCAAAGAAACCGAGGAAAAAAATCGCAAAGTAGAATGCAATACTGCTGCCAAACTCATTTAACGGCAGCAGAACAAAACCGGCAATGATAAAAATAACTCCTATCATCAGAAACTGTCCTGCACGATTTTTAATCAGATAATTTACCATGTGATATGTCACTTCCCAAATACTATTTTAATTAAGAGTACTACATCCAGTAAGCGTTTACAAAGCGGTTTAGAGAGATATAATTAAATATGTAAGCAAACGTATTTAAAATATTGGAGGTCA
>DAIPYL010000113.1:0-2604 GCA_036782755.1 Jeotgalicoccus sp. | reverse complement strand
AAAACGAAAGGAGTATAACGATGTCTGAACAATATAAAAAAGCCGGTGTCGATATTAATGCCGGATATGAAGCGGTCGAACAGATGAAAGGGCACGTGAAACGTACGATGCGACCCGAGGTTATCGGCGGTCTTGGAGGTTTCGGTGCAGCATTTGATTTGTCTCAGTTAAACATGACAGCACCGGTCCTTGTGTCCGGAACTGATGGCGTGGGTACAAAGCTGAAGCTCGCAATCGATTACAACCGCCATGATACTATCGGTATTGATGCTGTTGCAATGTGTGTGAATGACATTATTACAACCGGTGCAGAGCCGTTATATTTCCTTGATTATATAGCTGTTAACAAAGTTGTGCCCGAACATATCGGCGAGATTGTTAAAGGTGTTTCCGAAGGGTGCGTGCAGTCTGAATGTGCGCTGATTGGCGGAGAGACTGCCGAGATGGGTGCAATGTACGGCAAAGATGAATACGATATCGCAGGATTTGCAGTCGGAGCTGTTGAAAAAGATCAGTATATCGACGGAACAGCCGTTAAAGCAGGCGATAAAATTATCGGTCTTGCTTCAAGCGGTATTCACTCAAACGGCTACAGCCTGGTCCGCAAAATTATTGCAGATAACAATATCGACGTAAATACAGAAATTAACGGAGACAATCTGCTTGATCTGCTTCTTGAACCGACGCGTATTTACGCACAAGAAGTTAAAGCGTTAAAAGATAAAGTCACAATTAAAGCGATGAGTCATATTACAGGCGGCGGCTTTATAGAAAATATTCCGAGAGCATTGCCGGAAGAACTTGGAGTCAGTCTCGATGTTGCAAATATTGAAGTGCCCAAGGTGCTTAGGTGGCTGCTTGAACAGAGCGGCATGAAGCACGAAGAAGCCTACAATGTATTTAATATGGGTATCGGCTTTATTATTGTTGTACCTGAAGATGAAGCTGACGCAGCACTCGATATTCTGAAAGGATTCGATTATACGAGCAGCGTAATTGGTGAAGTAACTGAGCAGCAGGGAATTGAAATCAATGGTCAGTAATATTGCGGTATTCGCTTCGGGCGGCGGTTCTAATTTTGAGAACCTGGCGTTAAAAAGTGCCGAATCCGGATTTGATATTAAAGTGCTGATTGCTGACTCGCCGGATGCATTTGCTGTTAAGCGGGCGGAAAATTTAAATATACCTTCGGTAATCATTGACCGCGGTGCATATGCCGATAAACAGAAATTTGAAAAAGATATCAGAGAAGCATTATCAGGCTTTAACATTGATTATATTGTACTCGCAGGTTTTATGAGAATTTTATCGGCTGAATTTATTAATGCTTATAAAGACCGGATTATTAATCTGCATCCGTCTCTCCTGCCGTCATTTAAAGGCAGAAACGGCATCATCGATGCATACAATTACGGCGTAAAAGTGACCGGCGTGACAGTGCATTACGTCGATGCCGGTATTGATACAGGAAAAATTATTGCACAGACTGCAGTTATAATAGAAGAAGATGACACATTTCAATCACTTGAAGAGAAAATACATCAGACAGAGTACGAATTATATCCTGAAGCTCTGAAGAAAGTACTGGATGGGAGAGTTTAACTATGAAAGCATTGCTGAGTGTATCAAACAAAACAGGCATAGAGAAATTTGCAGCGGGTCTCATTGAACAAGGCTATGAGCTGTATTCAACAGGCGGCACGTTTAAAGCTCTCGAGGACGCTGGTATTGCCGTAAAGCAGGTCAGTGATTTAACGGATTTCAATGAAATTATGGACGGCCGTGTCAAAACACTGCACCCGGCAGTTCACGGCGGTATTTTAGCAGATCGTGACAATGCGGCACATATGGAAGATCTTCGTAAAAATAATATAGAAACGATTGATCTTGTTGCTGTCAATCTGTATCCGTTTAAAGAAACAGTCAGAAAAGCGGATGTGACTGAAAGCGATGCAGTTGAAAACATCGATATCGGCGGTCCGACAATGCTTCGTGCAGCGGCGAAAAACTACAAACATGTTACGACAGTTGTGGACCCGTTTGATTACGAAGAAGTGCTGGAGCGTCTTAAAAATAATGCGCTTGATGAGGACTTCAGAAAACAGCTGATGATCAAAGTGTTCCGTCACACGAACGACTATGATCAGGCAATCGTAAACTTCTTTGCACAGAGCGAGAAGACTCTCCGTTACGGTGAGAACCCGCACCAGAGTGCAAAATACGTTAAAACTTCAGATGATAAAAACACAATTCTTAATGCCGGTGTGCTGCATGGCAAAGAATTGAGCTACAACAACTTAAGAGATGCAGACAGCGCCTTCCAGCTGGCGAAGAAATTTGACCTGCCGGCGGCAGTTGCGGTTAAACATATGAATCCGTGCGGTGTCGGTACAGGCGATACAATCGAAGAAGCTTTCCAAAATGCATTTGATGCGGATAACCAGTCGATTTTCGGCGGTATTGTTGCACTGAATAAGACTGTAAACGAAGCGGCAGCGGAGAAATTAAGCAAGGTGTTTTTAGAAGTTATTATTGCACCGCACTTCTCTGAAGAAGCATTAAATATTTTAACAGCGAAGAAAAACATCCGCCTGCTGCAGGTTG
>DAIPYL010000112.1:0-2680 GCA_036782755.1 Jeotgalicoccus sp. | reverse complement strand
ACTGGCTTGATGCAGTAAAAGAGTATCAGAAACGAATTAGTAAATATGCAAAAATCGAGTTGATAGAAGTAGCCGATGAGAAAGAACCGAATAATGCGGGTCCGAAAGATCTGGAGCAGATTAAAGATAAAGAAGCAGAGAAGATATTAGCAAAAATAAAAGACACGCAGCATGTCGTAACGCTGGAAATAAACGGCAAGCAGTATACGAGTGAAAAACTGGCAGCGGAATATCAGCGCTGGATGAATACAGGGAAAAGTGACGTCGTATTTATCATCGGCGGCAGCAACGGCATCGGTGATGCAGTGAAAAAACGCAGCAACCAGGAAATCAGCTTTGGCACCCTCACCTACCCGCACCAGATGATGAAAGTGATGATGCTGGAACAGCTGTTCAGAGTGAATAAGATATTGAGAAATGAAAGTTATCATAAGTGATGCGAAGTTTAATTAAAATTAAAAGGAAGCCAGAAATGGCTTCCTTTATTTTATGTCTCATTTAATTTCCTTAGTATGCAGTCCCTCCGCCGTCTACTGCAAGACCTGTCCATTAACGAAACTCGATTCGTCTGAGCCTAGGAAAACTGATTCTTCTGCTGCTCTCAGGCTGTTTTCCGAACCGTCTGCAGCGAGCAATATTGATTTATACAAGGTGTATTCCTCTTTACAGTAGATAAATATACTATTATTTCGCTCTTAACAGTCTTAATCCGTTTAGGATAACGAGTATCGTTGATCCTTCGTGGAAGAGCACTGCTGTTGGTAGATTTAGGAGTCCGAATATATTTAATAATACAAGTATAACAATCACACTAATAGAGAAGATAATATTTGCTAAAATAATGCGATTGAGTCGATTACTTAACATGAAACTATAGAATAGTTTTTGTAAGTTGTTTTTAACGATTACGACGTCTGATGATTCCATCGCAACGGATGATCCGCTTCCCATTGCAATACCGATATCAGCGTTTGCCAGTGCGGGTGCGTCGTTGATTCCATCTCCAATCATCCCGACAATCTTACTCTTCTTCTGACTTTCATTTACAAAGCGTACTTTGTCCTCAGGGAGACATGATGCGGTGTAGTCTGTGATGCCCACTTCTCCAGCAACTTTTTCTGCAACAGTTTCATTATCTCCTGTTAAGAGTACGACTTCAATGTCAGAGTTCTGGAAGTTTTCAACGGCATGTACTGCTTCATCACGGACTTGGTCTGCCAGCGAGAAGTATCCAGTAATTTGTCCACTCTCTCCGACAAAGATATTCGTATTTCCAGCAATGATTTGATCTCTGTAGTTCGATGGGTCTGTGTAGTCTTTAAATGCATCGGGTTTACCGACGATGATATCGCCTTTCTTCATTCCGCTGCCGACGATTTCTTCTACCGGTTCACTGTCATCGACACTATCTAAATCTAAAGTTTTAAACTTCTTCACAATCGCTTCTGCGATCGGGTGACTCGAGTGTTGTTCAATCGTTACCACTTCTTTTAATGTATCTTCATCCGCTGCGTATTCTTCAACGACGAAGTCACCGTATGTGAGTGTTCCTGTCTTATCACTATATAGAATGTCCATCGTGCTCAGTGCCTCCATCGCGGCACCGCCTTTAAACAGAATACCGTTTTTCGCACCGTTACTAATCGCACTCAGTGTCGCTGGTGTTGCCGATGCAACGAGCGCACACGGGCTTGCTACTGTCAGCATGACCATTCCACGGTAGAATGATTCTTCAAATCCTAAATTATTAAAGAAGTAAAGGATAGCGATAAACACCGGTACCCCGATTAAAACAGAGATTACATATTTCGATTCAATTCGATCGATGGTTTTCGATAGTTTCGATGGTCTTTGCTGTGCTTCTTCAACCATACGCACGATATTCGAGAAGATCGTATCATCACTCGTTTTCGTTACAGTTAATCTAAACGAGTTGCCATCGTTTACCGTACCGGCAAATACTTCTTCATCCTTTTCTTTTACAACCGGAACAGATTCCCCTGTCAGCGCTGCTTCGTTAACCGATACTTGACGGTCTGCCTGTCCATCGATTGGGATTTGTTCCCCTTTAGCAACAAGGACGATATCGCCTTGGATCAGTTCTTCTGTAGGAATTTCCGTAATTTCTCCATCAGCCCCGATTCTACTTGCTGTTGAAGGAAGGTGGGACATCAGTTCAGAAATGGCTTTTGTGGATTTACTAGTCGCGTAGTTCTCAAGCACTTCAGCACCCGCAAAGATTAGAAGTAACAGTGCACCCTCTGACTCATAATTGATGATGACCGCACCAATAGCAGCAAGAATCATCAGTAAGTCAACGTTTGGTGAACGTTCTCTAATCGTCTCGATGACCGCATTCTTGGATGCATAGAAACCGAGAAAGAAAATTGCGATGTAAAACGCAATGGAACTGTAGATACCCTCTACCGGCATCAATGCAAATCCGAGGATTATAAAGATAATCCCTGCAACGAGAAACTGCCCCTGCCTGTTTGTAAATAAGTAGTTGAACAAGATAAAAATCCTTCCGTTTTGATTTTCTTAAGGCTGTCTGAAAAATAAAAATCTTCTTACATATTATATCGTATATAGCGTTTTTATTCAATGAATATACCCCGTATATGTATATAGATTTACAAAGAAAAATTCTGCTGCATTTTGTCTGTAGCAGAGTTAATAT
>DAIPYL010000111.1:0-2683 GCA_036782755.1 Jeotgalicoccus sp. | reverse complement strand
TTCAAAAAAGACAGTTTTGAATAAAAAAGACGGAAGCAGCAATCTGCCTCCGTCTTTTTAGATGAATTTATACGATTCCCTGGAATCTTAAAATGATTTCAGCAATGATTGCCGAGCCTAAATATGTACCGAGCAGCACAAGCATTCCGATAATAATTGTTTTCCAGCCCATCTTCGCAAAATCAGCCCATGAGTTGCCGATAGAAATTCCAGCATATGCAAGAATTGGCGTAGTCAGAGCCAACAGGTTAACTTCGGATGTCCACTCTGCTATTTTCTCAGCCCCCGGCACCCCTGGAATAGTTATAAGAAAGGCAAGAATACCGATATACGCAATCGCAGGGAGCTTGAAAGGAAGAACTTCATGAATGACCATCCCGACTAAAACGATGACCATTAAGCTGATAATTCCCGGCAATGCAGCAACCGGCATCACTTCATATCCGATGAAGTTGCCAAGCAGTGTCATGGCAGCCACGAGTGAAAGTGTTAATGTCCAGTCTGTTAATTTTTCCAGCATATCTTTAACCTACCTTCTTTGATTTTAACTTGTTAATCAGGCTGTAATACTTTTCCGCCAGCGGTAAACCGATGAATATACTCATATATAATCCGGTCACTGAAGTGAGAAGATTACTTGCTCCTGAATAAGCTGTAATCAGTTCGCTTTGTTCGGGATACATTGCGACCAACGGTCCCAGAGATGCAGCAGTCATACTTCCGCTGCCTATGCCTGTCGCCATGGCAAAGGATAATGGACTGATTGGCAGGATTGATGCAAATAACCCTGAAGTTAAACCGAGGAATATTGCCCCGAAAATTGTACCAAAAATATACATCGATACCACACCGCGTCCTTCGGGAGAAGAGATACCATATTTTTCCGATATTAATGCCAGGTTGGCTTCTCTCCCGATAGAGTGTGTCATTCCGATTGTTTCACGTTTTAATCCGAGCATCATTGCGACAGGCAGTGCGACTAAAATTGTTCCCAGGTTCCCAAGTTCCTGAAGGATTAATGCAGGACCGGCCTGAATTAACTCTGGAAGTGCCGGACCTGCCTGTACCCCGAATTTTGCGATTAACAGTGTTACTGACATAAATACGAGTGTTTCAGCTTTCTTGGACTGTTTTTTATTGATAAGCGGTGTAAAGAATGTCGCAAGACCGATAATTACTGCATACAGCATCGGCAGCAGCAATATCGCACCGGCACCGACAGGTATTTCATGAGTTCCGATTAACTCAGTAATAATGACGATACCGACGACTACAAGATGCAGTCTCCAGTCTTTCCATAAATGTGTTGAAGTATTATCCATAAGCATCTCTCCCGTGACTACTTATTTTGCAGCGTGTATTCCATTGTTGATTTTGCGAGTATCTTTGCAGCAATAACTAATGATTTTTCATCGATATCAAATTTTGGATGGTGATGCGGATACGGATCTGCAACTGACTCAGGCTGCGCTCCTGTAAAGAAATATGTACCTTTAACTTCCTGCAGGTAATATGAATAATCTTCTCCGCCCATAATCGGTTCAGTCTCTTTAATTTCTTTAACTTCCGGTACGGTTTCTGCCACGTTCATAACAAACTCAGTTTCTTCTTTATGGTTAATCAGTACAGGATAGCCGCGATCATATTTAAATTCAAAATCAGCACCGCTTAAATGGCATGTACCTTCAATCACACGTTTCATTTCTCTTTCCATCAGTTCTCGTGTCTCTTCATTCAGCGTGCGGACAGTACCTTTAATCTTGGCTGTATTGGCAATGACGTTATACGGTCCGATTGCTTCGAATGAACAGACTGATAAAACAGCTGACTGAAGGGGATTAACACGGCGGCTGACGATCTGCTGAAAGTTATCCACGAGCTGGGAAGCGATCAAAATACTGTCCTTCGTATCCTGAGGCATTGCACCGTGGCCGCCTTTACCGAGAATAGTAACTTCGAACGAATCAGAAGATGCCTGAAGTTCATCAGTACGGTAGTTAATTTCATATAAAGGCATCTGTGCCTGCAGATGCGTGCCGAAAATCACATCGACACCTTCCAGTGCACCATCTTCAATCATCGGTTTCGCACCGCCCGGCGGCAGTTCTTCTGCGTGCTGGTGAATGAATACGACAGTACCGTGAAGCTCGTCCTTATGTTTATTTAAAGCTTTTGCGACGCCGAGCAGCGTTGCTGTATGGCCGTCATGACCGCATGCGTGCATCACGCCGTCGTTAACCGAACTGAATTCCAGATTAGTTTCTTCATGTATCGGCAAGGCATCAAAATCAGCACGGAGCGCAACGACAGGTCCGTCATGATTACCTTTTAAATAAGCGAGTACACCATTGCCGCCAACACCGGTCCTTACTTCATGACCTAGCTGTTCATGAAATTCAGCTATGTATTTCGGTGTTTCGACTTCTTCAAACGACAATTCCGGATACTTATGTAAATGTCTTCGTATCGAAATTATTTCTTCATTCAGATCGTCTAACGTTGTAAATAAACTATCCATATTCCCATCTCCCTGTGTTTTATTTAAATACTGGATAATGCCAAATTATATGCTTAATTATCCATCAAGTCAAAATAATCTGAAAATTATTAGAAATCGAAAGATATGTAAAAAAAGACGGAAGCAGCAATCTGCCTCCGTCTGAATTTATGCTTATAAAATTTT
>DAIPYL010000110.1:0-2725 GCA_036782755.1 Jeotgalicoccus sp. | reverse complement strand
ACATTGTACTTCCAGTTCGCTCGAGGGACTCTGTTACTTCGACATTGTCCATCCGATTTCTTATTTGTTCATCCCGTAATATAATTGAACCTGCCTCTTTCAGGGTATTACAGTTAAGACTACATTTTGAGGAGGATTATTTTGAATAATGAACAACTTGTTTTAGCAAAACGTCCGGATGGTCTCCCGGGCGATGATGTTTTCAGATTTGAAGAAACTGATGTGAAAGATCCTGGTGAAAATGAACTGCTGATTGAGAGTGTTTATATTTCAGTCGATCCATATATGCGCGGACGCATGAATGATGCGAAATCTTATGCGAAGCCTTTTAATATAGATGAACCGTTAAACGGACATGTCGTAGGCAGAGTTGCCAAATCGAATGCAGACGGCTTTAAAGAAGATGATATTGTGACAGGTCGTCTGCCATGGAAAAAATATAATACTGTATCATCTGAAAGCGTACGTAAAGTAGCGTCAACGGACGTTCCATTGCACTTATATTTAAGTACGCTCGGTATGCCCGGACACACCGCTTACGGCGGTTTGCTAAATATCGGTAAACCGCAGCCCGGTGAGACTGTCGTCGTATCAGCCGCTTCAGGCGCGGTCGGTTCAGTCGTCGGTCAGATTGCTAAAATTAAAGGTACCAAAGTTGTCGGCATTGCCGGCGGTCCGAAAAAAGTGAAGTATCTGACTGAAAAACTAGGTTTCGATGCCGGTGTCGATTACAAAGCTGATGATTTCGAAGATAAATTAGCTGAAGCTTTAACAGACGGCGTTGATGTTTACTTTGAAAACGTCGGCGGCATTGTTTCCGACGAAGTGTTCAAACATTTGAACAGATTTGCAAGAATTCCTGTCTGCGGTGCAATTTCTTCATACAACAGTAAAGAAGATAACGGTCCCCGTGTTCAGGGACAGCTGATTAAATCCCAGGCACTTATGCAGGGCTTCCTCGTTGCACAGTTCGAAGATCAAGCTGAAGAGACAAATAAGCAGCTTGCACAGTGGATTGAAGAAGGTAAAATTAAATCTGAAGTATCCATTGCTGACGGATTCGATAAACTGCCCGAAGCTTTCAGAAACCTCTTTACCGGAGATAACTTCGGTAAACAGATTGTTAAGGTGTCGGATTCATTAGATTAATACACAAAACAAAAAAGCCGTTTGAAGATTCTACACATCTTCAAACGGCTTTTATTATTTCTTATTTGTTTTTACTAACAGACTAACTACTTCAACGTGTACAGTGTGCGGGAATAAATCCACCGGCTGCACCTCTTTCAGTTCATAGCCGAATTCACGCAGCCATGTTATATCTTCTGCGTATGTTTCCGGGTTACATGATACGTAAATCACTCTGTCAGTTCCAAGTCTTGCGATGCGGCGCATTACTTTGCCGCCCGCTCCTGAACGCGGCGGATCCAGCATCAGAAGATCAGGAATGCCCCACGTTTCGAGTACTTCATCCATACCGCGTCGCGCGTCTTTTGCAAGGAAGTATGTATTATCAATACCATTATCCGTTGCATTGCGCTTTGCTGATTCAATAGATGATTCAACAATTTCAATACCTGCGAGTTCTTTTACTCTTGCAGCAAACGGCAGTGAGAATGTCCCGACACCGCAGAACAGATCAATCATACGTTCATGTTCTTTGGCATCAGCCATTTCAAGTGCCAGTTCAACCAGTTTTTCCGCCTGTGTCGGATTCGTCTGGAAGAATGTATCGAACCATGTGCGGTATTTATAACCGTACATCACGTCGTGAATATAGTCTCTGCCAAAAAGCAGATGCGTATCTTCTGATTGCGTACGGTCGGCAATATCTGTATTCACCATCCACATTAAGCTTTTCAGATTATCAAATTGTGATGTCAGTTCTTCAACAAGCTCATCGATAATCGGCTTTAACTCACCGTCCGGCTTATCAGTCGCAAAAATCGCGAGCATCATTTCTTCAGTTTCCTGAGAACGTCTCACCATTAAATGACGAAGCAGCCCGTCGTGATTTTCCTTGTCATAACCGGGCAGTTCATGTTTTCTTGCCCATTTGGACACAATCAGCATCGCATCGACCATTTCGCTGTTCGCAATTAAGCATGTATCAAGATCGATAATTTTACGGAAGTTTCCAAGTTCGTGCATGCCGAGCTCGCCGTTTTTACCAAATGTAAATTCCATCTTGTTGCGGTATTCAAACGGATGATTTTCCATGCCTATCGCATCTTTAACTACTGAGGTATCAAATTGATATTTTTCAAGCTCGCGCTTAACGAAATCTGTTTTCTCTTTCAGCTGCGCTTCGTAACTCCAGTGCTGCCATACACAGCCGCCGCACAGGTCAAAATGCGGACATGCCGGTGTGACTCTGTCGGGATGCGCCGTCACAATTTCTTTCGGCAGTACATTCGCACGCTTTCTCGTCGGGTTCGGCACATCGACTATGACCGTTTCCCCTCTTAATGCTTGCGGCACAGCCAAATTCAGCTTGCGGGGCTTGTGTCCCCCGTGATCGCGCAGTGCATATCCGCGGCCGGAGCCCTTTTTATCTAAGTCATCTATCGTTATAGTAAATGTTTCTATATGATCATTATTAATGTTAGCCACTTTTATCTCCTCACACATCTATTCGTTCATACAATTTTACTTATAGTAATGGGTTGTTGCAAGCTAAAATGATAAAAGCCTGACCGGGGAATTGGGATTCACATGAGACCGA
>DAIPYL010000109.1:1611-2790 GCA_036782755.1 Jeotgalicoccus sp. | reverse complement strand
ATTTAGTTTCTTTAATGGAAATTAATAATGAGGAGTATCTGCATTACGACTTTCCAAAAATTGATGTTGCTCTGTTAAGAGGGACATATGCCGACGAGAATGGAAACATCTATATGAATCATGAGTCTCATCTCGGTGAAGGTTTCAGTGCTGCTTCTGCTGCAAGACAAAATGGCGGCAAAGTAATCGTTCAGGTGAAAGAGCTAATTGAAAAGGGGAGTTTCAATCCGCGTGATGTATTTATACCTTCGGAGCTTGTCGATTATATTGTCATAAACAAAAATCCAAAATATCATAAGCAGGTGATACAGACATATTATGATCCCGCTTTATCCGGCCATCACAGAATTACACAGAGTAAGGAGGAATTTCTAGAGTTTGGTTCCAGAAAAATTATATTGCGGCGCTCAGCACAGTTTTTAAAATCCGGTCATGCTGTCAGCATCGGCTACGGAATTAATAATGAGTTATCTAATGTGCTGCGCGAAGAGAGTGCAGATTCACTGGTTAAATTGAATATCGATACCGGTATATTTGGGGGAATAATCGGCAGCGGTAATCACTTTGGCATGAATTACAATCTCGATGCGAGAATGCGTCATGATATGACATGGGACTTTATCTTTAATGGGGGACTCGATATTGCATTTTTAAGTTTCGCTGAAATTGACAGCTCAGGCAACGTCAATGTCTCTAAATTTGGAGATAGAATGAATGGCAGCGGCGGTTTTATCGATATCAGCCAGACAATTAAAACATTAATCTTTTCAGGAACGATGGTCGTGGGGAGCAAGTCGCACTGTGAAGATAATGAACTGATAATCGATTCTGAAGGACATTCCAAAAAATTTGTCGACAGTGTTCAGAGCTTGGACTTCAATGCCGGCTATTCAAGGAAGCTTGGCCAGGACGTGTATTACGTCACTGAACGTGCAGTGTTTCAGCTGACTGAAGAAGGAATGGAACTGATTGAAATTGCTCCGGGGCTTGATCTTGATAAAGATGTATTATCGCAGATGGACTTTAAGCCTTTAATATCGAAAGATTTAAAAGTAATCAACAGCGAACTGTATACGGAAACCTGGGGGAAATTAGCGCAATCAATTAAAAATAATCATTAACAAAGGGGAAGATGTAAATGAATTATGATTGGATTAAAACAAGAGCGGACTATGATGA
>DAIPYL010000109.1:0-1511 GCA_036782755.1 Jeotgalicoccus sp. | reverse complement strand
CCGGAAGAACTGCTTCATATGGATATCGACTCACCTGAGTACGATGAAATCTGTAATCCGAAAAATCACCGGGAATTTGAAACGGTTAATGTTGAAAGTGAAGATCTGGCTGCACTGATGTACACGAGCGGAACAACAGGGTTGCCAAAAGGGGTAATGTTTACTTACGAATCATTTGTTGCGAACGTTATTAATGCAGCTCTGACGTACAAAGTTACGGGAGATCAGACGACGATTATTTCAACACCGACGTTCCATGTCCTTGGGCTGAATGATACGGCACTGCCTTTAATTATGGCAGGAGGAACGCTCGTACTTCACCGCTACTTTGATGGTGCACAGCTGAACGAGCTGATGAGTAAATTTAAACCGGATTACCTGATTATGATTCCGACGATGTATTACGGAATGCTGGTTGCAGATAACTTTGATATTAAAAACTTTGAAAACATTAAGTATCTGATTCAGGGCGGTTCATCACCGCTGCCTGCTGTACAGAAGAAATTTGAAAGTATGGGGCACACACTGATAAACGGCTATGGTCTCACGGAAGCGCCGCTTACGATGGTAAATACTCCGCATAATTCAAAAGTTAAACCGATGAGTATCGGGAAATCGATCATGTACGTTGAAAGCAAGCTGCTGGATGATGAAGGCAATGAGGTAGAAGTCGGAGAAATCGGCGAACTTGCAGTTAAAGGTAAAAACGTTACGCCGGGTTATTGGAATAAGCCTGAAGAAACAGCTAAAGTCTTCAAGAACGGTTATTTCCTCACAGGGGATCTTGCTAAAAAAGATGAAGATGGAGATATCTTTATCGTTAACCGCAAGAAAGAACTGATTATTACCGGCGGTGAAAACGTTCTGCCATCAGAAGTTGAAGCGGCACTGTCTGAACATCCAATGGTACGCACGGCAATTGTAGTTGGCTATGACAGCCCGGAATACGGAGAGTCAGTTTCTGCGGCAATAGTGCTGGCGGAGGAAACTGAGAATTTCGAAGAAATCCTGGATAAGCATGTCAGAGAACGTATTGCAGGGTATAAGATTCCGAGATTATATCTTGAGATGAAAGAGATACCTTTAAACTCTACGGCAAAACCGGACAGATTGGAAATTCAGCGTTTAATGAATGAGAAAGCAAAAGAAAACGGTGTAGCGTAAAAATTTTAATTCTAATTGAAAGCGTTATCATATAAAGCGGAGGGAAATACTATGACAGAAAAAGAGCAAATACTGAAAGAATTATATCCTGAGGATATTTTAAATAATGCCAAGGAACTTACTGAAGGGGAAGTTAAATTTCTAAAACAGCTGGACGATCTGCTTGAATCGAAATACCGTGATTCAATTAACAATCACTGGGCAAATGCAACGGTCCCTGAAGACTTCTTCGACGATATGGGGAAACTGAACTATTTCAGAAATCCATTATTATTTGAAGGCCGGGAAGGTGCAAAAACTCCGAGCCAGCTGTTCCAGTTCTTTATGTCATATACAATCGCACGTTT
>DAIPYL010000108.1:0-3028 GCA_036782755.1 Jeotgalicoccus sp. | reverse complement strand
ACTCTTGGGTTGATATGACAGTTCCTCATGTGAGTCCAGACACTATAAATAAAAAACCGTGGAATCCAGAATTCGGGTTCCACGGTTTTTTTGCCTTCATTGCTATTTAGCTTCTGAAATGACACCGCAGGCAACGGGTGTTCCCGCATCGCCTGAAGGCTGTGTTTCATAATCATCTTCACCTGAGTGAATGATTAATGCAGTACCTGCATCAGTCATTAAAGTTGTATCGACATTTTCATCCAATATAGTAACATTTTCTGCAGCAATTTCCGTTGAAACCGTCCCGTCATCAGCAACTTCAATATTTTCTAAATCCCCTGCATGAGGTCCATCTTCATGATCAAAACCATGAGCTGCATCTGTCGGATTGTAGTGATCTCCTGCTGTTTCAAAATCAGGACCTTCACACATTCCTGCATTATGGATGTGAATCCCGTGCATTCCGGGTTCCAGACCTTCCGCTTCCAGTGCAATCGTTAAACCGTCATCCGCTTCTGAGAAGGTAGCAGTACCAATTTCTTCTTCGTCAGTGTTCATCATTGTGACTTCAAATTCTTCCGACGGGTCCTGTGTCGGTGTTTCGCCGTCGCTGCATGCTGCGAGTACCAGAATCACGAGTAACAATGGCAAGTACATCAAACGCTTCACAAATAATCCCTCCAGCTCTTTTATACACATGTTCCCTGAATGAATGGACATAAACCAATCTCATAAAACTAAAGATTGATTTTTAAAGCTCTCATAATTTGCTCCGCCGTTTTTTCAATATTAATCCTTGACCGTTCACAATCCATTGCTTCTTCGATGGACACAGGTTCCGGCTGGATAGAAAAGACCGCATCAATACCGTGATTATTTAAATCATATGAATCTTCACTCAAACTCCCGCCGACAGCAATTACCGGAATATTAAACTTCCCGGCCATACCCGCCATGCCTGCAGGCACTTTTCCCATCGAAGTCTGCGCATCAATGCGCCCTTCACCGGTAATAACCAAATTTGCATCTTCCATTTCCAATTCGACCCCGAGCACATCCATAATCAGTTCAACACCTGATTCAAGCTGTCCGTTTAAGTAGCCGTGAAACGCTGCACCAAGACCTCCGGCCGCGCCGCCGCCTTCAACTTCAGTAATATCTATATTCATTTTCTCAGCAGTCAATTTTGCATAGTGCTTTAACCCGGCATCAAGCATTTTCAACATGTCACTGTCCGCGCCTTTTTGCGGACCGAATACATATGACGCACCCTGCTCGCCGTATAAAATATTGGACACATCGCACGCTACTCTGAATTCACACTCATTAAACTTTTCACTCTCGGCAGTCCTTCTAATGGAATGTATTGACGATAAAGAACCTCCTCCAAACCCAATCTCTTTCCTGTCAGCATCAAGAAACTCATAGCCCATCGCCTGGAGCATACCGACACCGCCGTCATTCGTTGAACTGCCGCCGAGACCGATAATGAACTTTCTCGCCCCTGCATTAAAAGCGTGATTAATTAACTCACCCACACCAAAAGTAGTCGTGACGAGCGGATTCAGCTTATCTTCAGACAGCAAAGTCAAACCGCAAGCTGATGCGACTTCTACAATCGCGAGATCTTCATCTTCAATTAAACCGTAGGAAGCCTTAATCGGCGTTCCCAGCGGACCTGTAACAGATACCTCAACCAGACTGCCATTCATACCGTCAACGAGCGTCTCGACAGTCCCTTCACCGCCGTCAGCCATGGCAAATGATTTTACAACAGCATCAGGAAACACCTGCTTTATACCAATTACAACCGCCTGGTTCGCATCTACAGAAGACAGGCTCCCCTTAAATGAATCCATACCTATGATAGCTTTCATGATACTCCCCCATAAATATAATCATGCCTCTATATTACAACTTATGATTTATGAATCACACTTGAGGGTACTTGCTAATTAAAGTATTAATTAGGAGGCTCACAATGAATTCTTTTAAAGCTTTAGTTGCTGATAAGACTGATGAAGGCACGGAGATGAGTGTGAAGAGTTTAAATATAGATGATTTATCCGAAGGTGATGTGCTGATTGATGTCCACTATTCCAGCGTGAACTATAAAGATGGCATGGTTGCAGCGAAGGGTCAGATTGCTGAATATTTCCCGATTATTCCGGGTATCGATCTTGCAGGTGAAGTTATTGAATCCACTGATGACAAATTTAAAAAAGGGGATTCTGTCATCGCGACGAGCTATAAAATCGGTACAGGGATTTCAGGCGGTTTTTCTGAAGTTGCACGTGTTCCGGCAAAATATGTTGTACCGTTACCTGATGGTATGACGTTGAAAGAGTCCATGGAGCTTGGTACTGCCGGATTTACAGCAGGAATTTCCATCAGCAAACTTGAACAGGCCGGTATGACACCCGACAATGGTGAAGTGCTCGTTGCCGGTGCTTCAGGCGGTGCCGGGAGTCTGGCAATCAGCATGCTCGCAGCATTGGGTTACGATGTTGTCGCAAGTACAGGCAGCATAGATGAAAAAGATTATTTAACATCACTTGGTGCAGCGAAAGTGATTCATCGTGATGACGTCGTTAATGATAGTGAAAAGCCGGTCAATAAACCGCAGTACCAGGCTGCGATTGATCCGGTCGGCGGCAAAACGACAGAGTATATTATTAAAACACTTAAACCGGAAGGCGCACTCGCAACATTCGGACTCGTTGGTGGTATTCAGGTCAATACGACTGTACTGCCGTTCATCGGCCGCGGCATTCACTGGCTTGGCGTAGATTCTGTTTTCTATCCGATGAAACAGCGCATAAAAGTGTGGGACAGACTGGCAAAAGATTTAAAACCAAAAATACTCGATAAAGACGTCGTCAACGAAGTCAGTCTTGAGGAGCTTCCTCAGGTGCTCCATGATATAATCGACGGTAAAGTCAGAGGCCGTACGATTGTTAACTTAAAAAACAAATAGGTATTCAAAAACTCCTTCAGTTTAAAACTGAAGGAGTTTTTTTATTATAAATTTTTCGGATACGGATCA
>DAIPYL010000107.1:0-3030 GCA_036782755.1 Jeotgalicoccus sp. | reverse complement strand
AGAGTTGTATCACATCATTATTTTAGCAAGGAGTTTTACACATGAAGAAGTTTATCAACGCAACGATTTATGGTGATTCGGATTCAACTGAAATTTTAGTTGAGGATTATAAATTTAAAGCTGTCGGCACCAATCTCGGCGATGCTGATGAAGTCATCGACCTGGAAGGCAAGCTGGTTCTGCCGCCTTACGTCGATCCGCATCTGCACCTCGATTATATTTTCTCAGGTCTCGGCGAAGGCAACGCAAACGTGTCGGGTACTTTATTCGAAGGGATTCAGCGCTGGAGCGATAACAAGAAAGATTTAACAGAAGATAAAGTTCGCAAATCCGCTCTAAAAGGCATTCAAAAAGAAGTGAGTCACGGCGTGCAGTATATTCGTACGCATGTAGACGTAACTGATCCGAACTTAACGGGAATGAAAGCGCTCCTGAAATTACGTGAAGAGTTAAAAGATATCGTCACATTACAATTAGTGGCTTTCCCGCAGGAAGGGTTCTTCCGTTATAAAGGAGGTCCTGAACTCGTAAGAAAAGCGCTCGAAATGGGTGCTGATGTTGTCGGAGGAATTCCTCATTTCGAAATTTCATACGAACACGGTGTGGAGTCATTAAAACAGATTGTTGATCTTGCGCTGGAGTTCGATGTGATGATTGATATTCACTGTGACGAAAACGATGACCCGAACAGCCGCTTCCTGGAAGTGCTGAACGCGCTCGTTATGGAAAAAAATTACGGCACAAAAACAACTGCAAGTCACACGACAAGCTTCGGTGCGGTTGAAGCAAGCTATGCCAACAAGATGATGGGCTTATTCAAAGAGTCGAAAATCAACTTTATTTCATGTCCGACAGAAAATGCACACTTACAAGGACGGGGAGATGTTTATCCGAAACGACGCGGTCTGACTCGCGTAAAAGAACTGCTTGAGAATGGCAGCAATGTTGCATTCGCGCAGGATTCAATTGCAGATTACTGGTACCCGCTCGGCAACGGCAACATGATGAACATTCTCGATAACGGTATTCATCTTGCGCACTACACGCATATCGATGAAATTAACAAAGCACTCGATCTGATTACGACGAATGGTGCGAACGTATTGAACATCGAAGACTACGGCATTAAAGAAGGCAACTCTGCCAACTTTATCGTGCTGGATGCACACGACGCGTACGAAGCAGTGCGTGAACGTGCTGAAGTGCTCGCTTCAGTTAGAAACGGTGAGTACTTATTCAAACGTGAAGTCCGTAAAAATGAAATCGAAGTCGATTTTCTGAAAAAATAAATTAAACACAAAAAAGACGCTGTACGGAATCCAATTCCCATACAGCGTCTTTTCTATTTTACGCGCCCCAAACTTCTTCGGAAATATCTTTCACCAGCTGAAGTTTCGCCCACTGCTCTTCTTCAGTCAGATTATTTCCTTCTTCGGTTGAAGCAAATCCGCACTGCGGACTTAAACACAATCTGTCTTTATCAATGTATTTTGCCGCTTCTTCAATGCGAGAAATAATCTCTTCTTTATCTTCAAGCTCAGGTACTTTCGATGAAACCAACCCAAGAACGACTTTCTTGTCACCGCTCACCTTCGCCAGCGATTCAAAACCGCCGGCACGTTCTGTATCGAATTCCAGATAATAGCCTGCAACGTTTTCCTTGCCGAATAACTCATCGGATACTTTATCGTATGCACCTGATGATGCCCACGTTGAACGGTAGTTTCCGCGGCAGACATGCGTCGTTATCGTCAGTCCTTCAGGTTTCCCTTCAATCGCGCTGTTATTCAGCTCGACGTACTGTTCGCTCAGCGACTCAATCGTCAGGTCATCGGTTCTGTTCTTCCAGAAATTCTCGTCGACGATCATGCCCCAAGTACAGTCATCCAGCTGCAGATTTGTACAGCCTGCTTCATGCAGTTCCTGAATGAATGTGCGGTACGCCGCTGCAATATCCGCAAGCAGTTCTGTTTCATCCGGATAAATTGCTTCCGTCGATTCTTTATTTTCCGGGCGCGTCAATTCTCTTAAAAACTGTGCCGGTGCCGGAATTGTCTGGCGTGCAATAATATCGTCGTCGGCAAATTGATTTACATATTTAAAATGGTCGATAAACGGATGATTCTCTCCGCTTATTTTGCCTGTCAGACGTGCAGTCTCAGCTCTCGTTTCAATCGCAACGAAGTTGTAGCCATTCTCAACATCAGATTTTTCAACCCCGTTAAGACCCCAGAAGAAATCGAGATGCCACCATGAACGGCGGAACTCCCCATCGGTAATTGCTTTTAATCCGATATCCTTCTGTTTTTGGACCAATTCTTTTATCGTTTCGTTTTCAACTGAAGTAAGTTCATCCTGTGAAATGCTGCCATTTTTAAAATCCTCGCGTGCTGCTTTTAATTTAGCGGGTCGTAAAAAACTCCCGACGTTATCAAATTTAAACGGTGCTGTTTTAACTGCTGTGACTGACATAACTGACCACTCCTTCATTTGTTTATATGAATTTATAATAGCACGGGTACGCCGTAATAGCATTACCGTTTAAATTCATGGTCCGTTATAACTTTTAGCTATACCTCTGCACGTAGATTAATTTAAACTCTTCAACGACGATTTTTTCATCCTCGTTAAATTCGAGTCCCATTTCCGGATACAGCCACTCAAAGAAATCGATGTGCGCCTGTCTCCAATACGATAAAGACCGGTTGCCCTCGCCTTCTTTATAAGCGATTTCTTCGTCGGCATCCCTGAAGACTATCGTATACACTTTTGTGTTCTCAATAATGCATTTCGGTATATTGTCTTTACCAAGCACAATACTGATATCACCAGCTTCAGGCAGGCTTTCGTTCTCCATTTCATATTCTTTTAAGCTGCTGCACGTTAAAGTTTTTTTACCGCTGACAACAAGCTCTGCAAGCACATCCGGATCTGCACCGAACGGCCATGCCGTATAGCTTTTCCCTTTGTATTCCGGATGTTCATTTATAAATTTTTCCCAGTATTGTTCTGCTGTCATTATTCTCATCC
>DAIPYL010000106.1:0-3112 GCA_036782755.1 Jeotgalicoccus sp. | reverse complement strand
AAACAGTACGCAGAAGATGCGCTGACCATAAATCTCGGCAGTGAAGTTGATGAGAAAATTAACAAACAGCTGGTGCAGCTGAAATCAGCTGTCACGGAGCTGGAATTAAAAGGTATTACTGATATCGTTTTATCTTATACGAGCCTGATTATTTATTTTGATGTACTTAAAGCTGATTCAAAAAAAATTACAGCAGCCTTAAAAGCGCTGGATTTAACTGAACTGGAAGACATGGAATACGGCTATAAAGTCGTTAAAATTCCTGTATGCTACGGCGGAGATTTTGGGCCGGATATCGATCGTTTTAAAGAAAACGGCTTAACACCGGAAGAAGTAATCAGTATGCACAGCGATACAGAGTATCTCGTCTACATGCTTGGTTTTATGCCCGGTTTTCCTTTCCTTGGAGGACTTGACGAAAAATTATTTAAAGCGAGACTGGATTCGCCGAGAACAAATATTCCGGCAGGATCCGTCGGTATCGGCGGACAGCAGACGGGCATGTACCCATTTGATTCACCGGGCGGCTGGAATCTCCTTGGAAGAACACCGGTTCCGCTGTACGACAGTGTACGGGAAGATGCGATTCTGTATGAAGCCGGCGACAGAATTATTTATACCGCAATTGATGAAGCAGAATATGACCGGATAAAAGAAGCATACGGCAAAGGTGAATATACAGTCGAGATTGAATACAGAGGTGAAGAAGATGGCGCTTAAAATAATAAATCCGGGATTATTTACTACGGTGCAGGACCTCGGCCGTTACGGCTATGAATCGTATGGCTTCACACCTGCCGGCGCAATGGATTATGAAAGCTTTTACCTTGCGAATGCACTGCTCGGTAATGACTTTGACTGCGCTGTGCTCGAGATGACATTATACGGAGTGACTTTTGAAGTACTGCACAGTACGAGTATGGCGACCTCGGGTGCGGATATGGAACTGACAATCAATGACCAGCCATTTGATACCGGAGCTGCTGTGGACCTGGTTAAAGGTGATATCGTGAAATTTGGCGGTGTTGCAAAAGGTGCCCGTACATATGCTGCTTTCAGCGGCGGACTGGATCTGCCAAAAGAACTCGGAAGCTATGCAACGCATACGAGAAGTAATATGGGCGGTTTTAAAGGAAGAGTTCTTAAAGCCGGAGATATTCTACCGGTGAAAGAAAAAACAGTCGAACATCATTTCAGTAAAATAACTAAAGAACTGGCTGAAGGTAATGAAATACGTTTTATTCCGGGCCAGCAGCACGACAGATTCGATGCTGACAATAAAAAAGTGTTCACAACAAGTGAATACACAGTCACGAAAGACAGTGACCGGATGGGCTGCCGTCTTGACGGTACGGCGGTGGAAGCAGCAGACGATAATGATATTTTAAGTGAACCGACGCAGTTCGGGAGTATTCAGGTGCCAAAAAACGGACAGCCGATTATTCTGCTCGCAGACAGACAGACTGCAGGCGGTTACAAGAAAATCGGTACCGTTGCGAAAGTGGATCTGCCTAAAATTGCCCAGAAGAAACCGGGTGAGACAGTGACATTTAAAGAAATAAGTGTGGAGGAAGCGGCAAAGCTGTATACAGACAGTCTGCAGGCTTTAACAGACGGCACTTATATTGAAACATCGGTGGAATTTGGACAGGCAAGGCGTCGGGATGCGCTAAGTATTGCGCAATTAATGGAGGGATAAGACGATGGATTTTAAAGAGATTAAAAAATTAGTTAAATTATTAAAAGAAGAAGATTTAGCAGTGCTCAGTATCTCTGATGAAGATACACATATTCATATCGAGCAAAAAGGAGAAGCAGTTTCAGCGGAGCCTGCACCACAGGGAGACTCAGGAGCGGCGGCTGTTCAGAAGGAAGAATCTTCTGACCTGGCTGAAATAACAGCCGGACAAATTGGAACTTTTTATAATCAGAAAGATGAGAACAGCGACGAGACATTCGTTTCAGTGGGAGATAAAATCAAAAAGGGCGATCAGGTTGGTTTTATCGAAGCGATGAAAGTGTTCAATGATGTCAAAAGTGACGTGTCAGGTGTAGTTGAAGAAATTGCAGTAGCAAATGGAGATGCTGTGGAATTCGGCGACGTATTGATACGTATACGTCCAGAGGAGGCGTAACGATGAAGAAGGTGTTAATTGCGAATCGCGGTGAAATCGCGGTAAGAATTATCCGTACGTTAAAAGAGATGAATATTGCGAGCGTTGCGGTCTATTCGAGCGGCGACAAAGACAGCCTTCATGTTGCACTGGCGGATGAGGCTTACTGCATCGGCGGGCCGAAAAGTGCCGACAGCTATTTAAATATTGATAACATTTTACAAGCTGCACAAATGGCTAAAGCAGATGCGGTTCATCCGGGCTACGGTTTTTTATCGGAAACACCTGAATTTGCTAAGAAGACTGAAAAGCTCGGCATGATATTCATCGGACCGTCGCCTGAAACTATAGAAAAGATGGGCGACAAGTCCATGGCGCGCCAGACCATGGAAAAAGCAGGCGTGCCGGTGATTCCGGGCAGTGACGGCATTGTGAAGTCAAAAGATGAAGTGAAAAAGCTCGCTGAGGAAATAACTTATCCAATTGTCATTAAAGCCGTGTCAGGCGGCGGAGGTAAAGGAATGCGTTTTGCACACAGCGATGAAGACGTCGACAAATTATATGATGAAGCAAAAAAAGAAGCGAAAAGTTCTTTCAATGATGACCGTCTGTACATAGAAAAATATATCCCGAAAGCGCGTCATATTGAAATTCAGGTTATCGGTGACGGTAAGGGCGGGGCAATTCATTTATTTGAACGGGACTGTTCAATCCAAAGGAACAACCAGAAACTGCTGGAAGAGGCACCGGCGACAATTCTCAGTGAGTCGGAACGTGCTGACATTACAGAACAGACAAGACAGGCGATTGCCAGACTGAATTACCGCGGTGCAGGAACGATTGAATACTTATATGTCGCAGAAGAAAAAAGATTTTATTTTATCGAGATGAATACGCGCGTGCAGGTTGAACATACAGTTTCAGAAGAAGTAACCGGCATCGATATTATCAGAGCACAGATTAACGTGGCATTTAATAATGATATCGGTATTACACAG
>DAIPYL010000105.1:0-3149 GCA_036782755.1 Jeotgalicoccus sp. | reverse complement strand
TTCACATGAGACCGACTCATATCAGTCCCAAAGTCCCAAAAATAAAAACGGTTTAAAAATCTTAAAGTTAAGATTTTCAAACCGCTTAATATTTAGTACATCAGTTTTTTGTTTTTATTTTTCAGACGCTGGTTGTGTGATGACACCATTGCAAACTGGTCAGCCTTCGGATCAATATACGTTTTCGCATTGTTCACAGCATTAACAGCATCGGCGTACGCACCTGCAATAAGGTTTACTTTACCTGTATATCTGATACAGTCTCCTGCTGCGAATATACCCGGTACGTTCGTCAGACCTGTCGGCGCCGCTTTAACGAAGAAATCATTTTCAAGGTTAAGACCGAGATTATTTTCTCTGAAGAGCAGATTTTCCTGGTCATATCCGTGATTTACAATCAGTTCATCGTAGGCATCGTTCGTAATATCACCGGTCTGGTTATTGGTAATCTCAACGTATTCCATCAGTTCGCCGCCGCTGATACCTGTAACTTCCGACTGGGTCATTACTTTAACGCCGTTTTTTTCAAGTCGTGTGACATCCGCTTCATGTGCTGTTAAGTCATCACCGCGGTATATAATATGTATCTCCCGCGCAATCGGTGACAGATCATTTGCCCAGTCAACCGCCGAATAGCTCCCGCCTGTAATGAGTATTTTCTTATCGGTAAAACGTTTAATATCAGGCACTGCATAGTGCAGATTTTTATTTTCAAACAGATGGGCGTTTTCAATATTCAGCTTAACGGGTTTTATCATTCCCCCGCCGCCAATCGTAATAATGACACTTTTTGAATAGTGCTTGTCGCCTTCAGACGTGATTATCGCAAAACATTCGTCATTTTCTTTTTGAATATTTGTCACGATTGTATTCAGCACGACTTCCGGGTCAAACGTTAATCCCTGAGCAATTGATTTTTCAATCAGCCGGCCTGCGGGAAGCGGCTCCGTTCCGCCGATATCCCAAATCATTTTCTGCGGATAAAGATGCACTTTCCCTCCGAGTTTATCCTGTCCGTCGATTATTTTAGTTTTCATTTCGCGCATTCCTGCGTAAAATGCACTGAACAGTCCGGCAGGTCCACCGCCGATTACTGTGACATCATATATGTTTTCCGTCATCAAAAATACACTCCTTAGTTAGAACCCAATGCTTCTTCGACATCACGAACGATTAAACTGTTTGCAATATAACCGCTGTATAACCAGCTGTCCGCCTGTGTATACTCGTAAACATTCCCATTTTCCACTGCCGGGATATTTTTAAATACATCATCGGACAATGCTTTTTCACTGTCGCCTTCTGCATTGCCGATAAAGAATATGTGATCCGTATCCAGTTCTGCAAGACTTTCAAGTGACGCTTCAATCCACGGAGTTTCGTTATCTGCTGACAGTTCTTCTACAAGTGAAGGCACAGTTAAACCTAAATCGTTATACAGCACTTCACCACTTGATTTATCTTTGTTTGAAATAAAGTATGAATCACCTGTCCACCAGATTGCGATTGCTGTTTCTTCTCCAACTTCGCTCTCCAGTTCAGCTGAAGTTTCTTCTACAAGCGTGTCGTATTCAGCTACTTTTTCTGCTGCCAGATCTTCCTTGCCAAATACTTCTGACACACGAGTTAAGCGATCTCTCCAGTCATCATAGCTGCCGCTTTCAACGACAAATGACGGTGCAATTTTAGCGTAGCTGTCGTACTTCTCACCAGAAGCAAGATCCCCCGAACTCAGAAGAATTAAATCCGGCTCTTCCTGTACCACTGCTTCAAACGGCAGGTCAAACGGCATTAATGGAAGTCCTTCAAGTCCTTCCGGCTGTAAGTATTCCTGAACACTGTCTTCTCCGACTGTCCATTGTGCCGCCGGCGTTTCTTCAAGAGTCAGTAAATCGTCTTCGAGATATGTACCGATAATACGCTCCGGATTTTCAGGTACTGTTACTTCGTTGCCTGCATCATCCGTGAGGATACGTTCTTCGCCTGTGCTTTCTTCTGAAGATTCTTCAGATGTATTAGCTTCCTCGTTCGAACATCCTGCTGCAAAGATTGACACTCCAAGCATTAAAACTGCTAATTTCTTCATCTATTTTCTCCATTCGGTTATTAAAATCTATTATGACACTGATAATCATTATCAGTAGAATTTTATTCCTTATAGAAGATAATGTCAACTGTTCTTGCCGGCCAATCGTTTTGATTTGTCGAAAAGTGGTATATAAATAAAAAGAGAGAAATTATACCGTTAAGGGGATGATCGCATGACTGCATACAGACATCGCGACTTTAATTCCGTCTACCGGTTTATGGCAATTGGTGCCGCAATCGGTATTATCTTAGGAATTATTACAGGTTTAATTTTCGGACACGCTGCATTTTGGATACTGGCAGGTATTGCACTCGGTATATCGGGCGGTGCTGCAATTGAAGGTGCACTGCACACTCCGCCTCATAACAAAGAAGGATAGTTCAAAGAACTATCCTTCTTTCCATTAAGACACCATTACTTTTTTATACATTCTGATAAAGTCCGCTTTACTGAACATGACCGGTACCGGATATAAAGGATTTGCTTCTTTGTATGCTGCATCAGCCAGCATCTTTAAATCTTCATTTTTCAGTTCCGGGAAATTCGTACCGACATTCATCTTCTCATTTAATTCTTTAATGCTCTCTATAAACTTCTCTGCTTTAATTTCACTGCTGTCCCCTTCTTCAGTGACTTTCGCAATATCGCCGAGATGAGCGAGCTTATCGTGGACCGCATCACCGTATTCTTCTAAAATATGAGGCAGGATAATAGACACTGCCTGGCCATGCTGGACATTGTACTTAGACCCTAAAGCATGAGCCATTGCATGAACATTTCCTACATAAGCTCTTGTAAATGCCTTGCCTGCAAAATAAGACGCACGCTGCATATTTGTCCGGACCTGAATATCCCGGCCGTCTTCATATGACTTATACAGATTACCGTATATCAGTTCAATCGCTTCTTCGCTCAGTATTTTCGTCTGTTTCGTATTGCTCCGGTTAATATACGATTCAACCGCGTGTGTTAATGCATCCATTCCTGAAAATGCCGTCATATTCTGCGGCAGACCAAGCAGCAGTTCCGGATCAAGCACTGCAGCATCCGGCATCAGTTT
>DAIPYL010000104.1:0-3270 GCA_036782755.1 Jeotgalicoccus sp. | reverse complement strand
AAATTATTGGCCTCGCATCAAGCGGCATTCATTCAAACGGCTACAGTTTAGTCCGTAAAATTATTGCGGATAACAATATTGATGTCACAGCTGACTTAAACGGTGATAAGCTGCTCGATTTGCTGCTTGAGCCGACACGTATATACGCACAAGAAGTTAAAGCATTAAAACATAAAGTCAATATTAAAGCGATGAGCCATATTACCGGCGGCGGATTTATTGAAAATATTCCGAGAGCATTGCCGGATCATCTGGGCGCCAGTCTCGATGTTAAAAATATTGAAGTGCCTAAAGTACTTGCATGGCTGCTGGAAGAGAGCGGCGTGAGAGATGAAGAAGCATACAACGTCTTTAATATGGGGATTGGTTTTATAATCGCCGTCCCTGCAGACGAAGCTGATAAAGCACTTGAGATACTGAAAGATTTTGATTATACAAGCAGCGTAATCGGTGAGGTTACTGCTGAGGCTGGAATTAAAATTAATGGTTAAAAATATAGCTGTCCTCGTTTCCGGCGGCGGTTCGAATTTTGAGAACCTTGCATTAAAAAGCGCTGAGGCAGGGTTTGAGATTAAAATTTTAATCGCAGACAGTCCGGATGCCTATGCCGTTAAGCGGGCAGAGAAATTAAATATTCCTCATATAATTATCGACCGCAGTAAATATTCAGCAAAAAAAGAATTTGAAACTGCTGTAACAGAAGCAGTTTCAAATTTTAATATTGATTATATTGTACTCGCAGGCTTTATGAGAATTTTATCGGCTGAATTTATTAACTTCTATAAAAATCGGATTATTAATATTCATCCATCGCTGCTGCCGTCTTTTAAAGGCAGAAATGGTATCGAAGATGCTTATAATTACGGCGTAAAAGTGACCGGTGTGACAGTTCATTTTGTCGATGCCGGCATTGATACAGGTAAAATTATTGCACAGACTGCAGTTATAATAGAAGAAGATGAAACGCTTCTTTCATTAGAAGAAAAAATACATCAGGCGGAGTATGAACTATACCCTGCCGCACTGAAGAAAGTACTGGATGGAGGAGTCTAACTATGAAAGCATTGCTGAGCGTATCAAATAAAACAGGCATAGAAAAATTTGCTGAAGGGCTGCTTGAACAAGGCTATGAACTGTATTCAACCGGCGGCACGTTTAAAGCATTACAGGAAGCGGATATCGCTGTCAATCAGGTGAGTGATTTAACGGATTTCAATGAAATTATGGATGGCCGTGTTAAAACACTGCATCCGGCTGTTCACGGCGGCATCTTAGCAGACCGTGACAATGAAGCGCATATGAAAGACCTTCGTGATAATAGTATAGAAACGATTGATTTAGTTGCGGTCAACTTGTATCCGTTTAAAGAGACAGTCAGAAAAGCAGATGTCACTGAAAGCGATGCTGTAGAAAATATCGATATCGGCGGTCCGACTATGCTTCGTGCAGCGGCGAAGAACTATAAGCACGTCACAACAGTTGTTGATCCGTTTGATTACGATGAAGTACTGGAACGTCTTAAAGATAATGCGCTTGATGAAGATTTTAGAAAACAGCTGATGATTAAAGTGTTCCGTCATACGAATGACTACGATCAGGCAATTGTAAACTTCTTCGCACAGAGCGAAAAAACGCTCCGTTACGGTGAAAACCCGCACCAAAGGGCCAAATACGTTAAAACTTCAGACGATAAAAACACGATTCTTAATGCAGATGTGCTGCACGGCAAAGAGCTCAGCTATAACAACTTAAGAGATGCAGACAGTGCATTTCAGCTGGCGAAGAAATTTGATTTACCGGCAGCAGTTGCTGTAAAACATATGAATCCGTGCGGTGTTGGTACAGGTGATACGCTCAGCGATGCTTTCCAAAATGCATTTGATGCTGATAACCAGTCTATATTCGGCGGCATTGTTGCGCTTAATAAGACTGTGGACGCGGCAACTGCAGAAAAATTAAGCAAAGTATTTTTAGAAGTGATTATTGCTCCGCACTTCTCAGAAGAAGCATTAAATATTTTAACAGCGAAGAAAAACATCCGCCTGCTGCAGGTTGATTTCACAGAAGACGCTGTACAGGATGAGTTTGTCAGCGTGTCCGGCGGCTACCTTGTGCAGTCGCGGGACACAGGAAAACTCGATAAGGATTCACTCGAGTATGTTACAGAGAAAAAACCTGATGAAGAGCAGCTAAAAGCTCTGGTACTTGCTTGGGAAGTATCGAAACACGTGAAATCCAATGCGATAGTACTCGCCAACAGTAAACAGACTGTGGGAATCGGTGCAGGACAGATGAACCGCGTCGGCGCCTTGAAAATTGCTGCAGAGCGTGCGATTGAGCTTGGAGAAAATGTTGTCCTTGCAAGCGACGGATTTTTCCCAATGCCGGATACGGTAGAAAATGCACATCAGTACGGCATTAAAGCAATTATCCAGCCGGGCGGTTCTAAACGCGATAATGAATCAATTGATTTTTGCAACGAGCACGGTATTGCAATGGTATTTACAGGAATGCGTCATTTCAAACATTAATACTGGAGGGCGAAACTAATGAATGTATTAGTAATTGGCGGCGGCGGACGGGAGCATGCTCTCGTTAAAACGCTGAGCCGGTCAAAACATACAAAAAATATTCATGCAGTACCCGGCAACAGCAGCATGACAAAATATGCAGCTGTGCACAGCGGTATTCAGGATTCTGATATTGAATACATCGTTGAGCTTACAAAACAGGAAAATATCAGCTGGGCGGTTGTCGGACCGGAAGCACCGCTTAACGCAGGTGTCGCCGATGCCCTTGAAGCGGCCGGAGTGAAAGTATTTGGTCCGAGAAAGCTGGAAGCACAGCTAGAATCATCCAAAGCCTTTGCAAAAGATATTATGTTGAAATATGGCATTCCGACTGCTGAATACCAGGCATTCACGAATTTAATCGATGCATCGGACTACGTGAAAGAACAGGGCGCACCGATAGTAATTAAAAAAGACGGGCTTGCTGCAGGTAAAGGTGTTGCGGTTGCAATGACTGAAACTGAAGCACTTGATGCTCTTAAAGAAATGTTTGCGGAAGGTGAAAATAACCCAGTCGTAATTGAAGAATTCCTTGAAGGTGAGGAGTTCAGCTTAATGGTGCTTGTTAACGGTGAATATACATTGCCGTTCGATATTGTGGCACAGGATCATAAACGTGCTTTTGACGGAGATACGGGGCCAAACACCGGCGGCATGGGTGCATATGCGCCTGTTACGCATATCGGAGAAGATGTTATAG
>DAIPYL010000103.1:0-3382 GCA_036782755.1 Jeotgalicoccus sp. | reverse complement strand
AAAAAAGACGGAAGCAGCAATCTGCCTCCGTCTGAATTTATGCTTATAAAATTTTAGTATTTGTAAGATTGTCCGCCGTCAACGTTAATTACTGCACCGTTGATGAATCCTGCTTCTGATAACAGGAATGCAACAAGACCCGATACTTCTTCAGGTTTACCGAAACGTTTCATTGGGTTAACTGAAACAAATTGTTTACCAGCCTCTTCCCAGTTGTCCGGATCCATTTGTTTCAACGAACCTTCAACCATTGCCGTCATAATCGCACCAGGTGCAATTGCGTTAATCGTTACACCGAACTGACCGTATTCAACAGCAGAGTTGCGTGTCAGACCAACTACACCGTGTTTTGTTGCCGAGTAACCGGACTGGTTGCCAACACCGCGGATGCCGCCGACTGATGCTGTGTTAACGATTGAACCGTAGCCTTGTTCTTTCATCACTTTAAGCACGTGTTTCATACCGAAGAACACACCGTTCAGGTTAATGCTCACAACTTTTTGGAACTCATCTGAACCGTAATCTTCTGTCAGATTCTGTTTGCCTTCGATACCTGCGTTATTAAAGAAGCCGTCAATTTTACCGAAAGCTTCTACGGTTTTGTCCACATAGTTTTTAACTTCATCTTCATTGGAAACGTCTGCTTTAATCGACAGAACTTCAGCATTGCTGTTTTCTTTTTTAATTAACTCTTCTGTTTCTTTCAGAGCCTCTTCATTTAAATCGACAAGCACTAATTTAGCACCTTCAGATGCGACTCTTACTGCTGCATCCTGCCCGAGGCCGGAAGCGGCACCTGTCATAAGGATTACTTTGTCTTCAAAACGTTTTGCCATGAATAAAACACTCCTTAAATTGTTTTCTCTTCTATTCAAAAATAACATATAACGCACATGTTAAGATAGTAAAAAGGTTCGAATTCTAACTAACCGTCATTCAGAGCCGCTGCCAATTTTACTGAAGAATGTTCGCTGCCGATAATATACCGGATGATGAACTGTGCAGCCAGAGTAATATGTTCCTCACTGTAAGGCAGATCTTTTGAATGCTCGAGCAGCTGATCATACAGCTCATTAATCGTGAATTGTTTCATGAGTAACAAATTGCGGTATTTCTCGACAGTATAGTTATCGATATTAAAGAACAGATCATATTGCACAGCTGCTTCTTCCTGCAAATATCTGCGGATAGACTGCAGAATAATCAGCATGGTGAATTGATTTAGGTGGTACAGGCTTTTATGGATATCATTTAATTCATTATTGTAGTATTCCGACAGCAGATGATGACATTTCACTGCATCGTATTTATTCGGTTTATGCAGACTTGCTGCGATTTTATCTTCATGAAGAGCAATAATGATGTCCGACGGGTTCATCTCCGGATGTTCAATATAAAAAGCGTAAGCTTCGTGAATAGTCACCGGACCGTGAAGACTGATATAATTTATAAAAACAGTATCATGAAGAAATGTTTCAAGTGAATCATCGACAACGTATACGCCTTCAAAATCAAGACCGGTTAAATCGATAAAAGCCTGATGCGTTTTGACACGTTCAATTAGCTCCTGCTTGGGTCCCGAGACCTTAATGCCGGATTTTTTAAGTAAATTTTTTATAACGGGTACAGTAAATTTAGTCAGAGTGAAAGACAAATCATAAGATTCAGCAACAGCATCCGTTTCAATCAGATGATTTAACAGCTGTTTCGGACTGCGGTTATATTCGGCTGTCCAGAAATCATGCTGCATGGCTTCCTGTTCAGTTTTGCCGTTTACATAATGCAGAAAAAGCACTTCAACAGCATCCAGGTTCATTATTATCACATCCTGTACAAACGTACGTTCGTATTATATTATAAATGAATGATTGAAAGATGTCAGTTAATTACTATTTTAAAGAGGTGAAAAACAATGGCAGAGCATAAAATTTATAAAATGAGTTTCAGTACAGTTTACCCGCTTTACATTAAAAAAGCTGAACGCAAAGACAGAACGAAAGAAGAAGTGGATGAAATTATCCTTTGGCTGACAGGCTACTCACAGGCAGAGCTTGAAGAACAGATCGAAAAAGAAGTGAGCTTTGAGGAATTCTTTGAACAGGCAACGGAGCTGAACCCGGCAAGAAGAGAAGTTAAAGGAGTCATCTGCGGAGTCAGAGTGGAAGAGATAGAAGAGCCGCTGATGCAGGAAATCCGCTACATGGATAAGATGATTGATGAACTGGCTAAGGGCAAGAAAATGGAGAAAATTTTACGAACTGAGCAATAGTATTGAGCAGAATTAAGTCCCATGTTATATTGTAAAGCGTAAAAGTTACGATTTATCTATAAGGAGAGCTGATATGGCCAAAAAATCAAAAGTAGCAAAAGAGTTAAAGCGTCAGGAAATGGTGGAACGATACAAAGATCTGAGAGCGGAAATGAAAGCTAACGGTGATTATGAAGGATTAAGACAATTACCGAGAGACTCATCACCGACGAGATTAACTAATAGATGCCAGCTGACAGGTCGCCCGAGAGGTGTCATCAGAGACTTCGGCTTGTCGCGCATCAAGTTCAGAGAACTTGCACACAAAGGGCAGATCCCGGGTGTGAAAAAAGCGAGCTGGTAAAATAAAGATGCTGCATGAACTGGGATAATATCCGGTTTGTGCAGTTTTTTGTATTCAAAAATTAGCAGTATTATTAAATTAATATTAGTATTTAGAAGTAACAGTTTAAAATAGGGAGCGATATTATGAAAATTTATTTAGCGAGTCCATTTTTTGATGAAGAACAAGTTGAGCGTGTAAAACGAGTGGAGAAAGCTTTAGCAGATAATCCGACAGTAACAGAAGTCTTTTCTCCGCGCCTGCAGCAGGATGAGCATCTTGAACATGGTTCAGATGAGTGGCGTGATTTTGTTTACAACAACGACATCAAGCATGTCGAATGGTGTGACGCTGTCGTAGCAGTTCACGATTACGAAGGAGAACACGTCGACCCGGGCACAGCTTTTGAAATCGGCTATGGCAAAGCACTGAATAAATTTATTGTTCTGTATCAGGAAAAAGATCCTGTGAATGAAGCACCGGTAAATCTGATGCTGACGGATTCACTGGACGTATATCTGCAGGATATTGATAAACTTACGGAATATGACTTTAATGAAAAGAAGACAAACAGATTTGAAAACTACCATCATGCACCTGTTGCTAAAGAAAAATAAAATTTTTACAGCATATTTTCAGAATATGCTGTTTTTTTATGTTATAACAGACAGTAAAGTGAAATTGCCGGTGGTGGATTACCACAGCATATAAAAATACATAAAGCAGGTGGCAGAGATGTCTTTTGATAACCATATCGCAACGTTGAAATATGCCTTTCCGAAAACAATACC
>DAIPYL010000102.1:0-3422 GCA_036782755.1 Jeotgalicoccus sp. | reverse complement strand
CGGCTGTACATAAAGCCGCCGGTATAAGAGCCGTCAGCAGATCTTTCGTATGTTGTAGACAGGTGAAGCGGTGTTGTGACCGCACCAGTCACCGGATCGACCTGTCTGCCGGCATGAATTGCTTTTGTTTCAAAACGCATATTTATCCCCCTTTTTTAAGTTTATATAAGTCAGTATACAGCTCACGCTCTGAATTATCTATAAATTCAGATAAATGGACTATGGTATAGAGACGATTGTTTCCACCTGGAAAAGGGTATTTGATTAAAAACACCGGAAGGAGTTTTTTGATGGAAATTAAAAATATCGAACCGGCAGCGATTGCAGATTTTGAAAAGCAGCTGCAGCTTGAAAATGTTAAATATTTAACGCTGTGTACAGAAGAAGGAATTATCGCCTATCTTGCAGGCACAGACAGCGCGCTGGATAATGAAATTGAAGTGCATTATAGTTTTACGGAAGACTTCAATCAACCTGTAGCAAAACAGATGTATGCATCGTTTATGAAACAGAATATCAGTGAAGATATTACGTTTAATCCGCAAAGCGATGCGGAAGAAAAATTTATAGAATCACTGTAAAATCAAAAGCTCCCATGCAGGGAGCTTCTCTTATTTACCAGCCGATTTCGCTCAGTTCAAGTACTGTCGGAATTAACGCACCGTCGTACTCTTTTTCGATAAACTCAGCAGTATCTGCTTCCTGATACAGCTCGGCAATTCTGTTGTATGTTTCATTGTCTCTATCTTCAGATTTAGATGCGATGATGTTCACATAATCAGTCGCTGTATCATCTTCGCGGTAAATAGAATCATGGATTGGGTGAAGTCCTGCGTCTTTTGCGATACCGTTGTTAATAATTCCGAGATCCACATCTCCTAAAGCGCGCGGGATTTGCGCCGGTGCAACTTCTTCAAATTTATAGTCATTTGGGTTTTCAACGACTGAATTTTCGATTGAGCCGAGACCATCATAATCTTCAACCAGTGTAATCAGACCGGCATCTTCAAGGAGCATTAATGCACGCCCCTGGTTGGACACATCATTAGGCAGTGCGATTGTACCGCCGTCCGGAATATCATTTACATCTGTCAGTGAGTCGGAGTAAACACCCATGGGGGCAAGGTTCGTTGTGGCAATCGGTACTAAGTCCAGATTTCTTTCTTCGATAAATTCATCAAAATACGCGACAGTCTGGAATGAATTTAAATCTATTTCACCGTCAGCAAGTGCAGTATTCGGCTGTACGTAATCGTTGAATGATACAATTTCAATTTCAATGTCTTCTTCTGCAGCCTTCTCTGCAACGTAATCCCAAACGGCTGTGTCAGTTCCGCTGATACCGATCTTGACTTCTTCTTTTGCACTGTCACCGCATGCTGACAGGATGATACCCATTAAAATTAAACTGGTGAATAATACAACTTTTTTCATAATATATTTCCTCCTATTGTTATCTTCTTCTTACAACTCTTGCGAATTTGTTGCCTGCTGACTGCAGACCCTGAACCATAATGATTAATATAACGACTGTAATCAGCATTGTGATTGTATCGAATCTCTGATAACCGTAAGTAATCGCTAAATCACCGATACCGCCGCCGCCGACTGTGCCGGCCATTGCGGATGCACCGACGAGTCCGATAATAGAAATGGTGAAGTTCACAATAAGTGAACCGAACGCTTCAGGCAGAACAAATTTAATGATTGTCTGCATCGGTGTCGCACCCATTGCATCGGCAGCTTCGAGCACACCTTCGTCGACTTCAAGCAATGAACTTTCAACAAGTCTTGAAATGTATGGTCCGGCAAAGAATACCATCGGTACAATTGCTGCTTCAGTTCCGATTGATGTCCCGACGATAAACTTCGTCACAGGAATAATCGCTACAAGCAGAATGATGAACGGCAATGAACGGAACACGTTAATGACACCGTTCAATATTGTAAATACGATTTTATTTTCTAAAATCTGACCGGGTCTTGTGACATATAGCAAAATACCGAGCGGCAGGCCGAGTATGACTGAAAAGATAAATGAAATACTGACCATCTGCACAGTTTCTAAAAAGGCTTCGAGTATCGTACTCCAGCTAACCAGCATATGTATTCACCTCACTGTATTGAACATTGTTTTCGTCTAAATAAAGCAGTGCTTTTTTGAGTTCGTCTTCAGCACCGTCGAACTGAACGATTAAATTGCCGAACGGTACGCCCTGCAGTTCCGTAATGTTGCCGAACAGCACGTTGACATCAAGGTCATACAGTTTGCTGATTTGTGACAGATACGGCTTTACAGCGAGCTTGCTGATAAAGTTAATTCTGTAAATAAACTGGCTGCTGCCGCTGTCTTCAATCAGCTCTTCAACGTAATTCGGCAACTCCGTCTGCATGACCGTATTCACGAATCTTCTGCCGGTTTCAGTCTGCGGATTCGTGAACACATCGAATACCGAACCGCGTTCAATAATTTTTCCGTTTTCCATGACTGCGACTTTATGGCAGACATCCCGGATCACCGACATTTCATGAGTAATCAGCAAAATCGTAATGTTGTATTCCTTATTAATCATTCTCAGCAGTTCCAAAATAGATTCAGTTGTCTGCGGATCAAGAGCTGACGTTGCTTCATCACACAAAAGAATGGAAGGATTAGTTGCGAGTGCCCGGGCAATGCCGACACGCTGCTTCTGTCCACCCGACAGCTGGTCGGGGTACTGTGAAGCTTTGTCAGACAAGCCGACGAACTCGAGTAATTCCGAGACACGTTTTTTAATTTCATTTTTAGGCGTCTTATTTAAAAGTAGCGGCATAGCGACATTCGTATAGATTGTTTTTGAATTTAACAGATTAAAATGCTGGAAAATCATTCCGATACGTTTTTTTGTTACTCTCAGTTCCGCCGGCTCAAGTGCTGTTAAATCTTTTCCGTCAACAATAACCTGCCCGGCAGATACACTCTCCAGCTGATTAACGCAGCGGATCAGTGTACTTTTTCCTGCCCCGCTGTAGCCGACAACACCGTAAATTTCTCCCGTGTTCACTTTGAGATTAATATCGTCCAATGCATGAATCGGTGCATCGTTGCCGTGATATGTTTTGTCTACATCGATAAACTCAATCATTGAAAACGCTCCTTAAACATAGTTAAATAGTATGAATTAAAAAATGTAATAAAAATACACCAGTATATGACCGGTGTTTTTAAAAACCAGATATACATTCTTTGTAAAAAGAAAATAACCTCTCCTTAAAATATAAGAAGAGGCCAATGTATATTCGCTCTTCTCATCTTTTAGCATGCTGCTACAGGATTTGGCACAGTACATAATGTCTGTTGCCGAGATTTCATAGGGCCAGTCCCTCCATCTCTCTTGATAAGAAAGTAAGTTATTTGATTATTTAATTTAAACTAACTATAT
>DAIPYL010000101.1:1433-3423 GCA_036782755.1 Jeotgalicoccus sp. | reverse complement strand
GACATCGTTGAGAAAAGCGGTGCCTGGTATTCTTACAACGGCGAACGACTTGGCCAGGGTAAAGAAAATGCCAAGAAGACACTGAAAGAAAACCCGGAACTGTTTGCGGAAATCGAACGCAAATTACGTTCTGCACTCGGCTTCGGCGAAGATGTTCCTGAAGAGGAAACAGGCAAAGAATCTGAAGAAGACGCAGGTTTATTTGACGAGAACGAACTAAAATAATATTTAAACTCTGATTAACGTTGAGTTCTTTGAATCAAGCACCGGTATTATAAATACTCGTGCTTGATTTTCTTTATGATTATATTTAGAATTGAATTATATAATATTTTAATTAAAACTCATATTATATTTAACACACTTTAGAACCTTAGTTAGGGAGGTGTTTATTGTGGACTTAATAGACATTCTCTTTATCCTAATCGGTATTATTCTGGGTGTTGTTATCGGATATTTTATTGTCAATAATATATTGACTAACAAGCAGCGTCAGGCAAGGACTTCAGCTGAGCATATTATAAACGAAGCTAAAAAGGAATCCGAAAACCTGAAGAAAGAAAAGCTGCTCGAAGCGAAAGAAGAAAACCAAAATCTGAAAGAAGCTTTTGACAGCGAAATGAATACTCAGCGCAACGACTTGAAAGCGTTTGAAAACAGATTATTGCAGCGTGAAACATCGCTTGACAAGAAGAGTGAATCACTCGATAAGAAAGATGACATGCTGGAAAACAAAGAAGCTAAAATTGAAGAAAAACAGCAAATGGTTGATGCCAAGGATAATGAGATTAATGAAAAAATAAGTCAGCAAGAAACAGAATTATCCCGTATCTCCGGATTGACGCGCGACGAAGCACGTCAGGAAATGTTCTCTCAGGTAGAACACGAACTGTCACATGATATGGCTGTAATGGTTAAAGAAAAGAAAGAAAAAGCAAATCGGGAAGTAGACAAAGAAGCGCGTGAACTGCTCGCTCTTACAGCGCAGCGTTACGCAGCCGAATACACCAGTGAGTCTACGGTATCAGTAGTCACATTACCGAACGATGAAATGAAAGGCCGCATTATCGGCCGTGAAGGACGAAACATCAGAACGCTTGAAACACTGACAGGTGTCGACCTTATTATCGACGACACACCTGAAGCAGTAATTCTGTCAGGATTCGATCCAATCAGAAGACAAATTGCGAAGAGCGCACTTGAAGCACTTGTGCAGGACGGCCGCATTCACCCTGGACGCATTGAAGAAATGGTGGATAAAGCACGCCGCAATATGGAAACTGAAATTCGTGACGCAGGTGAAGCTGCAGCGTTTGAACTCGATATTCACAATCTTCATCCTGAACTTGCAAAACACTTAGGTAAGATGAAATACCGCTTAAGTTACGGACAAAATGTGCTTAAGCATTCGATTGAAGTCGGCTACCTCGCAGGTATACTTGCGAGCGAACTCGGCGAAAATGTCGCTTTAGCCCGCCGTGCAGGACTGCTGCACGACATCGGTAAAGCAATCGACCACGAAATTGAAGGCTCCCACGTAGAAATCGGAGTCGAACTCGCAACCCGTTATAAAGAACAGGATACGGTTATTAATGCGATTCAGTCACACCACGGTGATGTTGAACCGACAAGTGTCATTTCAATTCTCGTAGCAGCAGCAGATGCACTCTCTGCAGCACGCCCAGGCGCGCGTCGTGAAACGCTGGAAAACTACGTTAAACGATTAGAGAGACTCGAGCAGATTGCAGAAAGCTACGATGGCGTAGAAAAAACATTTGCAATTCAGGCTGGCCGCGAAATCCGCGTAATGGTCAGCCCTGAAGATATCGACGACTTAAAAGCACACCGTCTTGCAAGAGACATTAAGAAACGAGTAGAAGATGAACTGCAGTATCCAGGACACATAAAAGTGACAGTTGTCCGCGAGATGAGGGCCATAGAATACGCAAAATAAAAAGATCAGAGACGGGAGTCTCTGGTCTTTTTTGTT
>DAIPYL010000101.1:0-1333 GCA_036782755.1 Jeotgalicoccus sp. | reverse complement strand
CAGTTTTGCTATTTTTGATTAAACATGAATGATTTAAAAGGAAATCGCCATTTTCACCTATATATAGGGTAAGAGATACTTTTTATATTTTAGGAGGAGATGGAATGTTTATTAATAATCGGGAAATGCCGGTGGAACTTTTATACTACAATGCACTTTCGGCGAGAACAGAATTAACAGCTGCAGAAAAATATCAAATGGAGATTGTGAAAAAAGGTTACGAAGGTGAATGTCTGTACGATAAAATTTTCAATGAAACTGGTCATTCGAATGCATATATTTTCAGAGATGTTTATCTGAAAGTAGGTAATACGACAACGCAGTATGACAGTATTGCGATTACTGATAATCAGGTGACGGTGAATGAAATTAAGAACTTCCAGGGAGATTTTCATTATTCAAAAGATAATTGGTATCGAAATGGTTATCTGCTGGAAGATGATGCTTTTGCACAGTTAAGAAGAGCTCAAGGAAAATTGATGAAAATAAGCAAAAGCTCTGCAGTGAACTTTGAAGTGACAGGTGCCTTAATTTTTATTAACGATGATTTCAGACTAACAAGTGACAATGATGATATATGGAATAAAACGATTGTTCGGAGTCACTTGAGAAGTTACCTTCAAAATCTGAATAATGGTCAAAGAGGGGAGAAAGCGAAGAAAATTGCCAATATCATAAATAAATACAGAGTCAGTAATATGTATTTTAATGAAAAAGCAGATATATCCCGACTTAAATTAGGGTTCTATTGCGGTGAGTGCAAGAGCTTTGAGCTGATAAAAACACGTTTTCATTTTATATGCAGTAACTGCGGAACGACTGAGACCAATGAAACTCATTTGTTACGTACTGTAAGCGACCACAAATTTTTATTCTATAACAAACCGGTCACAAAAAAATCGATTCTTCATCTGACAGATAATCAGCTTAAAAGATCAGCTGTCGGCAGATTATTAAATAAGCATTGTGTTCTTGAGAAAAAAGGACGAAGTGCAGAACATATATTTAAGTATTACGATTTCAGCGCAGCATTATTGACGACTAAAAATCAAAGATACAAAGATAAAATTATAAGTTATCCTAAATAATTTGCTAATTATCATTTTTAAGTTTGCTCATGCGGTTAAATAACACTTATTGACCGGATGAGGACTTCACATGCGGTTACATGATGATCTGTGACCGGATGAACGTCCTACATCAGGTTGATTCACAATTATCAACCGCTTGCAGCTTACACATCAGGTCGAAAGCAGATTATCGACCGCATGAGCGCAAAAAGGCCCAACACACCTCCCAAACTCCCTCTATTATCCACCGCAAAATAATGTAT
>DAIPYL010000100.1:0-3586 GCA_036782755.1 Jeotgalicoccus sp. | reverse complement strand
ACTTCTTCTGTATTTTCTGCTTTATAGCCGTACAGGTCCTTATCGAGATCGAGATAGGTACCGCGTTCTTGTTCCAGTGTTTCCTGGTCAAACATATAAAAAATAATCGGCTTATTTTGATATAAAAAATCCCAAGAGACACTTGTATAGTCCGTAAGCAGCATATCCGCTTCAATTACTTCTTCTTTAATCGACACGTCATCAAACGTGACAAACGAAATACTGTCTCCGCCTTCCAAAGTTTTAAAATACTCTTCATAATTTTTCATAAAAGGATGCAGGACCACTTTTATATTCAGCCCCTTAGCTTCAATCAGTCTGTTAAGCTCCGGAGCATTTAGCAGTGTCTGCATACTCTTAAAATAGTCGCTGTTCTTAAATTCTTCTTCGGTCAAATCAAACAGCCATTCTCTCCAGGTCATCATCAGCATAATATTTTTCACCTGTTTAGCTGGATTATCCGCCCGCAGCCGGTCAAAGCGCGCCATACCCGTCGTGATTAATTTATCTTCAGGGAATTTCCAGCCATTTAATTTAATATTCCGTTCATAGTTCGACGCACAGTTAAAGTAGTCCGTCCGGCGGAGGAGGGGTTTGTCTTCTTCCTGAATTAAAATCTTTTTAAAGCCTTCAATGCCGTGGCTGATATGTGTCATGACTGTTTTTTTATTCAGATGGATGTAATTCTCAATATCCGGGGCCAGGTCATAAATAATAGAATGCCCGTGGAAGCTATAGTCCGCTCTGAAAAACAGCAGATAATTTTTAAAGCTGCCGAGCGGCACAGCATTCGGAATATTTTCTTTCTGCACATAGTCTGTCTTTTGATCATACATCCAGTAAGTCTTTAAATCCGGTCGGTTTTTAACCAGATAAGTATGAAACACTGATATATTATCTTCGTATTTTTCTCCTAAATTTCCGCCGGTAAGTACAATCGGCTGTTTATTTTTCGGCAGCAGATTCGCCGTAATCCGTGCTGCATTTATTTTAAGTTTGATGAAGAGAGATTCATGCCATTTATATGTTTTTAATTTCATTCCTATCTGCTCCTTTATGTTCATCTTTGATGCTTTTTATATTTATACCCGATTCATAGTATTTTACTCGGTCTTTGTTTAAACCTTGACGCTAAGGGGTATTTATAGAGTCAGCACTAAGCAATATTAGGATATATTTTTATATTATCTTATAAAATATCTGAGTATTGACAGGGGGAATTGCATTTGAATGTTAAAAAAGTATTATTTATCTCAGATCACGGGGATCCGCTTGCTGAACTCGGGGGCGAACAGGCAGGCGGCCAGAACAACTATGTTAAACGGCTGGCGACTTATCTCAGCGAAAGAGATCTCGAAATAGATGTCGTCACTCACTGGAGCGATGAAACTGCACCGCAAATTGAACATTTCGGCAAGTCCTGCCGTGTCATCCGCGTTGCGGCCGGCAGAAAGGGTTTTGTGCCGAAGGCGGAAATCGCAGATATTCTGGATACATTTTATTCAGAAATGAAGACTTTACTTAATTTAAAAGAATATGACGTTGTGCATACTCACTACTGGATGTCCGGGCTGCTCGGACTGGCTGTGAAAAAGGAATTCGGCACTCCGCTTGTGCATACTTCCCATTCTCTCGGTATCGCTAAAGCGGCAGCGACAGGAGAACGTGAAGAAAGACGTCTCAGTGCTGAAAGAAAAATTCTTAAGCAGGCAGACCGGGTTATCGCGACGACACCGACGGAAAAACTCATGATTAGGGACTTTGCAGGTGCCGACTCGTCTGTGGCTGTAATCCCTATCGGTGTGGCGAAAACATTTGAGGAAATACAGCGCAGAAGACCGCCGGCAGATCCGCTCTTTGTTTACGCCGGACGTTTCGCGGAAACTAAAGGTTTGTTTACGTTGCTTGAAGCATTCCGCAAGTTTGTCAAGGAAGGACATAAAGCAGAATTGATTCTTGCGGGCGGAGATGACAATGATATTGATCCAAACACACATCTGCCTGTTATTCCGGATCTATGTGAAGCTGTGAATGGTATCGAAGACAAAGTGACTTTCTTAGGACCGCAGTCACAAAAGGAACTGGCCAACTTATTCTCAAGGACAACCGCAGTGGTTGTGCCGTCCTACTATGAATCATTCGGTATGGTGGCAGCCGAAGCTCAGGCTTGCGGCACCCCGGTAATCGCATCTGAAGTCGGCGGACTGCAGGACGTCGTCCGGAATGGAAGAACAGGTATCCTTGTTCCGCCTGAAAATGCGAAGGCACTGTCCCGTGCTATGTGTACACTGGCAGAAGAGCGTCACCTGGCGGAAGAACTGGGAGAAGAAGCTTTAAAACGCGGGGCATTACTATTTACCTGGCCGTCTATCGCAAGATTGATGCAGGACTTATACGAGGTGATTTATGATGAAGAGTATTCACCATCTCTTAGCGACGGATCTTGACGGGACCTTAGTCGGAGACCAAAATAGTTTAAAACGGCTTTTAGCTCACTATGAAACACTGGAAGAGGCAGTATCCCTGACTTATATCACAGGGCGGCACCGGGCTTCGGTTGCCCAGCTGATTTACGAAGAATCACTGCCGACCCCGGACTTTTTAATTACAGATGTCGGGACCGTCATTTACGCAGGACCTCATTTTAAAGAAGATGAAGAATGGAAAAAGAAAATGTCGGAAGCATGGTATCCGGAAAAAATTCTTGAAGCGGGAGAGAATATTGCGGGACTGACCGTTCAGGACCTTCCAAATAAAAGAAGAGTGTCCTTTTATTCCGAAGGACCTGGCCCTGCTAAAGCGCTGAAAAAAGCACTGATGAAACACGGCATTCCCCATACTTATATCTTCAGTTCCAACCGGGATGTGGATATCCTGCCTAAGGGCGGCGGGAAAGGGGAAGCCCTTAAGTTTTTAATTAATAAGTATGCAGATAAGGATACGAATGTCCTTGTCGCCGGAGATTCAGGCAATGATCTGGATATGCTGCAGGCGGGTTACCCCGCAGTTATTGTCTCGAATGCACGTCCGGAACTTGCGGACTTAAAAGGAACAGATAAGCTGTTTCGAGCAAATTACCCGTATGCCGACGGCATACTGGAAGCATGGCAGCATTTTTACGGTAACAAATAATCACTGAAAAAATAATATGAAACGCTGTGCTCCGCGTAAAGTAATTTATTGATAGTAAATTATGACTTTAGGCGGGGCATATTTTTTTGTTTTTATTTTTGTCCTTTTGAAGTTTGAAAAAATATGACGGTAACCGAAACATTATATTGATTTAATATTCTGAATAATATATAGTTTCTTTGTATGATGACAGTAGTATTATTTCATAAAGGGGAACTGACATGACACTTAAAGAAATGGATGAGTATATTAAAGCTCACAGTGACGATTACCTGAACGCGCTGTTTAATCTGCTGGAAATTAAGAGTATCAGCACGGATTCAGAAGAAATTAAACAGTGTGCCGATGTGCTGAAAATATATATGGAAACACTCGGTATTTCTGCCCGGCTGATGGAAACAGGCGGCAATCCCATTGTCTACGGCGAAATACTGAACGATAATAACAGCTTCAC
>DAIPYL010000099.1:0-3616 GCA_036782755.1 Jeotgalicoccus sp. | reverse complement strand
ACACCGAGAACTCCATCGAAATTACCTCCAGCAGGTACAGTGTCAACGTGAGAACCTGACGCAACAGACTGAGAATCATCTTTGCCTGCTAGCCTGCCAAAAACATTACCGGCAGCATCAGTTTCGACGGTAAGACCGGCGGCTTTCATCCAGCACGCCACTAACGCTTTAGCCTGTTTTTCTTCTTTAGAAAAGCCAGGACGGCTGACACCGCCTGTTGGAAGTACACCGATTTTTGATATTGCATCGAGACGTTCAGCAAGACGTTCTCCATCGATTCCGTCGTAATTCAGTTCAGCATTATAATCTGCCAGTAGTTTATTAATCATAGTCAATAAATCCTCCAATAAAATTAGTTGTCCTGCGGCTTTCGAAGCCAGGCAGCTACAGCCAGAACTATTAATGCAAAGCCAAGATAGCCCATTACTACATAGACACTTCCAACCAATGTTGTAAAACCGATTAAACTGGCAATAAATCCAAGTGAACCTATCACAATAACTGCCGGACGATAGGTTTTACTTTCGGGTGCGGTAAAACGGACTGTAAACGAATACAGCATTCCGACAGCAGTATTATAAATCATACCGAGAAGTGCAATCGCAGTCAGGATGCCGACTGCAGGATGAATCTGGCTGGCAAGTTCCAGAGTAGGCATATCCTTGCCTGCAACAACATCAATTCTTACGAACATAGCGATATGAATCAGGATAATCAGCATTCCCAGTATGAAACCGCCCAGTATACCGCCCATACTCGCTACTTTCTTATCTTTCTCATTGCCGGTCATAATAATCAGCAATGCGGCACCGGCAGCAAGATTGTATGACACATAAAGAAAGGCGCTTAACAGCCAGTTAGATGTCGCCGATGGCTGCTGTCTAGCCAACTCATCAGCTTCAGTGAGCGACAGGTCCATTGTAAAAATGGAATAGATTAAAATAACGAAAATAACTGCAATTAAATACGGTGTTATGGTAGCGATAATCCCAATAATTTTATTTGTATTCAGCAGTAAGGTTGAAATTACAATCGCCGCCATTATAATACTGCCGACTACAGGGCTGACACCGAACATTTGATTAAAAGTTGAGCCGGCACCTGCAAACATTACTACTGCGACTCCAAAGAGGAAGAATGTAATTACAATATCAAGAACAGGTCCGACAAAACGTCCGCCTATATAATACAGTACTTCTTTATGAGAGTTTGCTTTCAGATTTGTGCCGAGCTGTGCAAATGTGTATCCAAGAAAAATAAATAAAGCTGTTGTCACTATACCTCCGGCGGTTCCCCATATTCCAAAACTAGTGAAATACTGCATAACTTCCTGGCCCGAAGCGAATCCTGCCCCGACAATCAGTCCAACAAAGGCACTGCCTATTTGAAAACTTTTTTTCATAATATCGTCCCTTTGCTCTATTTATATTCTTTTTTAGCGATTGTGTATGATTCCACCGTGTCGCGGTTAACTTTATAACCAATACCTGCTTCTTTTGGAACTTCAATCAACCCGTCTGCAGCAACGACTTCCGGTTCGATTATATCTTTCTCAAAGTAGCGGCTGGAGCTCGCTGTATCACCTGGCAACGTAAAGTTTGATAACGTTGTTAATGCTACATTATGTGCTCTGCCGATACCTGATTCGAGCATACCGCCGCACCATACAGGAATATTGTTTTCTTTACAGTAGTCATGAATCTTTACAGCTTCAGTCAACCCGCCTACACGTCCAATTTTAATGTTAATTATTTTAGTACTGCCAAGTTCCACAGCTTTTCTTGCATCTTCAAGAGAGTGAATACTTTCATCTAAACAGATTGGAGTACTAAGCTCTTTTTGTAATTGAGCATGATCAATTATGTCATCCGATGCCAGCGGCTGTTCAATCATCATCAGATTAAACTCATCCAGCTGCTTTAATAATGCTGTATCATCCAGACAATATGCTGAATTGGCATCGGCCATAATCTCCACATCCGGGAATGTTTCACGCAGTGTCCGCATAACCTCAATATCCCAATCAGGCTTGATCTTAACTTTAATACGCTTATAACCTTCTTTAACGAAGCCGTCTACAATTTCAACAAGTTCTTCAACTGAATTTTGGATGCCGATACTGATGCCGACATCGATAGTTTCCCTGGACCCCCCGAGCGCACTGGCCAGAGACTGGTTGGTCTGCTGAGAATAAATGTCCCAAATTGCCCCCTCCAGTGCGGACTTGGCCATGTTATTTTTACGAATGGGTGCGAAAATTTCATTTACTTCGCCCGGGTGCACGATTTCCTTATGTAAAATAAGCGGTATTAAAAAATCTTCAAGCATGTGCCAGTTTGTCATTACTGTTTCTTCACTGTAAAAAGGAACGTTAAACGCCACTGATTCTCCCCAGCCGACAGTACCGTCTTTGTCAACTGCTTCTAATAACAGGAACTCTTTCTTCTTAAAAGTTCCGAAACTCGTAGTAAAAGGTGATTTCATATCCATTTGCAGCTGTCTGATTGTAATTTTTTCGATATTCATTATTTATGGCCTCCAAGTTTTAATGTGTCAGTCTTTACGAATATGTATTTAGCAGTATATTTCCCGGGAATTAAATGCACTGCGGCATAGCCTGCGGCAAAAAGTTCCTGAAATATTTTTCTGGTACTCATTCTCCATTCCAAGGCAAGTGCCTGATTTTTAGATTTAACATTCTGAAAATCTTTTGGGACTTCAAGAGAATAGACATCCGCCTTGTATTGTTCATTGTGAAACATTGTAATGAATGGCAGATTATCGGAGACGCTGACTTTATTTAAGGCAACAGCGCTAAGGTAATCAGGAATTTCTTTTCTGGAAACATGTTCACTTTTAATATGCCAGTGGATTTCGAAGCGGTCTGATGGAAGACCTTTATTTAATCCATCTTGCATTTCTCCGTATGCATTCTCCATATAAACGGAACAAATGCCATTCAGTTTAGTTAAATTTAAATATGCATTGCGTGTTTCCAGCGGATCATATGTCCAGTGAATTTCTTTATAGCCTTTTCGAATTGCGATTTCCTGCTGTTTCTGTTTCATCTGTTCTCCTATTTTTTTGGAACGATAATCCTCTTCTATTCCAAGCATATGAGAACATAGATATGTTTGACCGTCTTTAAAACCTGCAAAGGCATAACTGAAACCGATAATTTTATTATCATCAAAGGCACCGATTATAATGCCGCCGTTTTTAATTGCAGTCAGTGTCTGGTGAATAGGAAGTGGCGACATGTCCCAGACACCCTGTTCTATTAGTTCCATCTGTTCAAGTTCTTTAATTGTCGTTAATTCTTTTAGGGTAATCATTTCAAACCTTCTTTATAGTAAAAGTAATTTTTTCATAACATTATCACAATTAATATTAGAAAACAATAAATATTCAGATAACTGAGCTTTGAAAAGTATATTAAATTTAATATATTATACTTGATATTTCGATTTCGAAGGTTTATACTACGAATAGATTAAATTTAATATATTTAAAAATGAACTAGTAGAAGGAGGTGCAGACATGAACGAAAGAGAAGCACGGATAAAAGCATTTACTGTTTTTATAAAATCCTCACAGTCCGTACAGAAACTTATTA
>DAIPYL010000098.1:0-3702 GCA_036782755.1 Jeotgalicoccus sp. | reverse complement strand
TTTTACTATAAAAAAACCAGGAGATAATTATAAATTATCTCCTGGTCCTTTTTCTATATCCGCCTCGACACTGCTGCGCTCTATATCACGCTGTAATGATTTATCATTAAATGCCAGCAGGAACTTTCCTTCTTCCAGAGTCTTTAAATGAGTTTTCACCAGATCCGGGCTCAGTCCCGAATTGTGCAGGAAATCCTTTGCTTTTACATTCTGAGTAAAGAAATCTTTAAAAGATATACTGTTTGAATGGGGGTTGTACGTACAGCCCATATAATCAGTCCAGTCAGGTTCAAGTTCATCGAGCCCTAAAATATTGAAGTCTTCCTCGTAGTAGTTTTCTTCCTGTTTAAGCAGGTCAATTCTTTCTAAAATATCATCTAATGAAGTATACTTTTCAATGTATTGCATTATGTTCACCTCTAACTGAAGATTTTGTTATTCATCTATTCCCCGGGAAGAATTTCTCAAACTTTCATCACGACACTGAATTCATAAAATTCCGAACATTAAGAGAGCCTTTCATATCGTTCGATAGTGTTTTATAATAAGACATATTTATCAAGTTCACTTTATTGTTTGACAGTTCGGTTTTTGTTATAATAGGGAAATTAATATTTTATACCAGATGCAGCATACGACAAATTATTATAACCAGGAGGCAGTTTTTTATGTGGGAAGATAAGTTTAAAAAAGAAGGACTTACATTTGATGATGTATTACTTCTGCCGGCTCATTCAGCAGTATTACCTAAAGAGGTTGATTTAGGTGTCCAACTGGCACCAAATCTGAAGTTAAACATTCCTTTAATCAGTGCGGGAATGGATACAGTGACTGAATCTCAAATGGCGATCGCGATTGCACGCCAGGGCGGTCTTGGAGTTATTCATAAGAACATGTCTATCGAACGTCAGCGTGATGAAGTAGAAAAAGTTAAACGTTCGGAAAACGGTGTAATTAAAGACCCGTTCTTCCTGACGAAAGAAGAGCAGGTATTTGCAGCAGAACATCTGATGAGCAAATACAGAATTTCGGGCGTGCCTATCGTTAACAATCCGGAGGAGAAAAAACTGATTGGTATTATTACGAACAGAGATATGCGCTTTATCGAAAACTTCTCAATGACAATCGAAGAGGTTATGACAAAAGATAATCTGATTACTGCACCGGTCGGGACGAAACTGGAAGATGCAGGACGTATTTTACAAAAACACCGTATTGAAAAATTACCGCTGGTTGATGACAACTATGTACTGCAGGGATTAATTACGATTAAGGATATTGAAAAAGTAATCGAATTCCCGAATGCTGCAAAAGACAATCAGGGCAGACTTCTTGTTGCAGCGGCAATCGGTATCGCAAAAGAAACAGAAAAACGTGCTGAAGAATTAATCCAGGGCGGCGTTGATGCACTTGTTATCGATACTGCACACGGACATTCGCAGGGTGTTCTGGATGCAATTAAAGATATCCGCAGCAAGTTCCCGGATACGACTTTAATCGCAGGAAACGTAGCAACAGCTGAAGGTACACGCGCTTTAATCGAAGCAGGTGTAGACGTAGTTAAAGTCGGTATCGGTCCAGGTTCAATCTGTACAACACGTGTTGTTACAGGTGTTGGTGTACCGCAGGTTACAGCAGTATACGATGCAGCAACTGAAGCTCGTAAACACGGCAAGTCAATTATTGCAGACGGCGGTATTAAACTGTCAGGGGATATCGTTAAAGCATTAGCTTCAGGCGGACATGCTGTAATGCTTGGAAGCCTCTTAGCAGGTACTGAAGAATCTCCGGGAGAAACTGAAATGTTCCAGGGACGCCGCTACAAAACATACCGCGGTATGGGTTCACTTGGTGCAATGGAACAGGGTTCTAAAGACCGTTACTTCCAGGAAGACACTGAAACGAAGAAATTCGTTCCGGAAGGTATCGAAGGACGTACGGAATACAAAGGACCTCTGGCAGAAACAGTTTACCAGCTTTTAGGCGGACTGCGTTCAGGTATGGGTTACACTGGAAGTGCAGATCTTAAAGCATTAAGAGAAGAGGCACAATTCGTTAAAATTACAGGAGCAGGTCTGATTGAAAGTCATCCGCACAACGTACAGGTTACAAAAGAAGCACCAAACTACAGTATATAAGGAGTAATTCTTTCATGGAAATGGCTAAAGAGCAGGAACTTATTTTAGTAATTGATTACGGCAGTCAGTATAACCAGTTAATTACACGCCGTATTCGTGAACTTGGCGTGTACAGTGAGCTGCACAACCCGAGTATCACAATCGAAGAAATTAAAGAACTTGAACCAAAAGGAATTATTCTGTCAGGCGGACCGCGTTCTGTATATGCAGAAGATGCATTTACAGTAGACCCTGCGGTCTTTGACCTGGGTGTTCCAGTACTTGGAATCTGCTACGGCATGCAGCTGATGATGCAGCTGAACGGCGGAGAAGTGGTAAACTCGGATCAAAAAGAATCCGGCGTTACTGAAATGAACCTGAATAACGAAGTGGATATCTTTAAGGGCTGGGACACAATTGAAACAGTATTAATGAGCCACGGCGACAAAGTAACGCAGTTAGGCGACGACTTCTCTGTGATTGCACAGACTAACCTTTGCCCGAATGCTGCAGTTAAACACGATGAAAAACCATTTTACGGTGTGCAGTTCCATCCGGAATCCAAACACACTCACAATGGCGAGCAGTTCCTGAAGAACTTTATCCGTGATATCTGTGACTGTACAGGCGAATGGACGATGGATAACTTTATCGATATAGAAATCGATAAAATCCGTGAACAAGTCGGCGACAAAAAAGTCTTATGTGCGATGAGCGGCGGTGTGGATTCATCAGTAACAGCTGTGCTGCTTCACAGAGCAATCGGCGACCAGCTGACATGTATCTTTGTAGACCACGGACTTCTGCGTAAAGGTGAAGCGGACATGGTTATGGAGCAGTTTGGTGAAGGGTTCAATATGAACATCATTAAAGTAGACGCGAAAGACCGTTTTATGTCTAAACTTAAAGGTGTATCAGATCCGGAGCAGAAACGTAAAATTATCGGTAACGAATTTATTTACGTATTCGATGATGAAGCATCTAAACTTACAGAAGTAGATTACCTTGCACAGGGTACACTCTACACTGACATTATTGAATCGGGTACGGAAACAGCAACGACAATCAAATCGCACCACAATGTAGGCGGACTGCCCGAAGACATGCAGTTTGAACTGATTGAACCGTTAAATACGCTGTTCAAAGATGAAGTACGCGAACTTGGTGTTGAACTGGGAATACCTGAACACTTAGTATGGAGACAGCCGTTCCCGGGTCCGGGACTTGGCATTCGTATCCTTGGTGAAATTACGGAAGAAAAACTTGAAATTGTCAGAGAAAGTGACTGGATTTTAAGAGATGAAATTGCGAAAGCAGGACTTGAAAGAGAAATCTGGCAATACTTCACGGTGCTGCCGAATATCCGTTCAGTCGGTGTTACAGGCGATTACAGAACGTATGACTATACGATTGGAATCAGAGCTGTAACGAGCATCGACGGTATGACAAGTGACTTTGCGAGAATTGACTGGGATGTGCTGGAAAAAATATCCAAACGTCTGGTAAATGAATCGAAACACATCAACCGTGTGGTTTATGATATTACGAGCAAACCGCCGGCAACTATTGAGTGGGAGTAGTACCC
>DAIPYL010000097.1:0-3771 GCA_036782755.1 Jeotgalicoccus sp. | reverse complement strand
TGAAGAAAGTAACTTTATTGAGTTCATTATTAGTCGCAGGAGCAGTAGCGTTTACTGGCGTAAATGGCACAGCACAAGCGGACGAAATTGAAGTAGATGGCGCAAAAACGGTATGGGGAACAGTAACGGATTCTCAAAATGACCTTGACGGTGACGGATGGTCAGACGGCGCTTACAGTTACGATTGGATGCCTCAGGAACAACAGAACAGAATTTCCGAACTATCAGATCAACAACAAGCCGGGGAAATGACTCAGGCAGAATATAATGAAATGATTGCACCAATTTTTGATGAAGAATATGCACTTATTAACGGGCCATATGGCGGAATAGAAACTGACGAAGACAGCCTTGTTGCAATGACTCAGTACGCCCCGAAAACATTAGATAAAACACCGCTTAAAGACGAACCTTACGATTATAACTTTGTTCGTGACGGACATGAGTTCAACTTCACTTATGACGGAAATGCATGGACTTGGGAATATGACGAAACCGGCGAAGAATACACTGACGAAGAGTTAATTGATTTAGTGCATAACAATCCTGATGTTTTAGATGAGAAGCCGGTTAAAGACGGCGCTTATGATTTCAAAATTTCAGATGACAAATACGTTTACCACTTTTATTCGGATGGTTATGAGTGGACATGGTCATATGAACTTAAATAGGTAACAATCTTTAATAATGAAACATACCGCGGGCGACTGCCCGCGGTATGTTTTTTTGTGAAAAACCAGTATAATTAACAAATATATAGAACGAACGAGAGGATGAATATTTTTGGCAAAAAGTATTGTACTTGCTGAAAAACCTTCAGTGGCACGTGATATTGCGCGTGTACTGGACTGCAGTAAAAAAGGTAATGGTTATTTAGAAGGAAATAAATATATTGTGACATGGGCACTTGGACATTTAGTAACGCTCCAGGATCCTGAAAAATACGATACGAAATATCAGAAGTGGGATTTAAACGATCTCCCTATGATGCCGGCTCCATTAAAGCTGACACATATTCCGAAAACGACGAAGCAGTTCAAAGCTGTGCAGTCGCAGCTGAAACGTCAGGATGTTGATGAGATTATTATCGCTACAGATGCCGGACGTGAGGGTGAGCTCGTTGCCCGCTGGATTCTGGATTATGCGAAAGTGAACAAACCGGTTAAACGTCTCTGGATTTCTTCAGTGACTGACAAAGCGATTGCGAACGGATTTAAAAATCTTCAGCCCGGAAACAAATACATCAATCTGTATCAGGCTGCCGCTGCAAGAAGTGAAGCTGACTGGTATGTCGGATTAAACGCGACACGTGCATTAACGACGAAGTACAACGCACAGCTGAACTGCGGACGTGTACAGACACCGACACTGGCAATTATTCAGGCGCGTGAAGAAGTCATTAAAAACTTTAAACCGAAAACATTTTACGGCATGGATGTCATTACTGACAAACTGACTTTCAAATGGACAGACGGCAACGGCTACTCTACTTTCGATGAAGAAAAAATCGACAGCGTCAGTAAAAAACTGAGTGCTGATGTATTAACTGTTAAAGACGTTCAGAAGAAAGAGAAGAAACAATTTGCTCCGGGCCTGTATGACTTAACTGAGCTGCAGAGAGATGCTAACAAGATTTTCGGCATGTCTGCAAAAGAAACCCTGCAGACGATGCAGGCTTTATATGAACGTCATAAAGTACTGACATATCCGAGAACAGACTCTAAGTTTATCTCAGAAGATATCGTGGAAACTCTTAAAGAAAGAGTTGAAGTCAGCGGTATCGGACAGTTCAGCAAAGTCGCTGCACGTATTTTAAGAGCACCGCTGAAAACAAACAGCTCTTTCGTTAACGACAATAAGGTAAGCGACCACCATGCGATTATTCCAACAGAAAGCTCTGTTTTCCTTGCTGATTTCACAGAACGTGAAAAACGTATATACGAACTTGTTGTACAGAGATTTATGAGCGTGCTGCTTCCGCCATATGAATACGAAGTAACAACAGTGACCGCGGAAATTAATGGCGAACAGCTCGAAGCGAAATACAACAGAGTATTAAATCAAGGCTTCAAAATCGTCTATAAAGAAGAATCATCAGATATCACAGCTGAAGTGAATAAAGCCGATACACTTAAAGTGAAAAACGTTAAGAAAACGACAGGAGAAACATCACCGCCGGCACGATTCACAGAAGCATCACTGCTGCAGGCGATGGAAAACCCTGCGAAATACTTCCAGATGGATAAAGAACATAAGAAAACACTGACAGAATCCGGCGGATTAGGCACAGTCGCAACAAGAGCGGATATTATCGATAAGCTGTTCAATACTTTCTATCTGGAGAAAAACGGTCAGGCAATCAAACTGACTTCAAAAGGCAGACAGCTCTTAGACCTTGCACCTGAAATTTTAAAATCCCCTGTCACTACAGCACTGTGGGAAAATCAGCTTGAGCAGATTGAAACAGGCAAGATGAACAGACAGAAATTTATCGAAAATATGAAAGAACATACGAAAGAAATCGTTGCAGAAATTAAAAACAGCGAGAAAACATTCAAACATGATAACCTGTCAGGCAGAGACTGTCCGGAATGCGGTAAGCCGTTACTTGAAGTTAAAGGTAAAAAAGGAACGATTCATGTATGTCAGGACAGAGAATGCGGATATAAACGCAACGTTGAAAAGATAACGAACGCCAGATGTCCGAAATGCAAGAAGAAAATGACACTGAGCGGATCAGGTGACGGACAGGTATTTAGATGTACGTGCGGTCACCGTGAAAAAATGTCGAGCTTTGAAGCACGGAAGAAAAAAGAAAATAAAGGTCGTGTGGACAAGAAGACTGTTAACAAATACGTAAATCAAAAAGAAGAACCAATTAACAATGCATTAGCGGAACAGCTGAAGAAGCTGAATCTGGATAAATAACATCTGTTAGCAATGGAGAGTATGTTATGAACAGTTCAATATTCACTTTTGCAGTTATACCGATTATTGTGCTTGCTGTATTTATATCAGTCAGACTTCTCAGACGGAAAGTATATAAACCTGAATATGAAAAGAACGTACAAAGACCAGGTAAATGGGAACGGACAATTTTAGTTATCATTACCGTTATAACCTTCATCTCAATACTCGGAGCAACTATGGGCATTCTGGCACGAGTCACAGAAATGGCCCTCGTATTCGGAGGTATGGCATTGTTTTTCGGACTCATAATTCTGGTGCTGAGAAGAGCGTACAATACTTCCTATCAGGAGAATGAAGAGTATTTTATATTAAAGACTCATAACCAAGAATATAAGGTCTTTTATGAAAATATTATCGACTGGCGTCCATCGTATAATGAAATATCAGTGCTGGATGCGAGTCGTGCAGATGGAAAGTATATAAGAGTGAACATTAAAATATTCAAACCGGAAATTCTGCTGAGAAATATAGCAGATATGGCATTTGAATCAAAATTCCCTACCGAGGATAGAAACGATCCGTATAAAAAAGCAGAAACAATTCATTATATAGCCAATTACGGTTATGGATACCTAGTGGAAGACTATCTGAAAGAAATAAAAGATAAATAATTAAAAATAACCCTTCAATAATCACTTGGAAGTGATTGTTGAAGGGTATTTATTGTATTTAAAGAGCTTTGAACACATATGAGCGGACATCACATCACTCCCAAGGATTTATAACTCATATGAGCCAACATCATACCAGTCCCAGAGGTTTAGAACTCATATGAGCGAATGTCATGCCAATTCCAGAAGT
>DAIPYL010000096.1:0-3773 GCA_036782755.1 Jeotgalicoccus sp. | reverse complement strand
ATAATCGGCGTGAGGAGCTTGTAAAAGATTTTGAAATGCAGATACAAAAAGCGATGGAACTCGGAGATACTGAAGAATACCTTCTTAAGGTTCTTGGTGAACCGCGTAAAGTTGCTGAAAAATTTATCGCTGAAGAAATTATAGAAGAAACTGAAGAAAAAAATACAGAAGAACCAGTTGAGATACAGAAAGAAAAAGAAAAAGGCAGACAGCCGGTGACCGGAAGTTTTGCGGCAGAAATGAAAGACGCTGATATCAGTCAGCTCATCATTAATGGTGAAGCAATGGAAATTAAGGTCGAGACAGGTAAAAAATTCGGCATTAAATTTTTAAGCTATACACACAAAGGAAAGCTTGAATACGAAACGAATAATAACCAGCTGATAATACATCACAGCGGCTCGAATGATGTGAAGTTTAATACGATTATTGATTTCATGAAAAAACGCAAACAGCTGAAAAAAGACGAGCTTATTATTATATGGCCGCATAAACTGGATATACTTAACATCAATAATAAAGACGGCAAAGTAACTGTCAGTGATATTAAAGCAGAAGAATTCATCTTAAAAACTAAAGAAGGCGGAATCAACGCTGCAGGGCTGACAGGGAATTACGGTGAATTTAAGTCATCGATGGGTTCTTTGAAAGTGGAATCAAGCGACTTCCAAAATATTTATATGGAAACAGAAATGGGCCGGATAGTTGCCGGCGGTGTTAAAGCTGAAAGATATAAATTAATTACGGAACTGGGTAGGATTACGCTGGATAACCTGACACCGGACAGTGATTTAAAAGCACTCAGCAAGATGGGATCAGTGAGTGTTAATTACCGGGCCGAACCGAAACATACTAAAATTGTTGCGGGAGCAAACGTTGGCAAAATAAAGAATGCACTGGAGAATAACCAAATCACTGAACCTCTGCACAGAGCAGAGTATATGAGTGAAATGGGATCAGTTAAAATAACGTTATCTTAAAGGGGAGCGGATTGATTTGGCACGCTGTACAGAATGCCAGACAGAATGGACATTTAAAGATAAAGCGAGAACGTTGACAAATCTTGATGGATCTGCAAAATGTCCAAATTGCGGGGAAAAACAATACATCAGTTTGAAATCAAAAAGACAAGGTTCAATGCTGAGTATGATAGTGATATTTGCGATGTTTATACCAATATTTTTTGATACACCGGTAACGATTCATATAACAATCGCTTTAGTAGCGGTAGTCGTGGTGCTATTGCTGCAGGTGTCGTTAATTAAGTTGTCCGGTAAAGAAGAATTTCCAATTTAAATGAAAAGTCTCCGGGTACACTTCGGAGACTTTTTCTGTATCAATAATCTTTTGTTCTTATTCTCATCAGTCCGATGACAATGAATAAGACAATCGCAATAATCGTTGATATATAATGTTCTGTTATCCAGTTATGTGAACCGATCGTTTCCGAAATAAAGTAGAGCGGCAGCCAGTCTGCTATAAATGTTCCGATTGACTCAGGCAGCCCACTCCACATCAGCAATCCGTCGAGCAGCGTCGGCAGCAGTAGAATAGAAAGTATTGCAATAATAAACAATGCGAGTACATTCGTATAGAATGTGCTGATCGTCAGGAACAATGTGCCGTAGAACAGCGCATATAATATATAGTGTACTGTTATTTGCCAGAATAGTTCATTGGACATCTCAAGTCCTGCGTACTCTGCAAGGAAATATGTTGAGAGTGTTCCGGCGATTCCGAAAATCAGACCAGTAACACCGATGGTAATTACTTTTGAAATATAGTATTTCATCCGGCTTGATTTTTCATTCATTAACAGAGTAATAGTATTCTGACTGAGATCTTTTGTAAATGACAGCATCGCAATAATTACTACGAGCAGTGAACCGAAAAATGCAAAGAAATAAGTCAGCTGAATAACTTCAAACGGTCCTTTGAAATTGGCTACAGAGTAGGCGATACCGAATGCAGGCAGTACACACAGTACAATTGAAAAATAGGTGAGCCAGCTCGTCATTATATTCTTTAAATCATATGACACAATTTTACTGATTCTCATGCTGACCGCCGCCTTTCATTTGTGTGAAGTAGTAGTCCTTAACCGAACGCTGATGTTTGTTAATATCAGCAGGATAAATACTTTCCACACTCAGTGCTTTTAACATGTCCTGAAGCAGATGCACTGATGTTGTAGATACGATGTTCTTCGTCTGAACAGCTTTCTCATCGAAAGCTTTAATGACATTCAATGCAAATTCAGTATCTTCAATATCAAAAACAAATGACATGGTCACTGTTGTGCTCAGCTGTTCGACATTTTCTTTATTGCTGAGCTTGCCTTTGTCGATAAAGACAATATCGTCGCTGACTGCTTCAATATCTTCAAGTTTATGACTCGAAATCAGCACTTTCATTCCGTACTCTGCAGCGAGTTTTCTTATAATGCCGAGTACTTCAATCGAACCGTCAGGGTCCATACCGTTAGTCGGTTCATCGAGAATTAAATACTCCGGTTTTCTTGCAAGAGCAATGACGAGACCAAGTTTCTGTTTCATGCCCATGGAATATGTTTTCATCTTCTTATTTACATAGCCGGTCATGCCAAGCTGTTCAAGCAGTGAATTAATGTATACTTTATCGTAATCCTTTGAGTAGATTTTCGAGAAATACTCGATGTTATATTTACCGGATTTGTTTTTATAATATTTCGGTTCCTCGATTAAATATCCGATCTCATCACTATCATTTTTAGTGACTGTACCGGAGTAGTTTTGGATTATGCTGCACATGATTTTCATCATCGTCGTTTTACCTGCACCATTTTTACCAATTAATCCGGTAACATTTGAGTCAAGAGTAAAGTTAATATCGTTGAGAACTACATGGCTCCGGTACTTTTTAGAAACATTGCTCAGCTCCATTTAAACATCCCCTTCCGTGTAATGTAATCTTCCGAAGTTTTTTTCAAACTTAAAAATGAAATCCAACAAGGGTAAAAGTTCAGGTCTTATGTTATTCATCTTTCATTATATCGTTTAACTGTATAGTATTTATTAAAATTAGCGGATAATTTAATCTTTTTATCATTTTACTCTCACTTAAATTTAGGAATGGGTATATAGAATATATGTAATGAAAGATTTTGATACATCTGGAAGGAAAGATAACTATGTTATTTAGAATATACAGCCGCGCATATCAGTGGATTATGAAAAGCACTGCGCACTTATTAAACTGGCAGCCGCCGGCAGTTATAAACTGCGTAGGCTGCATTGAAAAACTTGCACCTAAATTAACTGAGCAGAATATAAAAAAAGTACTTATCGTAACTGACGAAGGAATTGTGAAAGCAGGTCTTCTTGATAAAATGCTCGACAGCCTGAGTGAAGAAAATATTATTTATTTCATATATAAGGGAACAACAGCGAATCCGACGACGAAAAATATAGCTGAAGCAGTAAAGGTATATAACGAACAGAATTGTGACGGGATTATCGGCTTTGGAGGCGGATCCGCAATTGACTGTGCAAAAGGTACAGGTATTGCCGCTGCTAAAAACACGACGGATTTCAGCCGTTTTAAAGGTGTTTTAAAAGTCAGGAAAACACTGCCTTACTTCGTTGCAGTGCCGACAACAGCCGGGACGGGAAGCGAAGCGACGATTGCGGCTGTTATTACAGACAGTGAAACTAAAGAGAAGTACGCGATTATTGATACTAAACTGATGCCGGATGCTGCAGTGCTTGATCCGGAACTGCTGCTTGGTCTGCCGC
>DAIPYL010000095.1:0-3815 GCA_036782755.1 Jeotgalicoccus sp. | reverse complement strand
TTTGAGTTCACATGAGCTGCTGTCATATGATTCCAGGAAGCTTTGAGTTCACATGATGTCTTCCCATGTGAATCCTGAACAAATTTCCAGCTGTCACAAAAGTAAATAGTATTAATTACAGCATAACTATTGTAAAAACACGATTTTATTGCTATAATTCCTGATTGTGAGTAATGAAAATTATTCCTTGCTGAAAACGGTGTTTTCGGCCGCAAAGACCATAAGGAGGTGTAGAAGATGAGATCATATGAAATTTTATATGTAATCCGCCCGGATATTGAAGAAGAAGCTAAAGCAACGTTAGTTAAACGTTTTGACGAGGTTCTTACTAACAATGGCGCGGAAATCGTCGAATCTAAAGAGTGGGGTAAACGCCGTCTGGCTTACGAAATCGAAGATTTCAAAGATGGATATTACCAAATCATCAAGTATAACGGTGACAGTGCCGCAGCTGATGAGTTTGACCGCTTAGCGAAGATCAACAATGACATTATTCGTCATATCGTTGTTCGTGACGAACAAGCTGAAGTTAAAAAATAAGTTAAATATTGAGTGGAGTTGATTACATGCTAAACCGTGTAGTTTTAGTGGGTCGCTTAACAAGAGACCCTGAACTTAGAGTCAGTCAAAGCAATGTTGCTGTCGCTACTTTCAACTTAGCTGTGAACCGTCCTTTTACCAGTCAGAATGGTGAAAGAGGCGCTGACTTTATCAACTGTGTTGTTTTTCGCAAACAGGCAGAGAACGTTAACCAGTATGTTAAAAAAGGCAGCTTAGTAGGAATCGATGGCAGAATTCAAACTCGTAATTACGAGAATAAAGACGGGCAAAGAGTATATGTAACTGAAGTCGTGTGTGAAAGTGTTCAGTTCCTGGAGCCTAAAGGCAGCGGTAATCAATCTCAAGGCAATAATGATTATAACTCTGCTGACTCTTACCAGAATGCGTACGGCGGCAATCAGACGTCTGGAAACCAGTCAACCGGCAACCAGTCAACTGGACGCAGTCCGCAGCGTCAGGATAACGCAGAAGAAAATCCATTTGCAAACTCTAAAGGTCCAGTAGACATCAGCGATGATGATCTACCATTCTAAATAAAATATAACAATCCAAACTTTGTTATCGTGTGTTTTAAAAAATGTGTGTGAAATGTGTGAAAAACCTGAGATACCGTATCTCAGGTTTTTATTTTAGTTTAAAAACAAAACGTAATACATAAGCAATGTTTATCGTCTTTATAATTATATATTGGTGTAGTTTTAGACTCATAATGTTTATAATGAAGTGTATACAAACTTTTAAGTAGGAGCGAAATCGCAATGATTAGAAAAAATGTCCTCGGATGGGCACTTTTACTATCGCTGTGCGTGATTTTAGCAGCTTGTAGTAATAATGACGAGTCTTCTGACAACGAATCAGAATCTGACGAAACAAGGGAAACTGAAGAGACGACAGAAGATGAAACTGAAGATGCATTGGATGAGGCAAAGGAATCTACCGAAGAAGTACCGGCCGCTGAAGAGGGCGATATCGTACATATTACTGCCGAGCAGAGCCTCGAACATGTCATGGACGAATTGATTACCCTTTTTGAAGAAAATAACGAAGATATTAAAATTGATGTTCAATATGGCCATACAGAAACACTGACTGAAGATTTAATCGAGGGCAATGACAAAGATATGGATATTTATTTCTCGAGTGATGATGCAGGATATGACTCACTTGTTGAAGCGGGTATTTTAAATCAGCTCGCAACTAAATATCTGCTCATCAATGAACTTGTACTCGTAACAGGTTCTGAAAATGAAGATGTTACGACATACAATGATGTTTTCAATAATGAGGACGCGTCTCTGACAATCGTTGATCCTGAACACTCCTTATCAGGCACAAAAGCTGAAGAGCTCCTTGCTCATGAAAAAGAACGGAATATGAATCCGGATAATGTGAAAACTGCTGAAGATACAGAAGCTGCTGTGAAAGATATAGCGGCAAACGATACAGATGCAGGTTTTCTTCTTAGAACGGACGTTTCAGAAGACGACTATGTACGTATAATTTCACGTGCGCCGCGTTCGATAGTTGATCCGTTTGTTTACGGACTAGGCTTATCGAACAGTGTTGATGACGGCAGTGCAGCAGATATCTTCTATGATTATTTACAATCGGAAGAAGCACTGGAAATCTTTACGAATTACGGCTATATCGTTTAATATATAACATTCAGACAGAACCTTTCAGAGTAAAGGTTCTGTCTTTTTTAATACGTTTACATTTATAAAATAAAAGATTAATATTAATTTAAATAAAGGTTTTGAGAGGATAATCGACATGACTCATCTGGATAAATCGAAACTGGCTGCTCTGCTGTGCTCACTAGCGATTCTCGTCGCTCTTACGGCGTGCGGCAGCGGTGAAACAGAGCGCCAGGGTAAATCTGTCACACTGACAGTATCTGCTGCAGCAAGCCTGACAGATGCGCTGCAGGAGGCGGCTGATGTTTTTCATGAAGAGCATCCGGATATTGAAGTCGACTTTAACTTCGGCGGCTCGGGTGCACTGCAGCAGCAGATTTCACAAGGTGCACCGGCGGACATGTTCTTTTCGGCATCGCAGAGTGATTTCGATGCACTGCTCGAGAACGGCAGCATTGCTGAAGAACAGTCTGTGAACCTGCTGCAGAATGAACTGGTGCTGGTGACCCCGTCGGATAATCAGACTGTGACATCTTTTGATAATATTCAGGAAGCATCTCAGATTGCTGTCGGCACACCGGAATCGGTGCCGGCCGGGAAATACAGTATGCAGACATTTGACTCTCTCGGAATGACAGCAGATGTTGAACCATTGCTCGTATACGCCGAAGACGTTCGTGCTGTGTTAACTTACGTGGAACGTGGTGAAATTGATGCAGGACTGGTGTACAGAACGGATGCGTTAACGAGTGACTCAGTGGAGATTGCTGATGCAGCACCGGAAGGTGCACATGACCCGATAGTATATCCTGTCGGTCTAATCAAAGAATCGGATAATACTGAAGCGGCGGAAATATTTTATAAATTTCTGCAGACAGAAGATGCTTTAGCAGTATTTGAAAAATATGGTTTCACTGTTGAATAACTACGGTATTACGGCAGAAGAATTTCTGACACCGGTTCTGCTGTCGCTGAGAGTCGCATTCATTGCACTGATATTATCGTTTATCTTCGGAACGGTGATGGCGCGGTTTATGACGCAGAAACAATTTAAAGGGAAAATCATTCTGGAGACGATTATTATGCTTCCGATTGTGCTGCCGCCAACGGTGGTCGGTTTTATTCTTATAGTGATCTTCGGTAATAACGGATTTGCAGGCGGAATAGTCGAATGGATATTCAGCCAGTCGATTATATTCACGTGGTATGCAGCGGTGCTTGCGAGTACGGTAGTATCATTTCCGCTGATGTATCAGGCTGCGAAAACCGGATTTTTAAGTATCGATAAAGATATAGAAGATGCAGCGAGAGTCGACGGGGCGGGTAATTTTCAGGTATTCATGAAGATTACGCTGCCGCTGGCATCAGTCCCGTTAATGACAGGCGCCATACTGAGCTTCGCGCGGGCACTTGGAGAATTCGGTGCAACGTTGATGATCGCAGGAAATATCCCGGGACGCACGCAGACACTGCCGACCGCTATTTATGTTGCGCTGCAGTCAGGAAATATGGAACTTGCATGGCTCTGGGTCATTACTATTATTGTGATTTCATTTATTATGCTGCTGTTTGTGAGGACAAAATCAGCGGATTAAATAAAGTGTGGAGCCGGGTTTG
>DAIPYL010000094.1:0-3904 GCA_036782755.1 Jeotgalicoccus sp. | reverse complement strand
TTGACCGTCTGGACAATGCCGGCATGATGGGCAAAATTGCATTCACGATATAATAGTTAAATTATTTGAAAATTCTGCTTGCAAATTGTAAAAAGATAATTTATGCTTGTTTTGTGACAAAAATATGAACAGGGGGTAAGGCGTTATGAAATTATTACAGCAAACTCAAAACATTTCAATTTCACAACCAAATATCCGTACCTCTCTAATTTCTTACCTATAAATTATTCGGAATAAGATATATTTGAAAATAGAGAGGCATGTCCTCTCTATTTTTATGCCATTTTTAAGCGTGCACATTAATAGTGCGCGCTTTTTTGTGCTTTTCTGAGAAGATAAAAGATATTACAGCGAAATAATTCAAAGGGGAACTTTGGGAAAAAGGTGAATTATGTTAGATTACATCAGGAAAATCAGCTGGTATATTCTCTCGAACAAAAAGCGTTATGCATTAATTGTTTTATTTTTACTGATTGCGAACGTACTCGATATTATTCCGCCGCAGCTGATCGGCCGGACTATCGATTTAATTAATAACGGTGAACTGACAAAAGAAATAACGCGTAATATTTTAATAATCTTTGCAGCGGTTATCGTCTTAGCATACATCGTCAGTTACTGGTGGGGTTATCTGCTCTTTGAAGGTGCAATTAAAATCGAATCTATTATCAGAAGCCGTTTAATGCGGAAGTTTCTGCTGTTGTCACCGAGCTTTTACGAAAAGAGCAAGACCGGTGATTTAATGGCAAAAGCAACGAATGATTTAAAGACGGTCAATATGGCTACGGGTTTCGGAATTATTACGCTCCTTGATTCGACAACGTTTTTACTGACAATCATACTCGTTATGGGCTTTACAATCAGCTGGCAGCTGACATTCTTTGCCCTCTTGCCGCTGCCTTTGCTTGCAATTATTGAGCAGCGTCTCGGCAGGATGATTAACAAGCGTCATAAATCTTCCCAGGAAGCATTCGGTGTAATGAACGATGCGGTGCTCGAAGTAGTGGAAGGTGTCCGTTTAACACGCAGCTATGTACAGGAAGATGCAGAAAATAGACGATTCCACAGCTTAACTGAAAACTATTTAAATAAATTTATGAAAGTTGAAAAGCTCGATGCATTCTTCCAGCCGCTGACAATTATCGTCGTGTCATCAAGTATTGCGATATCATTCGGTTACGGTTCAGTGCTTGTGAATAACGGCCTGATTACCGTCGGAGAACTTATTACATTTAACGTGTACTTGAACATGCTGATCTGGCCGATGTTTGCACTCGGTATGCTGTTCAATATTATGGAACGCGGCAACGCTTCTTATGACCGTATTCAGAATGTCCTGGATGAAGCTGACGTATTAAACACGAGCGGTGAAATGAGTGTGAAAGAAACGAACTTCAATTTTAACGAAGTGACATTTAAATATCCGACAGGAAACCGTAACAGTCTTCGGAATATAACGCTTGAGCTTAACAAAGGTGAAACGCTCGGTATTGTCGGCAAAACCGGCAGCGGCAAGTCGACTTTTATCAAGCAGCTGTTAAAAATATATCCGGAAGGTACCGGAGAATTAATTATCGACGGTGTGAATATTTCAAGTCTTGACCGTAAGAAACTGCGTGAGAAACTCGGCTACGTTTCCCAGGAAAACATTCTGTTTTCAAGAACTGTCAGAGAAAATATTATGTTCGGCAAACCGGATGCGACTGAAGAGGAGATGATGGAAGCTGTCCGCTTAAGTGCTTTTGATGAAGATCTGAAACGCATGCCGGAAGGTCTCGATACGCTCGTCGGAGAAAAAGGGATGTCGTTAAGCGGCGGCCAGAAACAGCGTATTTCAATTGCGCGCAGTCTGATCAGACAGCCCGACATTTTAATTCTGGACGATGCATTAAGCGCCGTCGATGCACGGACCGAACAGCGCATCATTAACCACATTAAAAATAACCGTCAGGGCAAAACGACGATTATTATTACACACCGTTTATCAGCAGTCCATCATGCCGATAAAATTATCGTGCTGGAAAACGGCAGTATTGTTGAATCAGGCACACACAAACAGCTGTCTGACGGCGAAGGATGGTATTCAGAACAAAACGATTATTTCATTACAGGGGGTGAGTCGTAATGAGGGAAATGGTGAAACTGCTGTCTTATATTAAACAGTACAAAGGAATGTTCACAGGCGGCATATTTTTAATGATTTGCATGGTGGGCTTTGAACTCGCCGGTCCGCTGATTGCCGCGACAATCATCGATAATCATATTAAGCTCGGCGAAGGAAATATTTTAATACGTCCGATTTTATATCTGGTTGGACTATTTTTAACGATAAAATTAATGCATGCGGTTACGAGCTATTATGCCCAGATTGTGCTGGTTTCAGCTGGAACGAGAGCCATCCAGCAGATGCGGATCGATGTATTCAAACACGTTCAGCAACTGCCGATCAGATACTTTGATAATCTGCCGGCAGGTAAAGTAGTTGCGAGAATTACCAATGATACCGAATCAATACTGCAGCTGTTTGCATCGGTCATTCCGATGTTTATGGTGAGCATATTAACGATATTCAGTATTACGGCAATCGTTTTTTACATTCACGTCTGGACAGGCATAGTGATGCTCCTGTTCATTCCGGTAATTATTATCTGGGGTGTACTGTACAAAAAATACTCCAATGAAAATAACCATATTAAACGAGAAAGAAACAGCGATATGAACGCAATGATTAACGAGTCGATTAACGGCATGCCGATTATTCAGGTGTTCAACCGTGAAGCGCAGATTAAGAACGAGTTCGAAAAAATTAACGATGAATATTACGACAGTGCAAGCGGTCTTGTGAAACTGGAAAGTCTGACTGGAGAGAATCTGGCAAACTCAATCCGCTCACTTGTGTTTGCGATTCTGGTGTATATATTTGCGAGTGCATTTTTAGGCGATGCCGGTGCACTGACTGTCGGACTGATGTATCTGCTTGTTGATTACATTACGAGATTCTTTAACCCGCTGTTTAACATTATCAATCAGCTCAGCATATTTGAGCAGGCGAGGGTTGCAGCAAATAAAGTATTTGAAATGCTCGATGCGGAACCTGAAAAAGAAGAAGGACAGGCACTCGATACTTTTAACGGCAACATTTCATTCCGCAACGTGAACTTTTCATATGACGGTAAACGAGATGTGCTGAAGAATATAAATATCGAAGCGGCACAGGGCGAAACGATTGCCCTGGTCGGCCATACCGGTTCAGGTAAAAGCTCGATTATTAATCTGTTAATGCGGTTTTACGATCCCAATCACGGGGCGATTTACTTCGATGAATCCGATACGAAACAAATTGATAAACAGAGTTTAAGGCAATTTATGTCGATTGTGCTTCAGGATCCATTCATATACAGCGGTACACTGCTTTACAACGTGCGGCTGAACAATGAGGACATTACAGAAGAGGAAGTATTAAAAGCATTGGAAGACGTCGGGGCAGGTCCGCTTATGGCGCGGCTGTCTGACGGCATTCATTCCGAGCTTGCAGAACGTGGCGCGACGCTGTCTTTAGGAGAAAGACAGCTGATTTCATTCGCCCGTGCACTGGCGTTTAATCCGAAAGTGCTGGTACTCGACGAAGCGACGAGCAATATCGATTCCGAGACAGAACAGCTGATCCAGTACGCGATGAATGTCGTGTCGAAAGACCGTACGACGTTTATAATTGCACACCGGCTGTCGACGATTCAGCACGCAGACCAGATTATTCTGCTTGAAAACGGTGAAATTAAAGAGCAGGGCAATCACGCTGAATTATTAGCATTAGGCCGGGATTACAGCAGAATGTATGAAATGCAGATGGGATGAGAATAATGACAGCAGAACAATACTGGGAAAAATTTATAAATGAACATCC
>DAIPYL010000093.1:0-4003 GCA_036782755.1 Jeotgalicoccus sp. | reverse complement strand
TTAGTCAGATGAAGCGCTGCTTGCAGATTCACTTGAAGCACTTGAATATGAATCCGTTGAGAAATCATTTGATACTGCTGGTTCAATTTCTTCGAAATAGTTCATGATTTTTCTCCCCCTTCGTTTGTGTTACCCCTATCATGCCCCCGGATAGTTAAGTGTTAGTTATCAGAAAATTAAAACTTGGTTAAAATTTAAACGTTTTTCTAATAATATGCAAAAAAACCTCCTCCGGTAAAATACAGGAAGAGGATTTATATTATTTTACGCTCTCATTGTTTTACTTTTCGCCGTCGCAAGCTGTCCGCCTTCATCAAGGAAGCGTTCAACACCTTCAGCGGCTCTGTATGATAACGCACCGATAGTCGGTGTCGGGTGGTGACTGCCGAACTGCGGGAATGCAGATCCGCCGACAACGAACAGGTTATCAACATCCCACATCTGCAGGTAGTTGTTGACTGCTGATGTTTCCGGATCGTCACCCATTACTACACCGCCTGTGTAATGTCCGCCTGAGAATACATGGTCGAATTCTTCGGCAACTTCATCATCTTCTATAATGTCAGCGCCCATTTCTTCCATGATTTCATGGCATCTGTCTATTCCGAATTGAGCAATCGGTTTTTCGTTTGCACCGAATTTATACGTAATGCGGAGTAACGGGTCGCCGTACTCATCTTTATACGTCGGATCGAGGTCCACATAGTTATGCCAGTAAGACATCGCAATGCTCGAATACCAGATACGGAGTGCACTGTATGCATATTTCAGCGATTCAGCTTTATAATCCGCACCCCAGCTTGGGACTTCTCTTGTATAGTTGCTGCTGCTTGAGATTGCTCCGAATCCGTATTGTCTTAATTCAATTGCACCGCCGCCGATAAAGTCGAGGTCCGTATGGTCAAAGTTATCTGCCGCATAGTCGTTAACAGCAGCACCAAGTGCACCCGCTCCCATGTACAGATTAAACTTCTCATTTTCAAAGAATCCTCTGACTCCGTGGAATGCCGAATTGTACTGACCGTTAAAGTTACGGCCAATCAGTCCTTCACGTGTTTCAGGATCGTACTGCTCGCCAATACCCGAAAGCATTAACAGCCGGTTATTTGTAAATGCGAATGCCGCAAGAACTACAACGTCTGCCGGCTGTTCGTATTCCTGACCTGTCGTTTCATCCACGTACATTACACCTGTTGCTTCACTGCTGTCCTCATCGTAAAGTACACGGCGCACGTTCGCACGTGTGCGGAGTTCAAAGTTATCATGCCTCATTGCTGTTGGAATTACTGTCGCCAGCGGATCCGATTTCGCATCAAAGTCACACCCTGCTCTCGTACAGAATGAACAGTACATACAAGCATTCAGCTGTTCCCCATCCGGGTTTTCATAGTTCTGCGACATATTCCCCGCTGCAATCTGGAATGGGTGCAGCCCTAAATTCGTCGCCGCATCTTTAAACATTTTTAATGATGGTGTTTCATTTAATGGCGGATTCGGCCATGGTTTATTACGTTCAGGTGCCAGCGGATCCTGCTCGCCTGAAATACCGGCTGTGTCTTCCCACTTCTCATAATAAGGTTCCAGTTCCTCATATGTAATCCCCCAGTCCTGAAGGCTCATATCGTCTGGAATTTTATCTTCACCGTAACGTTCAATCGTCTGGCTGCGGATTTCAAATTCATACGGCCAGTATCTGTAAGATGCACCTGCCCAGTGCACACTCGCACCACCAAGGTCTGTCCCCATCTGGTTGTCCGCCATCGTTCTGACAGGCAGTGCTGTCTCATCGATTTCGTTTCTCGATGTTACAGTATCTCCTCTTAAGCTCTGCATAATTTCGTAGCGGTTATCAAAACGGAGTTCATCTTTTACTCCGATGTAGTCACTTCTCGTCGCATGGTTACCTTTTTCAAGGCCGACTACGTTTTTACCTGCTTTGGCAAGTTCTGCACTGACAATACCGCCAGCCCAGCCCATACCGACAACAACAGCATCAACTTTATCAAGTACTTCAGCCATTAAATTCCTCCTCCTTGATACGCTCTAAGACTTTCCGGTTCCATTTCAACAAATTCTTCAGAAGTAATTTCGTTCGTCCAGCCCATGCGCGGTCCTGGATACTGAATCATCTTCCAGCCTTCCATATTTTTATTGCCGCCGTACACCGGATCGGCATAGACACCTTCTATTGTCGTATTACGGAGCAGTGTAAAGAAAGCTTCTGAACGCATGCCCGGCACATCCACATCTCCGGATTCAAATGCTCTTAATATTTCGTCCTGAATTTCTCCATCCAGTTTCACAAATTCTTCGTCGTGTTCCTCAAGAGCATATTCTCTTAAACGTCTGATACCAAGCAGAAACATTTCCCCGCGGTTTAATTTCTCCTGACGGCCATGTGTATCGGACGCCATCGGTTCGTAAGGTCCCATGCGGTAATCCGTACCGTTCGTTCCCCAGGTGCCGTAAAGCTGATTATCGATAAAGTACGGTACGCCAAGCTCAATTGCACCTGGTCCATTATCATCTTCCGGATAAATTCTTTCCGTTGCTGCTGCAAGCGCTGCGAAATCTTCCTGTCTGCTGATGTAAGTGCGTGCCGCAAACTGAGGCGCCTCTGCACCGCCTTCGCCGCCTGCAGTTTCTCCGCCAGTATCTGTGTCAGCTGTTCCAGACTCCTCATCAGAACCGATTTGGAAACCTGTAAAACCGCCTAACAATGCACCTCCGGCAATACCTCCGGCCGCAACACCAGTCGTTTTAAGAAAATCACGCCGCGAAAATACTTTCTCATCACTGCCGTTGTTACCTGATCCTTCTTTAACCATGCAAGTCATCCCCCTCTTTACTCTGATTAAATTAAAAAATCTTTCTTATACCGAGTTTAATACGCTTTCACAAAGTTGTCAAAATTACTAAATAGTTATAAAAATACTATAAGTGTGAATAAATTGTGACAAAAACCATATAGATTCATATAGAAAATCCTGTTATACAGAGTACATACCCCGTAATACAAACTTTTCTCTTCTTATATCGTATTTAATAGTTTTTCTGGTATTAACAAAATAATGTTATATGTCCTCCAGATTAAGTGAGTAAATAAAAACGTAATGGGTAATAATACAACTACGTAGCCGGTTAATCTTATCACTCACATATCATTAAGTAATATTGATGAAATATGCGTAATATAATGCAATAAAGTATTAATCGTGTTATTTTGGCCCTAGAAATAAAGTTAGATATTCAGGAAGGAGATTTTCATGAAGAAAGTAACTTTATTGAGTTCATTATTAGTCGCAGGAGCAGTAGCGTTTACAGGAGTAAATGGCACAGCACAAGCGGACGAAATTGAAATAGATGGTGCGAAAACGGTATCCGCAGAAGTAGTTGAGCAACACTTTGACATTGACGGAGACGGATGGGCAGACGGCGGATACTCTTACGATTGGATGCCTCAGGAACAGCAGGACAGAATTATAGAACAACACGATAAAGCAGAAGCCGGGGAAATAACTCAGGCAGAGGCTAATGAAATAATCGCACAAGTTTTTGATGAAGAGTACGCACTTCTTAACGGATCTGGCGATAACTACGATCGGTTAAAAACGGATGAAGACAGCCTTATAACATTGGCACAACACGCTCCGAAAACATTAAATTATACACCGCTTAAAAACGAACCTTACGATTATCACTTTGTCCGTGACAGCCATGAGTTCAACTTCACTTATGACGGCAATGCATGGACATGGGGATATGACGAAATAGAAAATGATTATACTGACAAAGAATTAATTGATTTAGTGCACAACAACCCTGAAGTTTTAGACGAAAAACCGGTTAAAGACGGTGTTTATGACTTCAAGATTTCAGATGACAAATATGTTTATCACTTCGCTTCAGACGGTAACACATGGACTTGGTCTTACGACAATAAATAACAGTTAAATTTTCAGGAAGGTGATTTCCAATGAAAAAAGTAACTTTATTAAGCTCA
>DAIPYL010000092.1:0-4092 GCA_036782755.1 Jeotgalicoccus sp. | reverse complement strand
CCGGACCAGGGTCCAACTGGTGAATTCCTTGGATACATGGAACAGCACCCTATGCGCCCTGCTCACGAACACATCATGTTTAAAGCTGAAGGTCACGAAACACTTATTACCCAAGTATTCTTCGAAGGTGATGAGTGGATGGAAACAGACGTAGCTGAAGGTGTACGTGATGAGCTGATTACTAAGTTAATCGATAAAGGCGACCACAAAGAAGCTTCACTTGAGTTTGTAATGCGTAAACTATAATATCAGCCGGGCATGGTAACATGCCCTTTTTGAATTTTATAACTTAATCAGGAGGAAATATAGATGAGAGAATTACCAGAACCGAAACTGAGCCTGCTCGGCCATATGGAACTGAGCGTAGCAAAACCTTACTTGCCGGGTAAAACACCAATCGGCACACGCAGAATCATCCAGGTGACAGGCGGTAAATTCGAAGGTGAACACTTTAATGCAACAGTCCTTCCGGGCGGTGACGACTGGATTACAGTACGCGCGGACGGCACAATCATCCAGGATGTAAGAATTACTCTTGAAACAGACGATAAGGAACTGATTCTGATGAGCTACCGCGGTATCCGTACCGGAGATCCCTCTGTACTTGCTCGTCTGGATAATGCTGAAGATGTTGACCCTGAAGAATACTACTTCAGAACCAACCCGATCTTTGAAACAGCAAGTGAGAAATACCACTGGATGAACAACAGAATTTTTGTCTCAAATGGTATCAGAATGCCTGAAGGCGTAAGCTACTCTATCTACACTGTTGAATAGGAGGATAAGCATGACAGAACGCATTCAAATTAAAGATAAAACAATTAATATAAATAAAACCGGTGACGGAAGCAATGACACATTATTAATATTCATTCACGGCCTGACGGGTAACTATTTGCAGATGCATCATTTCCAGGAGTATTTCAAAGACAGTTATGATACTCTGAGCTATGATCTCAGCGGCCGCGGCGACAGTACTATTCAATCTGAGCCGGCAAATATTCATCAGCATACTGAAGATTTGCTGCAGCTGATTGACACTCTCGATTATAAGAAGTTTATTCTTGCAGGATATTCCATGGGCGGATATATCGCTCTCGACACAGCAGCACAGTCGGATAAAATCCGGAAAGTCGTATTGCTCGACGGCGGCGGTGTTGCCAATGAAGATACGAGCAACCTCGTTATCCCTTCTCTCGGCAGACTGGAGAAAACATTCGATTCTTCTGAAGACTATCTGGAAATGATGAAGCGGTCATACGGTGCTCTTGGTGTTGAGTGGTCTGCTGTTATGGATCAGGTCATCGACCATGAGATACATGGGGCTGATGGAGATATTCGTCCGAAATCAGACTATATACTGACTAAACAGGACTTTGAAAGTTTCTATGACTTCCCTCACACTAAAGTCTATGAAAATGTAAATGTTCCGGTGCTGCTTATTATTTGTACCGGTCCAATCAAAGATAATACACCGCTGTTCAGTAAAGACGGCTATGACCTGATGCTCGATACAGTTAAAGATATAAAATCATCGGATTATACGCTTAACCATTACGAAATTGTATTTAATAATAATCCCGATTTGAACAAGGAAATCAACGAATTTTTAGAAATGGAGTGAGTGCTTTGGAATCTAAAATTACTGATATAAAATCGGCTCTCGAGCCTGTAAAGAGCGGTGACACGCTGATGGTTGGCGGATTCGGACTGATCGGTGCACCATTAAGCCTGATTGATGAACTGACAACACTCGACGTAAATGAACTGACGGTAATCAGCAACAACGTCGGAGAAGCCGGTAAAGGTCTCGGTATACTGCTCGATCAGGGCAAATTAAAGAAAGCAGTCGGTTCCTATTTCACAAGTAACCGTGAAGTTGCCAAATGGTATAACGCCGGCAAACTTGAACTGCAGCTTCTGCCGCAAGGTACTTTAGGTGAAGCAATTCGTGCAGGCGGTGCCGGTATCGGCGGTTTCTACACTAAAACAAGTGTCGGAACTGATCTTGCCAAAGGCAAGGAAACGAAAGAAATTGACGGTGAAGAATACGTGCTTGAAAAAGCACTTAAAGCAGATGTGTCAATTGTCCGTGCACATAAGGCGGATAAACTCGGCAATCTCGTATACTACAAAACAGCCAGAAACTTCAATCCGATGATGGCAGCTGCAGGCAGGTATGTAGTCGCAGAAGTCGATGAAATCGTTGAAGTGGGCGAATTAAACCCTGAAGAAATTGCAACACAGCATATATATGTAGATAAGATTGTACTTGCTGAACAAATTCTTACGAAGGAAGGAGTCGTTCAGAAATGAGTATAAAAGATATGATTGCAGAACGTGCTGCACAGGCTTTGGAAGAACAGTCGGTTATTAACCTCGGCATCGGCATTCCCACTCTCGTTGCCAATTACCTTGATAAAGAAAAATACTATCTGCACACTGAAAACGGCCTGCTCGGCGTTACTTCAGTAACAGAAGAAGATATAGATCCAAATATCGTTAATGCAGGAAAACAGCCTGTCGGCGAAGCAACAGGCGCAAGCTATTTCAACAGTGCGGATTCGTTCGCAATGATCCGCGGCGGTCACGTTGATGTTGCTATTCTTGGTGTCCTCCAGGTCGATGAAACCGGTCAGGTTGCCAACTGGGCAATTCCCGGCAAAGACATTATCGGGGTCGGCGGTGCGATGGACCTGCTTGTTGGTGCAAAGAAAGTGATTATTACGACTAACCATACAGCAAAAGACGGTTCACCGAAGTTCCTGAAAGAATGTACATACCCTGTCACTTCTACACGTAAAATTGACATGATTATTACAGATCTTGCTGTTTTCGAACGTAAAGGCGATACATTCGAACTGATCGAATTAATGGGTGACGCAACACTTGAAGAAATCGCAGAAAAAACTGAAGCGGATTATGTTGTTTCAGATGCACTGAAAAGGAGTGTAAAATAATGACAGAAGTGGTAATTGTAGATGCAGTCAGAACACCGATCGGCCGTTATAAAGGTGCACTTAAATCAGTGCGCCCGGACGACTTAGGTGCCATTGTTATTAAAGCACTCACGGAACGCAACCCGAATCTCGACGTCAATCAGATTGATGAGGTTATATTCGGTAACGCCAACGGTGCAGGAGAAGAGAACAGAAACGTTGCACGTATGTCTGCACTCTTAGCAGACCTGCCGGAAAGTGTCGGCGGTACGACGATTAACCGTCTGTGCGGTTCGAGCCTGGATTCAGTTTCCATGGCCGCCCGCTCGATATTAACAGGCGAAATCGACATTGCGATCGCGGGCGGCACCGAAAGTATGTCACGCGCGCCATTTGTTATGTTAAAACCTGAAAAAGAATTCCCGCGCGGCAACATGGAACTCGTTGATACAACTATCGGCTGGAGATTCCCAAACAGGAAAATTGAAGAAGAGCATGGCATTGACTCTATGCCGCAGACAGCAGAAAACGTTGCACAGCGTTTTAATATTTCACGTAAAGCTCAGGACGAGTTTGCATTCCAGAGCCAGCAGCGTGCAAAAGCTGCGGTGGAAGCTGACAAATTCAAAGAACAGATGATTCCTGTAACGATTACAGACCGTAAAGGAAACGAAACAATCGTCGATAAAGATGAGCACCCAAGACCTGAAACTACTTTGGAGAAGCTTGGAACATTGAGACCAATCTTTCCTGACGGCACAATTACTGCCGGAAACGCTTCAGGTGTCAACGACGGTGCCAGTGCCCTTCTAATGATGACGAAAGAAAAAGCAGACGAGCTTGGACTTAAACCGCTCGTTAAATACACTTTCTCTGCTACTGCAGGTGTAGAACCGGCAGTAATGGGACTCGGACCGATTGATTCAACGAAAAAACTGCTTGAAAAAACAGGCCGTACAATCGCAGACATTGGACTTGTGGAATTGAACGAGGCTTTCGCCTCACAATCAATCGAGTGTATGAACCAGCTTGGATTTAATTCTGATATTGTCAACGTTAACGGCGGTGCAATCAGCTTCGGTCATCCGTTAGGTGCCAGCGGTGCACGCATTCTGACAGACCTTATTTACGAAATGAAACGCAGAGGTACAAA
>DAIPYL010000091.1:2548-4130 GCA_036782755.1 Jeotgalicoccus sp. | reverse complement strand
GTTTTAATAATCGATACCTGCTGCGTTAAGCTGATGCACGGCATGTACAGCATTGAGCTGTCTTCTCCGGCAGGCAGCACTGTGCGGATTGATTCAACAATCTTGTCTTCATTGTAATCGTTTAAAATCGCGTTAACGTCTTTAATTGCATGACTGATTTTGTATTTCTCTTCGATTTCTTTGTCTGTTAGTGTAATCAATGTATTCACTCCATATGGTATTATTCGGCGTTCATTAATCTGTCTTCCTTATCCTGTGCGGATTCTCCGCGCATTGCGAATACTGCAATCAGTGACACAATTGCTGTCATAACAATGTACAGTGACACCGGAATGCTTGAACCATTGAACTGGTTCATCAGGAATTCAGCAATAAGCGGTGCAGAACCACCGGCAACTGCAGCACCGATCTGATAGCCGAGCGTAACTCCAGTATAACGTACTTCTTTACTGAATGATTCGGAGAACATCGTGCCGAGTATTGCCGTAATCGGCGGCCAGATTACAACCAGTCCGATAAATGTTGCTAAAATAACGAGCATCGGTTCATGTGTATTCACGATAAAGAAATACGGGAAGGCGTAAATCAGCATCGCCGTTGCCCCAATCAGGAACATCTTTCTCCGTCCGACTCTGTCGGACAGACTGCCCATAACCGGAATCATAATCGTCGTGAGCACAGATACCGCCATAATCGACAGCATCATAAATTCGAATGATACGTCGAGACTCGATACACCGTAACCGACGATGAACGTCGTGAAGATATAGAACGGCCCGGTTTCAACAAATTTAGCACCTGTCGTAATGAGCACTTCTTTCGGGTGCTTCTTAAAAATCTCAACAATCGGCAGACGTCTGACTTCGTTCTTTTCAGCTGCTTCTTTCTGCATCTGAACAAACGCCGGCGTTTCATCGAGACCTTTACGGATTAACAGGCCGACAACAACGAGCAGCAGACTGAAGATAAACGGAATTCTCCATCCCCATGCGAGAAACATTTCTTCAGGCATTGCCCATGTCAGCAGGAAGAAAAATCCGTAGGCGAGCACCAGCCCGATAGGAATACCCATCTGCGGGAAACTTCCGAACAGCCCGCGCTGTTTTTTAGGCGCATATTCTGTTGCGAGGAGCAGGGCGCCGCCCCATTCTCCGCCGATGCCGAGCCCCTGAATCAATCTGAACAAGAGTAAGAGCAGCGGTGCTGCGATACCGATTTGCGCGTATGTAGGTAACAAGCCGATTCCAGCAGTTGCGAATCCCATTAAGCTTAAAGTAATAATTAAAGTTTTCTTACGTCCGATTCTATCACCGATATGTGCAAAGATGACTCCCCCTAAAGGACGTATAAAGAATGACAATGCAAGACCGAAATAGGCCAGAATCGTCGACAGGAACGCATCATCTGTAACGAAGAACTGCGTATTAAAAATAATACTTGCAACAGCCGCATACAGGAAAAAGTCGAACCATTCGATTGATGAACCAATCAGACTTGCTGATAATACTTTTCTTCTTAACTTTTTATCCATAGTAAACCTCCCCTTTGTCTGGCTATAGATTAGCACATATTAAAAATCATT
>DAIPYL010000091.1:0-2448 GCA_036782755.1 Jeotgalicoccus sp. | reverse complement strand
TAAGTTGATTTATTTTAAGAACTGGCTTAAAGTATATAAGTAGTTAATATTACGATTCCGTAGCTCAGCGGGAGAGCGCTTCGTTGACATCGAAGAGGTCGGTGGTTCAATCCCACTCGGAATCATTATTTATAAAAGCTGTCTGATGGATTTTTCATCGGGCAGCTTTTTTATGCTGAATAATGATATGCTTAGAAAAAATGCAAAAAGGGTATTTGCAAGTAAAAAGTGTATACATAAAGGTCGTGATGGGGAATGGCTGAAATAATCGCTTCACTGAGTGAAGCAGATAAGAAATTTTTCTTTAATCAGGTACTGACTGATATTAATTTAGATGTTAAAAGCGGCGAAATACTGGGACTGATCGGGCCAAGCGGTTCCGGAAAAACCACATGCATCCGCTGCATGCTTGGGATGGAAGATTTAACCGGCGGGGAAGCGTATGTGTTAAGTGAAAAAATGCCGAAAAGGAAAGTGCTGGACAAAATTGGATATATGGGCCAAGAGACAGGTCTTGATAAAAGACTGAATGCTCATGAAAATATGGAATTATTCGGCAGACTGAAGCACTTAAAAGGAGAGCAGCTTAAAAGTGAGATTGACAGCAGGCTGAAACTTACTGAGCTGCACCATTCAGAACGCGCAGCGGTATCAAAGTTTTCAGAGAGCATGAAACGGAGATTATCATTCGCGATTACCCTGCTCGGCAGTCCGAAACTGATTGTTATGGATGAACCGCTGGCAGGTGCAGATCCGGAATTGAAAGCGCTGATCTGGAAAAGCCTTAAGGAACATGCGGATAAGGGTGCCGGGATTATCATAGCGACAGAGGATATGAATGAAGCGGAATACTGTGACAGACTCGTGCTTCTTAAACACGGTGAAATTCTTGGAGAAGGTACTCCGGCGGAATTAATGAGATTATGCGGCAAGCATTCGATTGAAGAAGTGTTCAGTTATATGGAGGCGGCTACATGAACAGATATGCCGGTATTTTCATTAAAATTATCAGAAGCATGCTGAAAAATATAAAAATGCTTTTACTGCTTATTCTCGTTCCGTTTATTGCACTGACGCTGATGTATCTTGTCTATGATGTGAATAATGAAACCACTGTACGCATCGGTGTGCCGGACACCATTAATTCAACCTTTATCGAAGCTGTGCCGGATTATACCGAAGCAGTAACATATGAACTGAAGCCTGTGCTGGAAACACTGCTTGACCGAGAGCAGCTGGATGCATTTGTCAGTCTGTCTGATAACACAGTAAATGTTACTTATAAAAACGAAGACCCGTCAAAAAATACTGCTGTCAGACAGGCTGTTGAAGCGGGAATTCAGGCGGTGGAAGATGAAAGGCTTCAGGGGATAATTACAATCCTGCCTGAAGAAACTGTCGTCCCGGAAATTAAAGTTGAAACAGCTTATTTATATGGAAATGACGAGAGTACATTCTTTGATAAAATGTTTCCAATTCTGACGGGATTGACCTTATTTTTCATCGGTTTAATATTTTCAAGCATTACATTGTTTCGTGAACGTAAAGAAGGACTGCTGGACCGGGTGCTCTCAACATCAGTCAGACGGAGTGAAATCATCCTCAGCTATCTGACGGGATTTGGCGCCTTCATTGTAATCCAGACCATGCTCCTTGTACTTTACTCCATCTATCTGCTGGATATGAATATAGCAGGAAGTCTTCTGTGGGTGCTGACGATTAATATTCTTCTGTCACTGAGTGCGGCAGCTGCAGGTATACTGATCGCGCTGATTTCGAATACAGAATTTCAGGTTATGATGCTGATTCTGCTGATTACGGTGCCGCAGATCTTTTTATCTGGACTGATTCCTTTCATTCATATAGGAGACTGGTTTAACGGAATCGGTTACGGCTTTCCACTGAGATATGCGGGAGATGCACTCACGGAAGTAATGATAAAAGGGAACGGCTGGCCGTATATATGGAATGAACTACTGGCCCTGGTGTTGTTTATTACCGGATTTACCGTACTGGCGATTTTGAGACTGAAGAAATACCGGAGAGTGTGAACTTTTAAAGGGGCTGGTTGGATATTTAAGAAAACTGGCAAAAGTCATGCTGTATGTGGAAGATATCGATATGCAGTGGACTTCTGGACGGATAAAATGAGTTTCACAGTGAAAGAAGAACTGACTCTGATGGAGAACTTTAAAGGATATGAAATTGCACCGGATGCGGAATCGGAAACGACGATTGTGATGTTCCCGCCGGCCTTTATCGAGAAATACAGACCGGAAGTGAGTCTGGAAACGCCGTCCTGATGTTTGAAGTGAAGAATATAGAAGAAACATATGAACAGCTGAAAGAAAAAGGCATGCATACAGGTGATTTGGTGGAGATACCGGGGATGAAGACATTTAACTTTAATGACGGACAGGACAACTACTTTGCGGTGAGTGAAGCGGT
>DAIPYL010000090.1:1216-4165 GCA_036782755.1 Jeotgalicoccus sp. | reverse complement strand
TATGCTACAAGACGGATAAGGTCTTCAACGAAACGCGGGTTTTCGTATGCGCGTTCTGTCACCATTTTCTCATCTGTGCGTTTTAGAATTGGATAGAGCTGGCTTGATGCATTAATTTCCAGCACTTCATATAAGTCTTCTTTATAAGTTGCAGGGAGTTCAACGCTGTCATCGATGTCGATTAACACTTTAACGTTGCCTCGCTGGTTGTGTGCACTGTATTCACTGATTTCTTTCGAGCATGGGCAGAGTGTAGTCACCTGTGCTGTCATACCGAATTGTTTACGTGTGAATTTCTCACCGTCGAATTCAGCTGAGTAGATAACGTCTGCGTTAGCAATCGCATCAAGACCTGTGCCTGGTGATGGTTTGTTAAAGAACCATTTACCGTCGACAGTAAGTTCTGCTGAATTCTGTTTCATGCGGTCACGGAGTCTTGTAAGCAGTTCTTTGATTGTTTCAAAGTTAAGCGGAACACCGCCGCTGTTTACAGTTTCCAGTGATTCGATTAAACGGCTCATGTTGATGCCTTTTTCGTCTTTCTCAAGGCTTGTTGCCAGCTCAAAGTTTCCGACTGACTGGAAATCACCGATAACTACAGGATAAGTTAAATTGTTAATGCCGACAGAATCGACTTCAAAAAGGAAGTCTTTACGTGAGTTTTGTAAATCTGCCATATCTTCTTTATTTTTTGGTTTAGTACCTTCAACAGGATCTACAGAACCAAAATATTTAAAACGACCTTCTCGCGTCGTTAAGTCAAATTCTTCCATTTATATGCTCCTTAATCAATTTCGTAACTGTAAAAGTTCTCGTATCTCATCCAGCGGCTGCGTGCATCGTCACCCTGCTGTGTATCTGAAGCAAGGTCTTCGAGCAGTTTGCCTGTCTGTGAACGATGAGCTGCCATGACATCCAGTTTCCGTTCTGTGTAGCCGTCAATATCGATTACAATATCCGGTTCGCCAAGGTCGTCAAAAGTACGGTTATCAAATGCAACAAGCTGAAGTGCCGGACGTTTATCCTTCGGCATTTCTTCAAGTGCTTCTAAGACAGCGTCTGCAGTCGCCTCGTGATCGGGATGGACTGAGTAGCCGGGATAGAATGTGATAATGCGTGATGGCGAAAGCTCTTCAATCATATCGGTAATAACGCCCCGAAGTTTACCATGTTCTTCGAATTCGAGTGTTTTGTCGCGGAATCCGAGCAGGCGGAGATCGTCAACGCCCATAATACGCGCTGATTCTTCTACTTCGGCTTTACGGACAGAGTGCAGCGATTCGCGTGTGGCAAACGGCGGATAGCCAAGGTTGCGTCCCATATCGCCGAACGTCAGACATGCATAAGTGACAGGCACTCCCGCATGTCTGTATTTCATTATTGTTCCGCTGACTCCGAATGCTTCATCATCGGGGTGCGGGAAAACAACAAGTACGTGATTTTCCTGTGAAAAATCCATGTGATTTCCTCCTACTTAAAGAATGGTTTCGTTGAAATTTCAAGCGCTGAAGCGAGTTTGCCCTCGGTATTAAAACCGTGCATGATAAACTCTCCGTTTTCGCCCTCGATATAATGCGTTAAACCGAGAACGTAAACCCAGCCGCCGTTGTCGAGCTTTAATCCGACCCGGTGTTCTTTCGAACGGTTGCCGCCGCGGATTGTCGCCTGAATGACTTCCACCTGAATATTGCGGAGGAATGTTCCTGCGTTAAAAATATTGTCATCCAGGTGGCTTGCGTACATGCCGCTCGTAATTTCAACGTGTAAGTAGACGGGTGTATTTTCGTAAGCTGTTAAGATTTTCTGAACATCCTGTTTTACTATTTTCTTCATTTCCATGAATAGAAAACTCCTATAATCATAATAACGGTTACACATTAAAAGAGATAGCAAGCTATCTCTTAGTTCAATACTTTATCTACAACTTCGATTTTTTCTACTGAATTGTAAGCGCCGTGCCTTACAACACCGACATGTTCGTTCATCTGCCAGCCGTTTTTAATTGCGCTTGTAACAAATGCTTTCGCCAGCTGAACTGCTTCAAGCGGTTCTTTGCCGTTCGCAAGGTTTGCTGCGATTGATGCTGCGAAAGTACATCCTGCACCGTGGTTAAATGCAGTATCGAATTTATTTGATTCGAGCAGATGAAGTTCATTGCCGTCGTAAAAGACGTCGATTGCCGAATCGCCTTCGATGCCGGTGCCGCCTTTAACGACAACGTAGTTTGCACCTTTAGCGTGAATTAATTTAGCCGCTTCTTTGATTTCATCGAGTGTGCGGGGTGTTTTAACACCCGCTAAGTGACCCGCTTCAACCAGGTTCGGTGTAACGACTGTTGCATGCGGAATCAGGTTCTCGATCATCGATTCCACAAGACCGGGGTTCAGAACTTCATCGTCACCTTTACAGACCATTACCGGGTCGACGACGAAATGTTTGGCATTTGAATTTAAAAATGCGTCCTTCGAAAGTTCTACAACTTCTTCTGAAGGCAGCATGCCCGTTTTAATTACATCGGGATTTAAAGATAATGCTGTCTCGAGCTGATTTTTAACATCTTCTATTGGGATTGGGCTCACACGGTGAGACCAAGTTGACGGTTCCATTGATACTACAGTTGTTAAAACACTGAAACCGTAAGTTTCGTGTTCCTGGAATGCCTTTAAATCTGCTGCGATTCCAGCGCCGCCGCTAACGTCGGTACCGGCTATTGTTAAAGTTTTTGCAAGTGCCATTATATTGCCCCCTAATTCTACTGATAGATATTGTCATTTTACTATAATTAGCCGTGTAATTCTAGAGCATTGCCTACAACGATGATATAATTGAATTTTAATATGGAGGTGCGTAAAAAATGGCTGAATTAAACTGGGAAGAAATCTTCCGGGATATTACAAATAATCACGATTTTACAACGATGAGACAGACGTTAAATGAACGCTACAGAAA
>DAIPYL010000090.1:0-1116 GCA_036782755.1 Jeotgalicoccus sp. | reverse complement strand
CCTTTATCATCTTACAGAGGCTTCTTCGGATCAAAACCGTTCAGCCAGACAAACGACTATTTGGAATCGGTCGGACGCGGTGCGATAGACTGGAGCGAGCAGCATGAATAAGCGGATTACTGCGGAGTTAAAAAATGAGCTGAGTTTTATAGAAGCGGGCATCGACGTGGAAAAGCATGCGTATGCGATGCAGAGGCTGCTTGAGCTGCTGTCAGACTCACACGATAAAAACCGGGAGCCTGAGGCTAAATTAGAAGATACTGTGACAGTACACCCTAAACCTGTTGCAAAAACGGCATCTGACGAGGATGATGACGGTAACGGCAAAGATATTTTTGATTTTTAATGGAGGTCGTTTCACCTAATGAAATTATTCATCATCGTTGGTATAGTATTTTTCATTCTGTCGTTTGTGCTCGGAAGGTATAGAGAAAAACTGCGGGAAGAACATAAAAAACCGTGGAATAAAGCATTGAAATATATTAGGTATATCTCACTCGGGCTGCTTTTTGCAGGCCTCTTGTATGTACCCGAGGTTCAAATCTTAAAATTCGGCGGATGGCTGTTTATTTTCAGTCTGATACTGTATTCAAGTTCACTGTATCTTATTTTTATTAAAAACAGAGAGTAAAGCGGGGTAAATTAATCATATGAAATTATTTATTATATTAGGTGCAGTTAATGCATTTATCGCAGTGGCATGCGGCGCATTCGGTGCCCATTTACTGGAAGGCAAACTCAGTGAACACTATCTTGGTGTGTGGGAAACTGCAGTGAAATACCAGTTCTATCATGCACTTGGACTTATCGCAATCGGAATTTTAATTCAGGTTACAGGCGCACAGTTCCTAGTTGCAGCAGGATGGTTCATGACAGCAGGGATTGTCTTCTTTACGGGATCACTTATGGTGCTGGCATTCTCAGGCATCTCAATTCTCGGTGCAGTAACACCGATTGGCGGAGTAATGTTCCTGATCAGCTGGGCACTCGTAATTATCGGGATTGCAAAATTATAGTATTGGTTGAGAAGGGGCCGGGACAAATTTGTCCCGGCTTTTTTATTTTGGATGAGGATGTTGTGGTGGAGTTCAATGAGTTGATTTCATAGAAATCCGC
>DAIPYL010000089.1:0-4204 GCA_036782755.1 Jeotgalicoccus sp. | reverse complement strand
CCTTTTTTAGTTCATATACTTTTTAAAGATTTTCCCTAAGTCATTCAGGAAATGCTTACCTTCCTGATTGGACGGCCAATTGTCCGAGAATACCGAGAAGATTAACTGTTTGCCGTTCTGCTGAATCATGCCGAATTCATGCTCGAGCGCTGTCACAGATCCTGTTTTCGACGCGATAAATTCATCTTCATGGTCTTCATCGATATTAAAGAATCCGCCGATTCTGTCGTTAATCTGCTGTTTTTTCATGACTTCAAAGAAATCTTTTCTGATGTCTTCAGGCAGTACGTCATTTTCCTGAATTACATACTGCATTGATGTGAACATATCAGCGGCAGACGTTGAGTTGCGTTTGCCTTCATTAATCCCTGTCGTGTCATAGTAATTACGCGCAAGCGTTGTATCGTGGAGTCCAAGCGCTGTGAATCCTTCGTTAATACGTTCAATACCGATGTTATCAATCAGCATGTTCGACGCGGTATTATCGGAAATAATAATCGAGAGGACAATCGTGTCCCACAGTGTCAGACGTTTCACACTCTGGAGCGTATGCAGCACACCGCATCCGCCGACCTTCTCCCCGACCGTGAGCGAAATATCTTCGTAGTTATGAAAATGCTGCTGCAGATTAATAATGCTGATCGGCACCTTTATCGTGCTGGCCGAAGGATAAACCTGGTGTTCATTATGTACATATACTTTGTTATCAAACTGAATCTTATAGGAAATATCTTTCGTCGGCTGCTGTTCAATCAGTGCGTTAATTTCATCTATAAACATAATATCCATCTCCCCTTGCTGCTGTTTAAGTAAAGAGTATCACAACTCACTTCCGGTTTGCACTTAGTCTATACGGGGAATAAAGGAGTAAATACAAATTACGATGGAGGTTTGACATTATGGGGCAAATTGAATTGATTGCTGATGAACAGCACTTACGCGAAAGACTGACACATTATATCGAAACCGGTGTACCTGAAAATAAATTAACTGTGGTGTCGACCCGGGGCTATGCAGATTTTCTGATTGATTTTCCGGATGTAAATGAAAGGATGCCGGCAGGACGCAGCCTGGAGGAAATGCTCGCCCAGCTCGACGGCAGCCAGCGGCTGACGATGACGAATTCAGAACGTGAAAACTATACGAACGCTCTGAATAATGGTGAACTTCTTTTATATATTGATAATGAATCGGGACTTGAAACGCATCATGACGAAGAGACAATTGAACTCCGCGAAGAACGTCTTGCTGTGGATAAAGAAACAGTCCAGACAGGAGAAGTCGTTGTTGAGAAGTATACAGACTCAACAGTTGAAGAATTTGATGTGCCGGTGAATATGGATAACGTTACTGTAGAACGCCGTGCAGTCGAAGGCGAACCGCTGTTTGAAACGTATAACAATACTGAAGACTCGGATGACGACCTTGGTATTATCAGAATCCCGGTAACGAAAGAACGCATCAGAGTCATTAAAGAACATGTGGTTACAGAAGAAATTGTAATTACTAAAGAAGTCGTGGAGAAAATGGAACATGTTTCAGGCACTGTGAAGCATGATGATATCAGAGTCAGCGAAGTAAAAAACGAAGACTCAGAGAGATAACAAAAATCCGGCCCTCAGATGAGGCCCGGATTTTTTATTTATTTCTTTTTATTCGTGTATTTAGAAATGTACGGTTTGACCGCATTCATCACTTTTTCTCTTTTAACAGGATCTTTCATCGTTTCTTTAATCACTCTCATAATCAATTTCTTCATATTATTACCTTCAACCTTCTCTATTAAAATCTTACTTATCATAACACCATGACGCCTTTTATAAAACAATAAACGCCTAGTCCGGACGATGGTTCTGAACTTTTAAATTCAGGCCGAAGACGATAAATGAAATAATCACAAGAATCAGCATTACAAGACGATAGACTTCAAATGAAGGTTCTATTCTCATAATCATAAATAATTCAAAGAAAAACCAGCCGGCTGTTACAGTAATAAAAGCTGCCTTAAATGCCTTTGCCAGCATCTTCTCTTTCACTTCCTTACTGAGCCCGGTATCTTTAAAAAACTGTCTTGCAATAACAATTGCGTAAATCAAAACAATAAGGAGCACTGCACCTATTGTAATCATGTTGGGTAGTCTCCCTTTTCTTAAGCCGACAGCGAGAATCGAACTCGCATTTCAGCCTTACCATGGCTGCGTTCTGCCATTAAACTATGTCGGCATGTTTTTAGTATCAGCTTTTACTATAGTATATTCTCCGTGTTTTATCTACCCCAATCTGTTCTGCTGCTGCGGTATAATAAGTGTTAGAGACTTATACAGAACGGAGGGTGGAATATGAAGAAGGCATTGATTATTATTAATAAGACTTCAGGCATGGGTAAAAAAGCACGGCTGGAAGAGGCACTGATCCGCAATTTAAAATCTCAGAATTATGAACCGGTTATCAAATATACGGAACCGACCGGGTTCGAAAATATACTTGCGGCACACGCTGCAAGTATTGATCTAATCGTTGCTGCAGGCGGTGACGGGACCATCAGTGAACTCGTCAGCATTCTTGGCAAACATAATATTAATCTCCCTGTTGCGGTGATTCCCGCCGGCACGGTTAATGACTTTGCCAGAGCCAATAACATTCCGCTCAATCCGATTCTTGCTGCTAAAGAATTGGATACAACCCGCACAAAAACAATCGACACGATTAAAATCAATGATACGTATGCAGGCTACATGGTGGCATTCGGCAACTTTATGACATCATTTGCGAAAGTAAACAGCTCGGTAAAAAATAAAGTGGGACGTATCGCCTATCTCATTAAAGGAATCAAAACACTGATAAAGTTAAATCCATATCGCGTGAGTATTAAAATAGATAAACTGGAGATGGAAACAGACTCTGTGTTTACACTTGTCTCTAAAATATCGTCAGTCGGCAGCGTCGAGAAACTGCTCCCTGAAGCGAGACCGGATGACGGACTGCTTCATATACTAAATATCGAACCGATTAATATTAAAGACATCGTGCAGCTGATCTATATGGCGTTTACAGGAAATATTACAAATCATCGGAAAGTGATGTATCTGACAGCTGATCAGGTTGAAATTCAGACGAGTGATTTAAAAGAAATGAATATCGACGGAGATTTATATGATTATAAAGATGTGAAGGTAACGGTTGTGAAAGATGGACTGACACTCACTGAAAATAAAAACAAGAATCCAGTCTGAATAAGACTGGATTCTTTATATTTAACTCCCTATTTCCTTACCACTTTCGCCAGTATTGTTCCGATTAAGAGTGCCCAAACCGGCGCACTGACATAAAATATTGAAATTCCCGATACAGAAATAATATAGGTGAAAATAACTGCCATTGTGTATTTGGAATTTCCAAAACTCGTTCTCATCGTTGAAGCAAATACGCCTATTAAAACAAACCCTGCCAGCATAGCCATCAGGGCTTCAGGCAGTTCAAACATTAATGGCACCAGCGCCCATGCAAACAGGCCGAATATCAGCATAATAATACTTGAAATAACTGAAGCAACGTAGCGTTTATCAGTATCACCAGACTCATCATCCGAAGCAATCGTTGTCATCATGCCTGCAACGTTTGCTGACTGTCCGCCGAAGAAACTTGTGAATATCGACAGAATCCCGCTTACAGTTAAAATATTATTTGTTGGTGCATGATAACCGCTGCGTTCAAGCGCACCCACAGCCGGTGTGGCATCATTGCTTAAAATCATCAGCGCCAGCGGAATCGAAATTGAAATTGCACCTCCCAGTGAAAACTCAGGCATATGTACAATCGGCATTACAATCTCATTTCCAAGTGCGGACATATCAAATTCATGAAATGCGAAGAATATAATCACACTTGTCAGTACCGAACCGAGCATCGGCGGAATTCTTAAATCCCATTTCGTTAAAATAAAGAATACTGTAATCGCAGTAACTCCAACAATCGGGAGCTCCTGTGCTGCAGGAATTAAACCAACGACGTAGCTTGTAATAATACCGGCGAGCATGGCGGAAATAATCTCCCGCGGAATCCAGCTCATTACTTTTTTAAATATGCCGGATATCCCAAACAGCATTATGATAATGGCGGTAATTATAAAACCGCCGACCAGCTCTGAATATGTAAAATGCGGTGTGACCGTAACTAAAAAAGCGACACCGGTAATGGAATGGGC
>DAIPYL010000088.1:0-4504 GCA_036782755.1 Jeotgalicoccus sp. | reverse complement strand
TAAAAAAACTTCTGAGAATATTCTCAGAAGTTTTTTTATTTACTGTTAAGCGCTTTGTCGAGTGTTTCGATATTTTTACGCATCATCGACTGGTACGTGGCATCTTCAGGATCATCCTGAGTCAGCGATTCCAGATTGTTAAAGTAGAGCGGTTCTGTATCAGTTTCGCCGCGAATTACATCTGTAACTGATGATGAGACGTTTGGTTCATAAAGAATATAAGGAATATTCTCAGCTTCGATGTTCTCGATAATTTCAGTCAGTTCCTGCTGTGACGGCTCCTGGTTATTCAGACCGCTGATACCGATCTGATGGAAACCGTACTGATGAGCGAGGTAGCCGATCGATTCGTGAGAGATATAGATATTGGTATTAACTGGATTTTCAGTGACTTGAGTCAGTTCCGCATCGATTTCTCCGATATCAGCTTTCAGTGCTTCAAAGTTTTTGTTATACATGTCCGCTGATTCAGGATTATGCTCAACGAGTGCATTCTTCACAGCTTCCGCCATTTGAGTCGCAAGTTCAGGACTCAGCCAGATGTGGGGGTCGAGAGCGCCGTGACCGTGGTCATGCGAGTCTTCTTCTTCACCGTGGTCATGCGAGTCCTCTTCATTATGTTCGTGTTCATGGCCGTGGTCATGCTGGTTTTCAAGAAATGCAGCAGTGTCGATATCAGCAGCTGTTTCCACAACTTCAGTATCGTCGTTTATCGTTTTGGTAATACTGGCTGCGACAGGATCCAGGTCATTGGAAGTTGTCATAAATAAATCGCCGTCGGAATAAGACATCATATCTTTTTGTGTCGGTTCATATGAGTGCATGTCGGCACCCGGCGGATAAATAGACTCTACATTGACGGTATCGCCTGCAATCTGCTCGACAAAACTCGTCAGAGGGAATACTGTTGTATATATAGTTAATTCGCTATTGTCATCACTTTTTTGTTCATTGCTGCACGCGGCAAGTATTAATATTATAATTAAAACAGGAAACAGTTTTTTCATGGAAAACCTCTCTTTATCGTAATCATTACGATTTAAAATTATATAGGAATATGCTGGAATGTGCAACTGTATATTTTAGACTAAGAAAGACTTGAAATTTTCTTAGTCTGCTAGTAAAATAGATAAGGTGATTTACAAAAGTATATACCAATCATCTATGTGCGTGGATGATCAACTGGCCAGTTGATTCGAGTATATTATCATTTAATATCGATTTAACTTAATGAAGGAGGCGACAGAAATGAGAGTAATCGTTACATTAGCTTGTACAGAAACGGGAGACCGTAACTACAGCACTAAGAAGAACAAAAGAAACAATCCGGAGCGTATCGAAATGATGAAATTCTGCCCTAGATTGAACAAGTACACTCTACACCGCGAAACTAAATAATTTCTTATGGCTATCATCTTCGGATGATAGCTTTTTTTTATATTTGTTTTAGTTATGGTATAATTACCGATGGGTAATTAACCAGAAAAAGTAAGGAGAGTGCTTTTAATGACAGTAATTATGGACGGGAAAAAAGTAGCAGCACACTTATCCGAAGAAATTAAACAGGCTTTGGAAGTTTCTGAATCACACGGTATTAAACCAAAAGTAGCTTTCGTTAGAGTCGGAGACTTATCGGATTCAATTTCATATGAAAATGCTGCGGTAAAACGCTTTGAAAAGCTGGGCATGGATACAGAACAGTACCATTTCCCCGAAGATATATCTACAAAAGTATTTTTAACTAAATTCAGAGAAATTAATGAAGATTATTCTATACACGGCATTCTGCTCCTGCAGCCGCTTCCTAAACATATTCCTATGAAACGCGTTGCAGAAATCATGAACTCATTTAAAGATATCGACGGCATGAAAGCATCGAACCTCGGTAAAGTGCTGACAAACGATCCGGACCGCCTTGAACCATGTACACCGGCAGCGGTTATGAACATGCTCGATTTCTATGATATCGACTTAAAAGGGAAGAACGTTACAGTAGTCGGTGCAAGTGCAGTAGTCGGAAAACCTTTATCATTATTAATGATGAACAGAGAAGCAACGGTTACGACATGCAACCTGTACACTGAAAATCTTGTCGATAAATGTAAAGACGCAGATGTGATTGTCAGCGCAGCAGGTGCAATTAACCTGATTGACAGAGAACATGTTAAAGAAGGCGCAATTGTTGTCGACGTCGGCATTAATTTCACAGATGAAGGCAAGATGGTTGGAGATGTAAACTACGAAGCAGTTAAAGACAAAGCATCGTTCATTACACCGGTTCCGGGCGGAATTGGCGCAATTACAACGACAGTCCTTGCATATCATCTTGTGAAGGCAACAGAACACCAGAAAGAACCGGTATTATTCTTAGAAAAATAATACGACTTGTCAGTTTTCTGACAGTATAAAAATATCCAATATATCTATAAATGGCACAAAGGTAAAATCTTCAGTGCCGTATATCTGACCAATGAGCACCATGCTCCATTGGTCTATTTTTATTATATGGAGAGAAACATTAAACCGGCCGCCGTCGTAATAGTAAGCAATCCGGACAGGCAGTTTTTCTTCCGCTGCATATTTTAATATATATTCAATCTCATCGAGCCGGTCATCCGACAGCTCCGGGCGTTTAATTTTTGATTGGTCATTCATCAGTCTGCCGACATTCTCAAACTGCTCGGGCATTGTGGCGAACGGCGCCCATTTAACCATGCCGCGTCCTTCAGGCATACCGGCCTGTGAATTTTTAGAAGGATAGTTTCCGTCGTGCATAACAAATCCCTTCTTTCCTTATCTGTTAATTACTATTATACGAACATATGTTCTATTTTTCAAGAAGCGTATTTATGGTAAGTTATAGAAGATATAAAAAGCGAGTGAGGAAATCAGATGAGACAGAAAATAGTATGGGGCATTATTACAGCGATTGTACTCGCTGTGCTGCTGCTTCCATTAGTCGATAAAACAAGCGGAACAACGAGAGTTATCGTCGATCATACGAACGGAGAAATCGTCGCTCCAGTCTGCTACGATCAGGCTGATCTGACGAACTGGATAGATGAAATGTCATTCAGCAATGCGCTGAACGAATACGAATACGATGTGAGAGACGACTGTTCGAAAGAATATTTGCAGGAAGGCAAAACGAGCGTACTGGCAAGAATATTTGAATAATTTTATATGTTGGACCGGAGCCGGAGAGGTTTCGGTTTTTTTGTTTTTTATGAATGTGGAATAAAATGTTAAAAGTAGTGAGTTTTGTGTAAAAAGTAAACCGGTTTTGCTATTTTTGTATAAACATGAATTTTTTAAAAGGAAAACGCACTTTTCGTCTATATATAGGGTAAGGGGAACTTTTTTTATAAGGAGGAAAAGTATGTATTTAAACGACAGAAATAAGACGCCGGAACTTTTACATTACAGAGCACTGGACAGAAGGATGGATTTAAATTTTGAAGATGCGCGGAATTTTAAAGTATACGAGAGCGGATTCTATGGCGAATGTTTATACGATAAACTGTTCGACGAGGTTGGTCACGATAATCTTTATATTTTCCGCGATGTTTATCTTGCTGCAGGAAAGAGCGGTGCGCAGTATGACAGCATTATTATTTCTGATGATGCGATTACGGTCAATGAAATTAAAAACTACAGCGGCGAATATTATTATAAGAACGGGCGATTCATCAAGAATGGAGAAGTTGTTCCCGACAATCCCTTTACGCAAGTCGACCGTGCAGTCGGAAAACTGTACCGGATATGCCGGAACGCCAAGGTAAGTGCGGAAATTTCGGGAAAGGTAATATTCCCGAATGACGACTTCAAATTATATTCAGAAGACAATTCAATCTGGAAGAATATCGTTATCCGCATGGATCTGAAAAAATACTTCCGCCAGTTCAAGAATGACTATAATACTGAAAAAGCAGGCCGGCTGGTGACATTAATCCGTGACCATATTTCCGACAACCCGTATTTTAACGGGAGTACGAATGTTGCCGGTGTTCGGAAAGGCTTGTACTGCGGAAGCTGCGGGAATTTTAATCTGATAAAAACCCGTTACCACCGACAGTGTTCCGGCTGCGGCGCGAAAGAATCCAACGAGACCCATATGCTGCGTGTGATGAGCGATTATAAATACTTATATTACGGGGAAGGGATGACGAGGCGGTCTCTGCTGGAGTTGATTGGAAATGAATTTGATAAGAAAGTAGTTTATCGTGCGCTTGTGAAATATTGTGATGCACATAAAAAGGGAAATCAGACTTACTACACATTTAAGTATCATGATTTCGATGAAGCGTATGAAAAGACAAAGAAATATATGAAACATAGAGATTATTTGGTGTGAGACTGATGTCGGAACCCGTCACGAAACCCGAGAAGGGCTCCGCGTGTTTCCGGAACCCTTCACGAACCTGGAGAAGGGACCCGCGCGCTTCCGGAACCCGTCACGAAACCCGAGAAGGGACCCGCGTGTCTCCGGAACCCTTCACGAAAC
>DAIPYL010000087.1:0-4528 GCA_036782755.1 Jeotgalicoccus sp. | reverse complement strand
GCCGGGGATGAACTGAATATTGTTGAACCAGGGTCTAACTATGGATGGCCGACTGTATCGTATGGTATTGAATACAGCGGTGAATTAATCAATGATGGTATTTCAGAACACGAAGCTCAAGGCTTTGTTGAACCTAGATATTACTGGGATCCGACAAGTGCACCAAGCGGTATGTCATTCTATGATAATGACGCAATTCCTGAATGGGAAAACAACCTGTTCATCGGCGGTTTAGCACCGAACTATATCGTCCGTGTCGTCATTGAAGACGATATGATTGTCGGGGAAGAACGTCTCTTAACTGACGAAGGCGAACGATTCCGTGATATTCTTATCACCGAAGACGGCGCGCTTATTGCAGCCACTGATGGCGGTATGATTTATAAAGTTACTGCAGCAGAATAACTGCTAAATCAAAAAGACCGCAGCAAATCCCCATTTGCTGCGGTTTCTTTATTTATTAGTATTTAAAATCTTCTGCAGTGACTTCTTCTCCTGCAGCTATCATTACTGCGAGTTTCAATCTCGCTTTTTTGCTGTCGTACGATCCGCCGTTTACAGCGCCGTCTTTTTCAAATTGTGAGATGCCGCCAGAAAAGTCATACGCAACCTTAACGTCACCTTCATCGGATGCGCTCGTAATCACAACTTTAATATCTGCATCAACCGCTCTTTTCACGCCGGCTGCAACGAGATCATTCGCATGCCCGCGCCCCATCGTTTCAATGACGAGCCCTGCAACTTTATGATCGATGGCACAGTCGATAAATTTCGCATCCGTACCTAATGCACATTTAATAATATCGACTTCCGGCAATTGCCCTTCTACATTATATGTATTGCTGTGAGCCGGATGCTGATAGATTTTCACATCGTGTCCGTCCACCAGGCCTAAATAACCGGTGCCTCCGCCGCCAAAACCGTCGACGTTCATCGCACTCATTTTTTTCACGAATCTCGGCATGAATATTTTTGAGTTAAATAATACGCTGACGCCGATTTTAGCAGCATCGGCATCTGCAGCCAATGTAATCGAATCCTGGAGGTTCGCATAAGCATCGGTACCGATTAACTCCGGTCCGCGCTGTGAACCTGTAACGACAACAGCCTTCCCTGCCGGAATAACCTGGCTTAAGAAGTAAGATGTCTCTTCCAGCGTATCTGTGCCGTGTGTAATAACGATACCGTCCACATCATCATCCTCAAATGCATTCAGCACTGCGTCTTTTATCGTTATCAGATTCTCGAAAGTAATTGCACTGCTTGAGACTTTAATAATCTCTTCCACACTGATATTAATATTCTCGTGCAAATTAAGTTTTTCTGCGAGTTCTTCGCCGCTGATTAAACCCGTTTGCTGCAGTCCTGTCTCGGGATCGCGTTTACTGGCAATTGTTCCGCCCGTTGTAAGCAGTTTAATATGTGACATACTCCATTCCCCTTTATGTAAAACTTTTTAATCTTCCTCAGTATAACAATAATTACAAGTATGTAACCGTTTTACAGATAATATTTCATCACAATCATCTCGCCCTTGCTGCCCATAACACGGTTGCCTTCGTCGACATAACCGCACTTTTTATATAAGCCCTGGGCTGCAGTGTTTTTGACGTTAACTCCAAGAACAATACCGTCGATATACGGGATATGCTCTTTCATAAAGTCAGGCAGCAGTTCGAGCGTTTTTCTCGCGTAGCCTTTGCCCTGATGTTTGTAGTTGGTAGAAAACGAACGCAGTAAAATATCATTCGGCTGATTGGAATAAGGCTGCACCGCATCATTTTCATGGAGGATAAAGAACGTAACCAGTTCGCTATCGTCCAAACCGAGAATGGTGTGCCTGTCGTTATTGTTTCTTGAAATCTCAACCGCTTCACTAGGCATTGCACTGTAGTAAAGCTGATCTTCCGGTAAATAATAATCGTTGATGAGATTGTCGTACTGCGGGTTATATTTTACGAGTTCCATAATGCCCTCCTTTTCCAAGTAATTAAAATCCGTACAGTTATTACTCAAACGTTCCCTTCACAAGCACTTCACCGTTTTCAATCATGTGCTGTCCTTTGGCGATGACGTGCTCGATTTCATATGTGTCTTTAGACAGAACAAGCAAGTCTGCATCTCTGTCTTCTGCTATGACACCTTTATTTTCCAGCTTCAATGCTTCTGCTGTATTGGCTGTAACCAGTCTCAATGCTTCCTCAACCGTTAACTCTCCTGCTTTAATCGTCTTAATCAATTGTTCAAACATCGTTCGTGTACTGGCTACTCCCAGTCCAAGCAGTTCGCCTTCTTCATTAAATACCGGCAGGCTGCCGTTGCCGTCTGTTGAGATTGTCAGTTTCGACATATCTCCATTGTTCTCTTTATAATACGAAATCCACTCAAATGTTTCTTCATCTGCAGTAATATCTACAAATGCGCCTCGTGCTGCGAGTTTGATTGCATCATCAAACAGTTCTTTGCTGCGTGTGACATGTGTGACGTGCAGATTCGATGCCGGCAGTTCATATTCATCCAGCAATTGATGCAGTATCGATAAATAAGCTTTTCCAGGTCCTGTATGAAAATGAGTGATGCCTGCTTTGCCGCTCAGCATGCCGCCGACTCTTGTCTGTCCGACAATCTTTGCCAGTTCATGGACACTCGGCTGTCCCGAGCGTGAGTCTGATATGGCGATTTCTGCAGTACCGATAACTTTATCAATTAAAATCGCATCGTCTTTAACATTCCCTGTAATCGTCGGTGTCGGCACATCGTAATTTCCCGTGTAAATATATGTAGAGATACCTTCAATTTCAAGTCCCCGTGCTTTAGCTAACAGTGAACTTAAATGGCGTGTTGTACCGTCTGTACCAAGCAGCCCTGCCACTGATGTAATACCCGATTGAATCAAATCACTGAGCTGAACTTCAGGGGTCCGCGTTGCAAATCCGCCTTCTCCACCGCCGCCAAGCAGATGGATATGCGGGTCGATAAAGCCAGGTGTAACGATATTTCCGCTAGCTTCGATGATTTTATAATCCACACCAAGGCCGGCAAGTGATTCTTCACTAACCTCTCCAATTTTCGCAATCTTGTCGTTGAGCAGCAGTATTGATTGTCTGCCTAAACTTTCCGGTGCATACACTTCAGCATTTTTTATTAAAGTAATCATTAAATCATCTCCTGTAATTAATTACACTTCATACTTCACCTGATATTTATTGACGACTTTGGCGTACAGCGATGCGAGTACTTGCTGGAACAGCATTCCAAATACGACAGGCATGGCAACTTTTGGCGGGAAGTAAGTTACAGCAATAACTGTACCGATGGCAATATTTCTCATACCGCCTAAAAAGACGAGTGAAGTGACAGTCTGTGTATTTCTGAAAAGTAAATGTCCGAGTATTAAAGCGAGACCGTAACCGGATCCGGCAAGTATAAAGACGAACAGAATGACCCCGATCAGTTCCAAAGTAATATCTGTTAAAAACGGCGCAACAGCACTGCTGTTAATGGCAACAATACCGAACAGACTCAGTTTTGAGAACGGTGCGAGCATCTGGCTCATCTCTTTCACCCGGCCTTTTCTTAATTCACTGATTACCAGGCCTAAAATCGACGGCAGGACGATCATCCAGATTAGATCCAGGATAATTGATGCGGTATCAAGCTTTATCGCTTCGCCGGCAAGTGCATCCAGAATGACCGGCAGTATAAACGGCGCAAGCAGCGTATCGATTAAGATAATTGACAGCCCGAGCGGAAAGTTCCCCCTGCATATGCTAATCCAGATAATGCTCGTGACCCCCGTCGGCACTGCAACTGAAATCACAAATCCGATGACGAGCAGGTGATCGTCAAAAATAAAGGATGATAAAAAATACGCCCATACCGGCATTAAAATATGTAAAAATAAAATAACAAATAAAATAGCGCCGGGATGTTTTTTAAATACTTTTACATCGGTGAATCTCATTCCTAAACTGCCTGTAAATGTCATAAACGCAAATAGAATCGGCACTAAAAATAACAGATGTCCGCCGATATTATGAAATATTACGCCAAGCACCACACACAGCGGTGTGAGTATCGGCATCAGCTCCTGTATCCTGCTGTTAAAACTGTTCAGCACGTCTATATCCTTCTCTCTTTGATTAATCTTTTTTGTATTTTTTCAAACTATCCAGTGCTTTCTGATATTCCTGGCGCTGGCACATCGTGAGACCGGGTTCTGCCAGTCTCTCTTCTGCTGCTTCAATATTTCTGTTCACTTTTTCCTGGTCTACATTATTATTATATGCTTTATCTTTCTCGACATCTTTTCTCTTAATCAGCTTTGCGGCACCTGCAAATAAATTCTTCATAAACCTCACCTCTTTTATAATTCTTCATTCCCCGGTTTCTCTCTTACAGCTGCTGTCAGCATATCTGCGAAGTTCTGTGCTGCTTTTGACAGCCTGTGGTCTTTCAGCCAGATTAAACCGACGTCTCCTGTCAGACTTTCTGATTCTGCAATTTTATGAACATTTACCGGATACTC
>DAIPYL010000086.1:2249-4535 GCA_036782755.1 Jeotgalicoccus sp. | reverse complement strand
CCTTTGTCATTACAGTTTACGCGACTGCTTTACACGCCATTGCACATTCAAAGCATGCTTCCGCACATTTCTGGCAGTGAACGTGGTTATGTTTTTGGCATTCATTGCCGCACGCTTCACAAATTGCTGCACATACACCTGCAAGTTCTTTAACAAACGGTGAGTTTCTCGTAACAGCCTGTTCTAAATATGCGCACATATCCGCGCATTCACGGTCGAGTCTGATGCAGTCCGCCATCATTTTTACGTCTTCTTCTTCAAGGCATGCGTCGAAACAATGATTGCATGCTTCCATACATTCATGCAATGTTTTCAGTAATTGCTGATGCTGTTCGTGAGCCATTCATTATTCCTCCTCAAGATATATATACAGTCTGTTAATTCCCTGAGTAAAATATTTTAAACTGTAGTATAGTGGAAATGTCAATTAAATATAAACGGCTGGGGGCGCACTTTAAGTGCTGAGAGATAATATCGACCCTTTGAACCTGTAGGTTAGTACCTGCGCAGGGAAGTCTGAGCTGATATATCTGCATCTGTATAAATTTCAGCCCGGGCCTTCTTACAAGGTTCGGGTTTTTATCGTCTTCAGCCGAAAAACAAAGGGGATATTGTAATGAAGTTTACTGACAGAGTATGGGACAGTGTAGAGGATATTTGGAACGGTTATCTTAGGCATCCGTTTGTGACCGGGCTTGGTGACGGCACGCTTCGGCTGGATAAGTTTCAGCACTGGCTGAAGCAGGACTACGTCTATCTGGTTGAGTATGCAAGACTGATGGCCATCGGTGCCGGGAAGGCGCCGGATCTCGCGACAATGAATATGTTTTCTGAAATGCTGCACGGGACCCTGTTCGGTGAGATGGAACTGCACCGCAAGTATGCAGCAAGCTTTGGGATTGAAGAAAGCGAGCTGCTGAAAACAGAGCCGTCCGCGGTTAACACAGCGTATACGAGTTACATGCTGAACCATGCCCAGCGCGGTGATGCTGCGGCTGTCGCAGCATGTCTCCTCGCCTGTGCGTGGAGTTACAATTACATCGGCAGAGCGTTAGCCGATAAAAACCCGAATCAGGAGAACAATCCGTATAAACAGTGGGTTGAAACGTATTCCGGTAAAGATTTCAGTGAATTGAACGGCACAGCAATGACGCTCTTAAATGAACTGGCAGACGGCAAACCGGAACGTGAACTGGCACAGCTTGAAGAGATTGTTGTGAAAACAAGTTTGTATGAATATATGTTCTGGGACATGTGCGAGACGAAAGAAGAGTGGCCCGTAAATATAAAAATTTAGTTGTTTATCGTTATTAATAAGTTTTAGAAATTGTTAAGGTCCGGTAAGTTATGCATATTGATGTTTTATGCGGGGTATAGTGACAATAACATCGATGTTCAGTCTGTTATCTACTATTTTTTTAAGGAGCTGGATCTTTATAATGAAGAAACTTTTAACTGCAGGATCACTTCTTGGAGTATTAGCACTTGCAGCATGCGGAAGCGGACCGGAAGAAGAAGGCGCCGAAACAGAACCGGGAGAAACTGAGACTGAAACAGAAACAGAGACAGATTCTGAAAGTACCGAGACAGAAGGCTAAGTTTAATTTAAAAAGTAATATGATGCCGCGGATTTGTAATCTGCGGTATTTTTAATTCTGAACGGTGTTAAATTATCGAATCAGGGTATATAAATGTTAAATCTGACTTAAAGGAGAGTGACTTATTTTATGAAGAAACTTACAGTTGTCACAACACTTTTTGGTGTGCTTCTTCTCGCAGCGTGCAGCGGGGAAGAGGAAGAACCTGCAACGCAGGAAACAGGCAGTGACCAGAACCAGGTGGAGGAAGATGGCACTGATGATGCAGGCGGTGCGGATACTGAAGATGAAGACAATGAGTAATATTGAAAAGGAGACTTAAATAATGAAAAAACTTATGAGCATGACTGCGCTTCTCGCAGTACTGACACTCGCGGCATGCGGCGATGATACAGAGGATGAGGATACAGGGACAGATGAGACTGGTGTTGAAGAGTCTGATGTGGAGGACGATATGCTGGATGATGACGAGGACCATGGAGACGAGGACAATAACGACAATGAGAACGACGACATGGATGCTGAAGACTGAGAATAATGGAGGCTGGGACATAAGTCCTTAAAAGATATTATATTTCATGCAGAATAGATGAAATCCGTACGTTAGAATCTCTGGGGAAAAGTATCAGCGTAAGACTACAGGCTTACGCGATGTCCCAGGAAAGCTGACGTGCGGATTATTTTCAGT
>DAIPYL010000086.1:0-2149 GCA_036782755.1 Jeotgalicoccus sp. | reverse complement strand
ATTTTCAGTGGCTGCAGCGGGAAGCGCGGCGTTTATCGTTAACGTTGTACTGCTCGCGGTTGCATTCATCTTCGCTCTTGTTGTGATTCCAAAAGTGAGTATGAAGGACAAGTAGGGTCAAGCGGAACTTTTTATGAAGGATAAAAGTTGTGGTAGCATTGAATCAACAAATTGATGCGGGAGCGAATGAGTAATGAAAATTGGTGTTATTTCAGATTTGCACATCGATCGTTATAACAGCGAGACGCTGAAGCAGAAAGATTTTTCTCTGACGCTCGCAAACGAAGTGTCACGGGCGGCGCTGGATATACTGCTGATTGCCGGTGATATTTCTAACGATCACGTCCGTTCGTACCGTTTTATGCAGGAACTCGAACAGATGACCGGTGTGACGATTTACTTTGTGCCGGGCAACCACGACTTTTGGAACTTTAGCGGGGATGCGAAAAGTACCCGGGAAATATATGAATACTTTAAAGATACGAAGTACTTTAAAGAAGGTTCGCCGATTGATCTTGGTGACGACTGGGCGCTCGTAATGAATCCGGCCTGGTATGACTACACGTATGCGAGCGACCGTTTTTCGCTGGAGCGTTTAAGTCAGCGGGAATTTTACGGCGGCACGTGGCAGGATAAAGTTAAAATCAACTGGGGCATGACGGACCCGGAAGTATCTAAAATGATGGCGGAACGCGCCGCAGCTGATTTGGAAACGGTGCGGGATAAGAAGATTATTCTGATGACGCATGTCGCGACGCACAAAACGTTCAGGGTGCCGATGCCGAACCGTCTGTTTGATTACTATAATGCGTTCATCGGCACGTCGGACTTCGACTCTTTTTATGAAGACTACGATATCCGCTACAGCATTATGGGACACATTCACTTCAGACATCAGGTCAGTGAAGGCGGCACGGATTACATCTGTGCATGTCTCGGTTACAAACGCGAGTGGCGGACTAAAGATATTGTGCATGAAATGCGCGATGCACTGCAGGTTATAGAGATTTAATAATGATGAACCGCCTTCGGGCGGTTTTTTGTATTTACTGGTAATTATTTTTGTAAATGCAGAAAGATAAATTAACTTGTACGAAATAAAAATAAATCGCTGTTTTTTACTATATATAGTATGAGAGGACTTTTTTATAAGGAGGAAATCATGCTTATATCACAGCGGAAAATCAGCAAAGAGCTGGCGTATTACAGAGCGTTGGGCTGGAGGAGTCGTTTGAGTGCGGAAGAAGCGAAGAAATTATCGGCACTCGAACGAGGATATAACGGCGAATGTATTTACGATGCAGTATTTGATGAAATTGGTCACGGTTCGGTATTTGTGTTCCGTGATATTTATTTAGGTCTTGAAGACAGTGTTGCCCAGTATGATGCGCTGATTGTGAGCGATGCGGGGATAACGGTTAACGAGATAAAAAACTATTCGGGATTTTATCGTGTGGAGAAGGGCAAATGGTTTGCCGGTAATTTTGAAGTGCCGGATGATCCTGTTGTGCAGCTGAAACGTGCGATGAATAAGCTGCTCAAGCTGCAGTATATTCACCGGCTGAATTTTGAGATTGAGGGCAAGGTGGTTTTTCCCCATATAGATTTCCGTTTGAACTTTGATGACCGGGATATGCGGGAGAAACTGGTGATGCGGCCGGAGCTGCGTGACTATTTAAAGCAGTTTAAAAATGATTATGCCGGCGGGTATGCAGAGCGTATTGTTGATGCGGTGTCTGCACATATTATCGACAATCCATTTTTTGATAAGAGCGCAGATTTTGATTCGGTCAGGAAGGGATTGTATTGCGGGAACTGCGGGAGTTTTGAGGTTGAAGCGTCAGCATATCATTTTGATTGTACTTCATGCGTATCCAGAGAAACTAAAGAATCTCATGTCATTCGTGCGATAAGTGATTATACTGTCTTGTTTATGAATGAGAAACTGACGAGAAAACGATTTTTGGAGTTTATCGATTACAGGTTGAGCCCGCGTACGGTTGTTAGGATGCTGGGTAAATATTGCAGTCGATATGGTGGAAGTACAGCCAGTTATTATGAGTTTAATTATGAAAGCTATGAAGATGTGGTTAAGGATAAGAGTTATATTCGAAGATATAAGAATCATATGACTAATATTTAGATATAT
>DAIPYL010000085.1:3424-4829 GCA_036782755.1 Jeotgalicoccus sp. | reverse complement strand
CGTCAACTCTTCTATCACTTCATACAGCGATTCAATTTCATCGCGCGCAAATTCATATTGCTCTTTACTCATCAGGACACCTGCAACACCGTTTTCATCCACTACGTGAACAACACTTTTCTTCTTTTCAGCTGTCTCAAAAACACTCTCGGGATTCCCCTGGAACTCCGAGATACCCACTTTTAATGACTCTCCAACTTTCACATGCAGCGCCTCCTTTATAATCTTTACCCTTATACCCCTTTTTAAATTTCATATTCAGGGTATACAGTAATGTAACAATTTAATCACTTAAAATTCAGGAGGATATTAAATGATTGGATATATTGGCACGTACACACAGGAAAAAAGTAAAGGAATTTACAGTTTTCAGCTGGATTCGAAAACAGGTACATTAAACGGCGGCGACTTAATTGAAAAGTTTCAGGGCCCCTTATATTTAAATATACAAAACGATAAACTCTACTCACTGAAACAGGATGGAGATACAGGCGGCATCGCAACATTTGAAATTGACGATAATGGAAATTTAAAACTAATCGATGAATGTCTGCCCGAAGGAGAAAACGGCTGTTATTTAACACCATCATCCGACGGCAAGTATATGCTCGACGCCGTATATGACTCCGGCAAAGTCCGTTTATATAAAATGAATGACCGCGGTGTCGTCACTGAAAGACTCGATGTTTTCCAGATAAAAGGAAATGGCCCGCACGAACGACAGGATCACGCGCATTCGCACTTTATCACGGAAACGCCTGACGGTAAATATTTCGCAGCAGTTGATTTAGGTGCAGATAAGATTGTGACATTTGCTGTAGAAGATGAACGTCTCGTCGTCGTTGCGGAGTCCAAAGTCGCGCCCGGCAGCGGCCCGCGCCATCTGGTATTCAGTGATGCAGGAGATTACGCCTATATTCTTACTGAATTATCCAACGAGGTCATCATTGCAGAGTACAATAACGGAAACTTCACACCGATTGAAACTTACTCCGCCCTGCCGGAAGATTTTACAGAACACTCCCAGGCAGCAGCAATACGTAAACATCCGAACGGCAAATATATTTATGCAACGAACCGCGGACACAACAGCATTGCTGTCTTTGAAATTACAGAAAACGGCAAAGCGTTGGACCGTCTGCAGATTGAATCAACAAATGGCAACTGGCCGCGTGATTTTAATATTACGCCCGACGGTGAGTACTTAGTCTGCGCACATGAGAAGTCACACAACGTTGTACTCTTCAAAATTAATGAAGACGGCACAATATCAAGATTGAACAGTGAAATTGAAGTACCGGAAGGTATATTTGTGGGTTTCCTTTAATATTAAAAAGCACAATGGCCCGCCCAAACAAAAGAGCAGCCGGCAAACTGATTGCCGGCTGCTCTCAATATATATTTA
>DAIPYL010000085.1:0-3324 GCA_036782755.1 Jeotgalicoccus sp. | reverse complement strand
TATATATTTATATTTTCCCTAACTTTTTCGCTATCGCGTATACGGGTTTATTAAACACCTTGTCAAACGTCCCCGGCAGCTCTTCGATATACGGCGTAAAGCCGCGTTTGAATCGGTAAACGCCGTAGTCCTGTGCGTCTTCTGTAAAGTCGCCTGTCAGACCGAAGAAGTTAAACCGCTTCACGCCTAATTCCTGCGCCTTCTTGATCATTTCCCACGTCGCAAAGTTCGTGCCTTTAAAGAACGACAGTTCCGGATAGCTTCCGCTGAACAGGTACACCATTTCATGGTTGTTGTAGTAATACATTCCTGCAGATAAGTCGAGCTCCGTACCGAATTCCGCTTTGAATTCTTCCATCTTCTGAATGCGCTTATCTTTACTCGCAAGCTGTTCTTTATGTTCGTTCACACGTTTCTTCTCTCGCTTCGTCGCTGTGCCGTTCGCCGTTTTCTCTTCAATCTCCGCGATGTGCCCTAACTCCGCTTCACGTTCTTCTTCGAGCTGAGCCAGATACTTGTCCACATTCACATGCGTCAGCACTAAAAACATACGGTCTTTCAGCGTGTGCAGCAGATTTTTAATCTTCTCTGCCGGCACCGGGTCAAAGCCAATGCGTTCTTCGGTCTCTTTATATATATCGATAAACTTATCGTACTCATCTTCATCCAGCAGCTTTAACTCAAGCGGCATCGTTTCCGTCTGACGTGTATTGTAACGCGTCGTCACATCCATCTGCTTTAAAATGGCATCGAGGGGTTTATCGACATCAATGACTGCCTGATAACGGAGCAGTTCTTCTGTAATCAGCTCTGTCGTAAAGCCGTGATGGTTATAACCCAGATTCTCATACAGAGAAATAATCTCCTGGTTATTACGCTCATCGTCTTCAACCACATTACCGTCATGGTCCCGCATCTGATACACAGTATACGGCGAATGAATCATCTGCAGCGCACCATTCTTCTTGGCGTACTTATCAATTTCCTCCAAAAAGAACTTCAATCGTTCATTAGAGAAATCGCGCAGCAAAGGCCCCGTATGCGATGTAAACAGTCTGAATTTCTTCAGTACGGATGTCGCACTTAACAGCGACACACCACCGAGTTCTTCCCCATCATATAACCCAAGTAAATGCGTTTCATTCACCTGTGAAATGTAATCGTAAAACATCTCATCATGGAAATAGTGCATATGCCCGTCATAGGTCTGTACAAATAATCTAAATGCGTCTTCTGTTATTGGTTTTACTTCCATCGCTGGATCAAACCTTTCTGTCTTTTACTTATTCAGTCCAAGTTTTGCTTTTACTTTATAGACGTTGTGCTGGAATGGTGCAATGACTTTAACAAAGTCCCCGACCAGCTCTTCAATTTCTGCATTAAAACCGCGTTTAAAACGATAAACACCATAGTCTTCCCCGTCTTCAGAGAAGTCTCCGCTCACCCCGTAGAAGTTATAGCGTGAAATGTTATGTTCGATACAATACTTCATCATCTCCAGGTGCATCTTATACGGTCCGACAAACTGCGGGTACTCAGATGTACTTGCCCCTGAGTTATATACAAGCTCATACGGTGTTTCGAAGTAAATACCGGCAGCAAGATCCAGCACGTTGCCTTCTTTCTCATGAATGATGCGCGCCTCTTCAAGATCTCCCGTTAAGTTCGAAACCTGTTTTTCCATCTCTTTAATCTTGTTTAATGTCTTGTCATTCTTATTCTCTTTCGCCTGCATTGTCGTAAGACGCTGAGTCACATCATCCAGCTCTTTAGTCAGATTCGCCACATACTTATCGAGTTCGATATAGGCGTAAGGAATGAGCACTTTATCGCCGTATGCTTTCTTAAAGCGTGAGAAGTAGCCCTTCGGATCCGGGTGAGTAAAGAAGCCCTGGCGTTCCGATGTATCGGCGTACAGCTTAACGAACTTATCGATTTCATCAACCTCTAAGAAACGCAGCTCCACACCGTACTTCTGCGCTTTTTTAATATTGCGCTTACGCTGGGAGTCAAATGACTTCACAAGTTCTTTCTCACTCTCAAACGGCGTCATATCCAGAACGCTCATCCAGCGTGCCTGTGACGTCTTAGAGTAACCGCGTGTAAATCCTTCATGACCGTAGCCAAGCGACTCCAGCAGCTCGATTAAGGCGTCCTGCGCCGGGTAGTCCTCTTTCTCGACAACATCCTTATCATACTTCTTGTAAATCCAGTTTGGATCGACTTTAACGTAGGAACAGTTATTCTTCTTCAGGTATTCCGTTAACCCTTCAAAGTAGAAACGCACCAGCTCAAGATTATGATAATCGAGTACCGGACCGCGATTCGAGTAATAGAAATATTTGCCCATGACTGTCGGCTGCAGTGTAAACAGACAAGCGGCAACGACGTCCCCTGCATCATCCTTAACGCCGAGCAGTTTAACCGTTTCGCCGTTCATTTCACGGTTTGTTTTATTTTCAAGCATCTGGAAGAAAGCCGCTTCATGACCTTCCTCTATAAATGCCGCATATTCTTCATCAGTTAATTCTAAAAACTTCATGCGATTCACTCTCTCTTATTTATTACGCAGATTGTTTAATGTGTTGTAGATTTTGTATGCAGGACCATTTACCGGTTTGATAAAGTCCCCGATATATTCATTTACTACAGCATTGAATCCTTTTTTAAACTGAATTACACCGTAGTCCTCAGCATTCTCAGTAAAGTCTCCGCTGATACCGTAGAAGTTGTACTGGTCGATACCCTGCTCCAGGGCGTACTGAATCATTGTCCACTGAATTAAGTAGCTTCCCGCAAAATGACGGAAGTCGTTATCCGTCCCCCCGGACAGGTATGTCACTTCATGCGGCGTGACTATAAAGTAGGCACTCGATAAAGGCAGTTCCTTGCCGTGAGTCTCGAGTAACTGTTTACCCTCCTGAAGCTTCGCATCGATGTTCGATAGCTGCTCAGTAAGGTTCTTCACTTTATTCTGATTCTTCCCGTTATCCGGATCACGCTCCAGGGCACGTTCCGCTTTCTCGAGATTCTTCGCCATCTTCTTCTTATCCTGTGCAATGGACGTATTGTAATCCTCCAGGTCCACATACACCATCGGAATCATCACCTGATCTTTAAAGTAACGTTTACGGTCAATATAGAAACTGTCATCTCTGTCGTAGAACGCCTTCATCTCAGACGTATCTTTCATAAACTTGCGGAAAATATCAATATTGTCGATATCCAGATACTTAATATGAAGACCATTCTTCTCCGCCTTTTTAATATTACGCTTACGGAGCGTGTCCATATCATCAAGCACTGTCTTCTTATCCTTACCGG
>DAIPYL010000084.1:0-4916 GCA_036782755.1 Jeotgalicoccus sp. | reverse complement strand
CGTCATGCCAACCCTCTATAATAAAAACAAAAAAAGAACCCGCTCAATCGCGGATTCCATGAATGAAATATATTTTTAGTATCTGTCTTTCAACAGATGATAGCTTATGTCCGGATAGTCGGTCACAATAGAATGTGCACCTTTTTGAATGAGTTCATCCATTTTATCCATCTTGTTAATGTTCCAGTATCCTACCGCAATGTTCAGACTCGTCAGGAATTCGATAAAGCCGCTCGTGTCGAGACGGATACCATTGTATTCTGTCGGAATCTGAAACGTATCTGCTGCAGGCTCATACATGTGGCCGAACCCTGCGCGGTGCATAAAGAATGCACGGCTGACCTGGTCAACGCCTGCACCGAGTGCAATTGTATCTTCTGCATACAGGTTAAACTGTTTAATCTGTGCATCGTGGAAGCTTGTAACAAGCACGCGGTCTTCAGCGCCGAGTTCAGTAATTAAACGGTAGAGGAGACTCGGAACGAGACTGCCTGCATATGATTCGGGATCATCTTTAATGTCGATATTAATTAACGTGCCCGGGTATTCTTCAATCAGTTCGCGAAGTGTAACGATTTTAGCTTTGTCGTGTCCGCGGTAAGGGTGATTGCCTTCAACGTCAGTGAAGTGGTAGCCGAAATCAAGTTTTTTTAAGTCGTCAAGAGTTAAGTTGCTGACTTTGCCTGCACCGTTAGATGTTCTGTCTACGTATGCATCATGGAAAACGACGATCTCTTCATCTTTTGTCAGACGGATGTCGATTTCGAATCCTTCAACGTTGAACTCCGAAGCTTTGTCAAAAGCGATGCGTGTATGTTCAGGCGCAAGCCCCATACCGCCGCGGTGTGCAAAAATATACGGTGAACGCTGTTTGAAGTAAGGTTTGATATCGCGTACTTTTGTTTCTTTCATTAACTTTGTACCTGCCCAGAGGCCGAGTGTCAGACCGGTTGCGACGCCGACTGCTGTTGCCATTCTTTTAATACATTTTGCCATGTTGGAAACCTCCATGAGATATTCATTTAAAAAACATATAAGATATATGTTATTATGATTCTAAAGATTTAGATAGGTGGTCAGTCAATGATAGTCAATCGACTTGGTATATATGTCTATTTTAAACAAAATAAATTCATTCGACAATTGAAACGGCACGGACATTTAATTTATGTGAATAAAACTAAAAAATATGTCCTCCTGTATGTCGATGAAGCCGACCTGGATAAGACACTCGCAGACCTTGGCAGACTGAAGTTTGTCACTGATATCGTCCTGAGTGAGTATCCAAATATAAAACGCGAATATCATACTGAAGATAAAGAAAAAGAAGATTATCGCGTTATATAGTTTATGTCATCGGCAGAATCAGATGATTCAATCTTAAAATTCCGGTTAAATACTGGTAGAACTGTTCACGTTCGTAAAAGTCTTCCGGTGGTTTTGTCGAGAATTCAACGATGCTGAGATTTTTATCTTCACACCAAGATTTTATCAACTGATATTTTTTACCCTGGCCGTCTTTATAGGCGATGCCGTTGTAAATAGTGTAAATTGCCTGCAGGTCCTGTTCAACAGGTTTCATAACCAGCAGGAATGTTGCAGGTGATTTATCGTTGTTTAAAAATATCGCATGCTGGACACGTTCATGATTATATTCAATCAATGCCTGCAATTCAAATATTTCGTGGTAGCCTTCACCCATGGTGATAAATTTTTGCATGTAATCAACTCCTATAAATTATAATATATGACCAGAGAGCCAAATGAAAGGGCAAGACTTATGAGAATTATCAGCGGAAAATATAAAGCAAAGAAACTGCACACTTTAAAATCAAACGATACACGGCCTACAAGCGACAAAGTGCGCGAAAGTGTATTCAGCATGCTTGGAGACATCGAAGGGGACGTATTGGACCTTTTTGGAGGCACAGGCGGTCTTGCAATTGAAGCGCTGAGCCGGGGTGCTGACAGTGCGATGATTATCGACGGTGCAGGTGACGCGATTAAAATTATTAAAGAAAATACTCAAGATCTCGATGAGCCGGTGGAGATATTCAGAAATGATTACCGCCGCGCATTAAAAGCGATGGGCAAACGCGAAAAGTCTTTTGACTTAATCTTTCTGGATCCGCCTTATAATAAGAAGCTCATCGATAAAAGTCTCGGACTGATTTCAGAATACGGTATTTTGAATGACGGCGGGAGAATTGTTGCAGAAGCAGGTAAAAATGAAACATTTGCACATCCCGGATTTGAAATCGTTAAGGAAAATGATTACGGTTCAATTAAAGTATGGATGCTTATAAAAGAAAGAAAGTAGGGGAGCATTGTGGCAAAAGAAAAAATAGCAGTTGTGCCGGGGAGTTTTGATCCCATTACATATGGGCATCTCGATATTATAGAACGCGCCTGCAAAATTTTCGATAAAGTATATGTATCAGTATTAAGAAACTCATCGAAAAAAGGATTATTTTCACCGGAAGAACGCATCGGCTTAATTTCCGGTGTAACAAAACATCTGGATAATGTCGAAGTGGTGCAGTTCGACGGACTGCTTATCGATTACTGTCAGCAGGTCGAAGCGGATGCAATCATCAGAGGGCTGCGTGCGGTCAGTGACTTCGAATACGAAATGCAGCTGACGAGCATGAACAGAAAGCTCGACAGCCAGATTGAGACAATGTATATAATGACGAATAACAATTATTCGTTTATTTCATCATCCATCGTTAAAGAAGTAGCAAAGTACGGCGGTAAAATCGAAGATATCGTCCCCCCTCTGATTGAAGATGCTTTAAAGAAAAAATTTAAGGAACAATAATAACCGGTGTGTTGAAATCATTTTTCTTTGAACCTGTAAAAGTATTATAAACTTCCGTGGCCGTCACCTCGTGTGAAACCAGGCCGCGGTTTTTCTTATTTACATTCGTAATAATATTAACGGAATCGAGCGACTTCAAATACTTCCGGCCTTGACCGGTCATGCCGAGAATTCGTACGGTATCTGAAAGTGTATGCTCTGCCATAACGTCATTCGTAATATTTAAGAGAATCGATATCATTAATCTGCTGAGCCGTGTCCACGTGTAGCGTTTCGTTTTGACCGCCGATAAAAATTCTGCGTAGCTGTCTGCGCTGCGTATTTTATCTTTCAGACGGTGTTCGAGACCTTCAGTCATCATATAGATGCTTTTAAGTTCTTCAGGTGAGCGGGTTAAAATAACAGTTTTCAGTGTCTGATAAAAATCTTCGTTCGATGCAAGATGTCCTGACATCATCTGACTGATAAAACTTTCAGGCATAAATTTCGCAGCTTCTTTAGTATCGCCGCCAAACAGTGCGGCACGCAGACTCGTCGCACTCGAGAACTCTGTGCTGGACAAGGAGGCGTCACTGTAGTTGTTGCCGATACGCTTAATTGTGCCTGGTGTAATTGATGAGCGTGATTCGTGCACAGCATTAATATACGCAATGCCGAGAGTATCGTTCGGTGATGCGAGCAGCGTGCTCTCAGCGAGCGTACTCATTGCACGCGGATAGCTGTAGCCCTGTTTTAGAAGATCATTGAATTCCGATGAGTTTTCCAAAAGGCGGGATTCGTGTGCAGCATTAAGCAGTGCATTGATATCGCCGGACTCGCTCCCGAAGACGAGGTGGGTTGCCTGAAGCTGATTGGCAATATGGACACCGCCCCGTGCGAAATCATCTGCAGAACTTACCGCATTCAGGAACGGCAGCTCTGCTACGAGATCGACGTGGCAGAGCGCGGCTCTTGTACGCGTAAACTTATCCGTTACAGCGATTTCGCCTCGCTGGGTGAAGCTTCCCGACATAATCGCGACTGTTACATCAGGCTTCACGAGTTCCTTCGCTTTCTCGATATGGTAAATATGTCCGTTATGAAATGGGTTGTACTCTGTAATTAAAGCTAAAATTTTCATACATAAACCCCCAATAAATGTTATACTAAGTGTATCAAAATATTAAACAGATTGAAGTTATTTGTTAAGAAAAAAACTTGACACTTTTTCTTTATAATTGTACAATATCTGTTGTGCTCATAAGAGGTGGAATTTATATGAAATGGTCACTTTCCCAACTAAGAAAGTACGCCAACGACAAATTCACTTTTAATGAAACTGTTCAGTTAGACACATTGTATGATCGTGCGGACATACTCGCTATAGAAGATACTAAAGTATATGGTGATATGTTTTTCGGACATCATCGAGTAGATGTTGACTTGCATATATCGGCGGTTGTTAAGATGATCGACAGCCGAAGCGGTGATGCCGTTAGTCTGCCTCTCGAAATACAATCTGTCGAAGTGTTTGATGAAACACTTGAAGAAGACGAGGAAACAGAAGATGACAACATGCATCCGCTGGTCCACACGCTGGATCTCGAGCCTGTAGTCAGAGAACTGCTGATCGTTAACTTACCGACAGTTTATACTGAGAGTGACGAACTACCCGGGTCATCAGGAGCAAGTGGTTGGACAGTAATGGATGAATCGGAAGCCAGCGGTGAAAAACCGGCTGTGGATCCGAGATTACAAAAACTAGAAGCTTTAAAGCTAAGCGATGAGGAGGAAAAATAATGGCAGTACCTAAAAGAAGAACATCAAAAACACGTAAAAATAAACGTCGTTCACACATGAGACTTTCATTACCAGGAATGGTAGAATGCTCAAACTGCGGTGAAACTAAATTAGCTCACCGTGTATGTAAAGAGTGCGGAAGCTACAAAGGCGAAGAAGTCGTAGCTAACTAATCGTCTTTATAAGAAAACGGCCTGAAAATCTTATTAATAAGATATTCGGGCCGTTTTTTTTGTGTTGTGGATTGGGAGGCTGCTGGTGTCGGCGGCTGTTTGCGGTCGTATGAAGGTTATTTATCGTGTTGTGCAGCATTTAG
>DAIPYL010000083.1:0-5100 GCA_036782755.1 Jeotgalicoccus sp. | reverse complement strand
ATTATGATGTGCAGACATCTCACCACAGCTACGCGCTTTATAATGTGTTCACGATGACACAGACAGCGAAAGATGTGATGATTACATTTAAAGAAATTGCAGGCGAGGCAATGCACGAATGCCGAACGGATTATGAAGAAATATGCAAAGCTCATCATATACCTGTGCTGAACTGCATCAGAGTGTTGGAATATCACGAAGTGCTTGAGTACTTTATCGATAAATACAGCAAGAAGGAGGCAGATACATTGATTCGTAAAATAATCGAGCAAAACGGTATGGACGAACGGAAGATGACGCTGCTGATTACCGATAAGTTAATGGAATACTGCCAGGAGCTGGCACCGGCAACAGTGTTGATGTTCGCACCTCCTTATATGCCTGCAGTGAATTCTTCGGATGATGAGCTGGTGAAGAAGCTGATTGAAGCAACTAAAGGTGAAATGCATGAAACATATAATTACGATGTGACAAATAAGCATTACTTTAACGGTATTTCGGATTTAAGTTATGTGAACTACAATCCTGAAGACAACGACTGGCAGTCGTTTAAAAACAACGCACCGTTATGGGGAGAAACATATTCAATTCCGTTTGAAGCAATGCAGCAGCTGAATGCGCCGGTGATGAATATCGGTCCGTACGGCAAGGATGCGCATAAGATGACCGAACGCCTGCATAAGAAAAATGCGTTTGAAATGATGCCGGGAGTATTGCGTAAAGTAATGAGCGAATTCTTTTGATATACCTGGCAGGGTATTTGACTAATGACATATTTTACACTATAATATACGTACTTAAACACAGTGAAAAGAGGTATGTATATGACTGTTGAAGATCAAACGCATGTATACGACAAAGCAATCATCAACCGTATAAACAGACTGCAGGGGCAGATTAACGGTGCGAAAAAGATGATTGAAGAAGGTGAAAATTGCCGCGATGTAGTCACACAGCTGAGTGCAGCGAAGAGCGCACTTAACCGTACAATGAACGTAATTATCAGTGAGAACCTTGTGGAATGTGTGAAAGAAGCGATGAATCATCCGGATCAGGATGCGGACGAATTAATTAAAGAAGCAGTAGAATTATTAAATAAGAGCAGATAATTTATCTGTTCTTATTTTTTTATTTTAAAATATACCCCCGCAGGTATTTGACAAATAAAATCATACTTGTTAATATACCCCTATAGGTATTAAAACGAGAAGGAGTTATTAAAATGACTAAAAATAATTATCATATGAACGATGCAGATGAGCTGCTTAACAAAGGAGAGTTTTTGCTTGATGTCAGAGAAACATTTGAATATGAACTGGGACACATTGAATCATCAAAACACATTTCATTAACAGAGCTGGAGCAGCGTATAAATGAACTGCCGAAAGATAAAACAATCTACACATACTGTAAGAGCGGCAGACGCAGTCAAACAGCAGCGGATCTATTGAACGCCAACGGTTTTGATGCAATCAGCCTGGAAGGCGGGTTTTCATCTTATACAGGAAAGTTCAGCAGTACTGATACTGAAGAAGTTATTTCTCCAGTCGAGAACAATTCAAATATTGATGACGACAGAATTATGATCGCAGCACACGGACTGCAGTGTCCGGGACCTCTGTTAAAAGTAAATGAAGTAATGAACGGTCTCGAAACAGGCAAACAGATGGAGATTACTGTAACGGACCACGGCTTTTGTACAGATGTAGAAGCATGGGCTAAAAAACATGGACATGCCATACTCAAAAATGAAGTCTCAGCTGACGAAGTTACTGTGGTTCTTGAAAAGAAAGCACCGGCAGCAGTTGAAGGGCACCAGATGGTTGAGACGCAAGACGGCGCGACGATTGTTGTGTTCAGCGGTGATATGGACAAGGCGCTTGCGTCATTCATTATTGCGGCCGGTGCAAAGAGCATGGGCAAAGAAGTAACGATGTTCTTTACTTTCTGGGGTCTGAATATTATTAAAGATCCGAATGCACCGAAAAGAAATAAAAAAGGTCTCGATAAAATGTTCAGTATGATGATGCCGAAGTCAGCTTCAAAACTGCCGATTTCAAAAATGAATATGCTCGGCATGGGTTCTAAAATGATTCAGCATGTCATGAAGAAAAAGAAAGTTGATGCACTGTCTGAAATGATTGAGAAAGCGGACAAGCTCGGCGTTAAAATGATTGCGTGCACGATGAGCATGGATATTATGGCTGTCGAAAAAGAAGAACTTCTACCAAATATTCAGTTCGGCGGCGTGGGAACGTATCTTGGAGATGCGGAAAATGGAAATCTTAACTTATTTATATAAACTAAATTATAAAAAAACAGGAGAGTGTATTAAATGTATTTCAAACAATTTTATGATCAGAAACTATCACAGACTTCTTATATGGTAGCTTGTCAAAAGACAAAAGAAGCTATTATTATCGACCCGAAACGCGTACTGGATGAGTACGAAGAAACTGCACGTGCTGAAGGATTTAACATTACACAGGCAACAGAAACTCACATTCACGCAGATTTTGCGTCAGGACTGCGTGATACAGCGCGTAAATTTGGAGCGAAACTGTTCGTGTCGGATGAAGGCGACGACAACTGGAAGTATCAGGACGTTCCGAAAGATACGGTATACCTTAAAGAAGGCGACGTTATCAATGTCGGCAATGTTGAATTAAAAGTCATTCATACACCTGGGCATACCCCTGAGAGTATATCATTCGTACTGACAGACCTTGGCGGCGGAAGTACGGAGCCAATGGGAATATTTACGGGTGACTTTATGTTTGTTGGTGATATCGGCCGTCCGGATTTACTTGAAGAAGCAGCGAATATGAAAGGCACAACAGAAGAAGGTGCCGATGCAATGTTCGGTTCACTGCAGAAGATGGCGGATTACCCGGACTTCATGCAGGTTTGGCCGGGACACGGTGCCGGAAGTGCGTGCGGCAAGTCACTTGGTGCGGTGCCGTTATCAACGCTTGGTTACGAGCGTCAGAATAATTGGGTGTTCAATTATGATGACAAAGAGGCATTCATTACCGAGCTGACAAGTGATCAGCCGGAGCCGCCGAATTACTTTGCACAGATGAAAAAAGTGAACAAAGAAGGACTGCCGGAATTCAATGTGAGAGAAGTTGAAGTCGCAGCACCGGAAACCCTCTCGGGGCAAGTGTTCGATTTAAGAAGCAAAGAAATATTCAAACAAGGCTTTATGAAAGGTTCAATCAACGTACCTTACAACGGGAAATTCCTTCAGTTCGCAGGCTGGTATATCAATTATAATGAGCCGATGACGGTAATCGCCAATCCTGAAGACAGTCAATCAATTCAGGAAGATCTGGCATCAATCGGCTTTGATAATCTGCAGTTAATCGTACCTGCGGACCAGGCAGATAAGTATTTTAATGACTCATACGAAAATATTTCCCCGGAAATACTTGTTCAGAATATAGATGGCATAAACATCCTGGACGTCCGTTCAAGTTCGGAATATAACGGCGGAAATCTTGAAAGTGCGTCACATATTCACTTCGGTAAACTGCAGAATGCAGAGATTCCATTTAGCAAAGAAGATAAAATTTACGTTCATTGTCAATCAGGCGTACGTTCAGCAATCGCAATGAGTGTATTAAAAGCCCGCGGATTCGATGATTTAATTAACGTCGAAAGAGGGTATATGGGCATTAAAGCAGTGATGAACTAATGGATATATCATTTATAGCGGTTATATTCATTATCGGTTTTCTGGGTTCTTACATTTCCGGCATGGTGGGGATAGGCGGTTCGATTATAAAGTATCCTATGCTGCTTTATATTCCGGCTATGCTGGGATTCACTTCTTTTACAGCACATGAAGTTGCCGGAATCAGTGCAGTACAGGTGTTTTTTGCAACGATTGGCGGTGTCTGGGCGTACAGAAACAGTGGATATCTTAATCTTCGCCTGATTATCTATATGGGTGGCGCAATCCTTTTTGGAAGTATGCTTGGCGGATACGGCTCCGGATATCTTTCAGAATCCCAAGTGAATCTTGTTTACGCGGTACTAGCAACAATTGCAGTAGTCATGATGTTTATGCCTAAAAAGGAAGTACCGTACTCGCCGGGAGATTCACTGGGCTATAATAAGTATCTTGCAGCGGGGCTGGCTTTTATTACAGGAACAGCTTCCGGTATTGTCGGTGCAGCGGGTGCATTTATATTAGTGCCGATTATGCTGGTCGTTCTTAAAATACCTACACGGGTAACAATAGCGACGAGTCTTGCTGTGACATTTATATCTTCAATCGGGACAACGGCAGGTAAAATTTTAACGGATCAGATTCTGTACGGACCTGCGCTGATTATGATTATTGCGAGTCTGATAGCAGCACCTATTGGTGCAAAGTTGGGACAGAAGATGAATACAAAAATATTGCAGTGGATGCTTGCGGTTTTGATTTTAGCGACGGCAATTAAAATATGGATTGAAATCTTACTATAAGGCAGGGATAATTATGGCTCATCTAAAAACTGTATGGAACGGAAGTACGAAAGGTTCAGGAACAATTACAGCGGATAAAATGGATACACAGATTGCAATTCCAACTGTGTCCGGAGGCAGTGGTGACGGTGCAAATCCGACTGAACTGCTGGCTGCATCGGCAGCTTCCTGCTATGCGATGACACTGATTGCTTTGACTGCAGCGCGGAGCCTGCCGGTTTCAAGTCTTTCAATGGCTACTGATGCCGTGAATTCAAAAAACCAGGGTCTTAAAATTGTTCATTATCCTGAAGTTAATATGCCGAAAAGTGCAACTGAAGAAGAGATTAAATTTGTGGAACGTGCATTTAATACAGCGGATATGGGCTGTCATATCGGCAATCTGTTGAAAAGAGCGGATGCAGAGATTAAGATTGAAGGTAAAATAACGCTGGTCTAATGGAGTATGGTGTTTTTAAGAAGGAGTGATTGAATGTCGAATCAATTGAGGCCTTTATTTAATGAACCGAAAAGTGAAGATTATTTGAGTGCAGCGAAAGCCGCAGCGACGATGTTTAAAAATACAGCTGTGGAAACACCGGAAGGTGTGTACTGGGAAGAGGAGCCGTTTTCTCCGGCTGATCC
>DAIPYL010000082.1:1424-5290 GCA_036782755.1 Jeotgalicoccus sp. | reverse complement strand
AAGATTAAAAATCCGCCGGATAACTGGCCGAGAACTGCTAAGTTCGAAGGGTTAATTCACCGCTTCAGACGATCGTTCTTGCTCAATGATAACTTTGAGAAGAAACGTTTCTTAACTGACGTCGAACGCGTTGTAACCAGTCAGAAATGCCCGGACTGCGAAGGTAAACGTCTTAACGACAAAGTACTGAGCTGTAAAATTAACGGAGCGAGTATTGCCGATTTTACTGCATTATCAATCGATGATGCGATTAGCTTCTTAAAAAATCTGAATGATGAGAAAGCTAAATTTATCGTTAAACCATTACTTGAACAAATGGAAGCTCTTGCTTATATCGGCTTAAATTATTTAACGCTCAACCGCGAAACACCAACATTGTCAGGCGGAGAATCGCAGCGCATTAAGCTGATCCGTCATTTAAACAGTCCATTAACCGACTTAGTATACATTATTGACGAGCCGAGTGTTGGACTCCATCCGGAAGATATAGAAAAAATTAATGAAATTATGCGTTCTATACGCGATAAAGGAAACACTGTGCTGATTGTTGAACATGATCCCGATGTAATTCATATTGCAGATCACATTATCGATATCGGCCCAGGCGCAGGTCAGCACGGGGGAGAAATTATATTTAACGGTACGTACGAGGAGTTAATGCAGACCGATACGCCGACCAGTATCGCACTTAACAGAAAACATCAGCTTAAAGGGAATCCCAGACAGTCTGAGTCATTTATATCACTTAAAAATATTACTAAGAATAACTTAAAAGATGTATCAGTCGATATACCCGAAGGTCTGATATCAGTCATTACCGGTGTCGCCGGTTCAGGTAAAAGTACGCTGATTAAAACAGGTTTAGGTAAATCTGAAGATGCGATATTTATAGATCAGAAAGCAGTACAGGCGACTAACCGTTCCAACCTGCTGACTTATATGGATTTATTTGATGAAGTCCGCACATTCTTCAGTAAACAGACCGGCTTAAGAAAAGGCATGTTCAGTTATAACTCAGAAGGCGCATGTCCTGAATGTAATGGTAAGGGCGTTATTAAAACAGAGCTTGCCTTTATGGCCGATTTCTCACAGGTATGTGAAGTGTGTAACGGTACGCGTTATAAAAAAGAAGTACTTGAAGCGACAGTGAACGGCTATTCCATTGCGGATGTACTGGCACTGACAGTCGAAGAAGGTGTATCGTTATTTAAAAATAATGAAAAAGTTGTATCGCGTCTTAAAAATCTTGAAGCGACGGGACTGCATTATATGACGCTCGGCCAATCGCTTGATACGTTGTCAGGCGGGGAAATTCAGCGCTTAAAATTAAGCCGTTATTTAGACAGTAATGCACAAGATAAAGTATTTATTTTCGATGAACCGACAACGGGGCTCCACGAAGATGATATTCCTGCATTATTATCGTGTTTTGAACAATTAATTGAACAGAGTAATACCGTCATTCTAATCGAGCATAACCTGACGATGATGACACATGCCGATTGGCTTATCGATGTCGGCCCAGGACCCGGTATGAGGGGCGGTAAAATTCTATACAGCGGCGAGCCTAATGGCTTGTTAAATGTTAAAAATTCAGTGACTGCAGAACATCTTAAAAGATATACGGGAAATTAAATTCTTTTGAGCAGAAATTTAGGCTGTACCAGTGAACTTGGTTATTATTTAGTACTGTAATGATATTTCACAAAAGCTTACTGGGGGATTTTATTTATATGAATAAGAAATATGAGACTTTATTCGAGAAAGTTACACTTAAGAATGGAGTCGAATTAAAAAATAAATTTGCACTTGGACCGATGACACACATTTCTTCACACGATGATGGAACTGTGTCAGACGAGGAAATTGAATACATGCGTACACGTTCGAAAGACGTCGGCTTATCGATATCTGCAGCATCCAACGTAACTGATCTCGGTAAAGCGTTCCCTGGACAGCCGTCAGTCGTCCGCGACTCAGACGTAGAAGGATTAACACGTCTTGCAGATGCCATGAAAGAAAATGGAGCAAAAGCAATACTCCAAATTCACCACGGTGGTGTTCAAGCAATTCCGAGATTAACACCCGGTGCTGATTCTGCAGGGCCGAGCCCGATTACCATGCAAAGCTTTGATGAAACAGAACCGCATGATGCACGTGAAATTACAGAAGAAGAGATTCTTGAAACGATTGAAGCATTTGGGGAAGCAACACGCCGTGCTGCTGAAGCAGGATTTGACGGTGTAGAAATACATGGTGCCAACCATTATATTATTCACCAGTTCGTTTCGCCGTATTTCAACAGACGTAATGACAAGTGGGGCAAAGACCGTTTCCTGTTCGCAATGGAAATCGTCGATGCAGTCATGAAGGCAAAAGAGAAATACGCTGAAGATGATTTTATTATCGGCTACCGTTTCTCACCGGAAGAAGCCGAGACTCCCGGAATCCGCATGGAAACTACAGAAGAACTGCTCGGCAAACTGGTTGAAAAGCCACTTGATTATCTGCACGTTTCATTAAGCGACGTTCACTCTAAAACACGTGAAGGTAAATATGCCGGTACAGAGCGTATCGAACTGCTTCACAAATGGATAGATGGACGCATGCCCCTAATCGGAGTTGGTTCTGTATTTACTGCAGATCAGGCACTCCGCGCTATTGAAGAGGGTAATATGGAAATAATCGCCCTCGGCAGAGTTCTGCTGCTGGATTATAACTTCATCAGCAAAATCGAAGAAGGCAGAGAAGATGAAATCTTTGAGTACTTTGATGCTGAAAGAGAAGATAAATACGAACTGCCGGAACTGTTATGGAAACAGCTTGATAACGGTGCTTACTCAATGCCAAAAAAAGAGAAATAGAGAAAAATGCTCTGGACAATATAATGTCCGGAGCATTTTTATAAATTTTTCCGTCTATTTCTCTGACTGAATATAAATTCAATATATCCTGTCCCAAACAGCACGCCAATCACTACAAATATAAAGCCGATTACCTGCGAAGCAGTAATCATTTCATTTAAGAAAATTACTGAAAAAACAACGCCGAAGAATGGGACAAAGTTATTGAATATAACAGTTTGTCCGGCACCGATCTGCTGTATTGCCGAGTTGTATATTATATAGCCGAACCCTGTTACGACCATACCGGAAAATATAAAAAGCACATAAATAAATGGACTGGCCGTAAACATCTGACTGAAACTTCCTGGTTCAATAATAAAGCTCAGAATCACCAAACCAATAGAACCGGTTAGAAACATCATCGTCGTAATTTGTTTTGAGTCGATAGTTGCGGTCGCTTTTTTTATAAAGATAAAACTGATTGCCTGCACAAGCATTGATGTAAATATTAATACTTCACCTAACGAAAAATGAAAGCTTGTAAAAGATTCTCCTTGAATGAAAAATACACCGATCAATGCCAGAAAAATACCGAGGAGACGTGCACCTGTCAGCTTCTCACCGAGGAAAAATATCGCCAGTATAACGGTCGTGAGCGGGACAAGTGCAAGTATTAATGCCGCACTGGATGCATCAATCATTGTTAATGATATCGCCAGCAGCGAATGATGAAGTACAACCCCAAACAATGTCCCCAACAGAGTATAAATCCATTCCTGTTTAGTCATCCGACGGAAAGAACGTGTCAATATTAAAATACATAACGTCGTTACACCGGCAATCATTATCCGGAAAGCCGTCATCGTCGCAGGAGGTAATTCAGTAACCAGAAGTTTAAGAATAACAATATTTAAACCCCACAAAACCATGATGATAAACACTAATAGATAAATGAGCATATTTTTATTTTGCTTCATTTTACATCCCCGTTCTATTTATAGTATCCATTCTGCTGAATCA
>DAIPYL010000082.1:0-1324 GCA_036782755.1 Jeotgalicoccus sp. | reverse complement strand
ACGATATTTATAAACTATCCAACTATTCCGGCTAGTTGATTTAATGTATAACCCGCATGGTCATTATGATATATTAAGTTAGATATTTATGGAAACGGGGGATTTGACATGGCGCTGTTTGGTACTATCGTAGATGCTTTGGCTATTATTTTAGGCAGTATCATCGGTCTTTTTTGGAGAAATATAAATGAAAATATGAAAGCTACCATTCTTCAGGCACTATCAATTACTGTACTGGTTATCGGAATTGATATGGCACTCGAAGCTAACAGCATACTTATTATAGTCGTTGCCAGTCTCGCCCTCGGTTCCATGCTCGGTGAAAAATGGGACATTGAGGATAAAATGAATCACTTCGGCATCTGGCTGGAAACGAAAACAGGTGCAACTGAAGGCGGTGCTGCTGCTGCTTTTGTTACTGCTACTTTAGTTTATGTCGTAGGTGCAGTCAGTATTATCGGCGCACTCGACAGCGGTTTGAGAAACGATCACACCGTACTTTTAACAAAGGCTTTAATTGACGGGGTGCTCGCTATTTTCCTGACATCCACTATGGGGATCGGAATTATGTTCTCAGCCATTTCCGTATTTCTGTTCCAGGGTGCGATTGCCTTGTCAGCTTCTCAAATTAACCGCTTTATACAGCCCGATTTGATGGATAATATTATTATTGCCATAACAGGTACAGGCGGCATTATGATTATTGCGATTGGTATCAGACTTCTCGGTTTGATGAATATAAGGGTCGCCAATATGCTCCCTGCAATATTGTTTGCGGTGCTGTTTGTAACGATTCAATATTACTGGGATAAGATTAGTTTATTCTTTGTACAAATGTTCTAGTTTCTAAGGAGATGAGTACGCTATGGAAGATGAACAGCTCAATATTTTTGATTCAAAAGGCAGATTAACAGGCACAGCATCGCGTGCTGACGCTCATAAAAAAGGCTTGTGGCATGAAACATTTCACTGTTGGTTCATTGAAGTAAAAGAACATAAAATCTTTATCCATTATCAGTTGAGAAGTCCCGATAAAAAAGATTTTCCAAATATGCTGGATATAACAGCCGCAGGACACCTGACAGCCGAAGAGGGCGTTGAAGACGGTGTTCGGGAAATTAAAGAAGAACTCGGTATCAGTCTTAATCTTAATGATTTAATTTATGCAGGAAAGATAGCTGACGAAATTATCATCGATGACTTTATCGACAGAGAATTGTGTCATGTCTTTATATATAATATTCCTGCTGATACAAAACCTGACTATGTTTTCCAGGATAAAGAAGTAGCAGGCATGGTTAAAATAGAAGTCTCAGAGTTTGAA
>DAIPYL010000081.1:0-5349 GCA_036782755.1 Jeotgalicoccus sp. | reverse complement strand
TGGTTATAAAAATCGCAGCCAAAATAAATTAGCCGCGATTATCGTTAAATGCTATTTGTCGAATGCGTTCGTTAGTAATCTCCTTATTGGAGTTAATCACATCAAGTATTAATTTTTGCTGTTCTTTTTAGAGCTTTATACCTTCGAACTCTAAATTCTTAACGACTTGTTTATGGATTTCAGATTCAATAGTTATCATATAAGCCGCCTCCCGGCCTCTCTATTACATCACTTTCACATCCATAAAATTCGCCTATATAGGCGAATCAATTTATTCAATTCGCCTTTTAAGGCGAATTATTATACAATATAGCTATTATATTAAAGGAGCTGATTCTCATAATATCCATGCTGATTTTGGATGTGTCGAACAGTACTAAGGCACCGCCTGAGATATACAACCATCTCTCTCATATAGAACGTAAGCTGCGGGATTTAAACTCAGATGAGAATAAATTATATATGAATTACCGTATGGGCGAAGAGCTGTTTATTTTATCATCACAGCCGCATTACACTATTCTGTTAGCGTTTTATGCGAAATCATTATGGCCTGCTTCGGACTTCCCGTTAAAATGCAGCTTCCATACTGTGGATGACTCTTACCCTGAATACAATCCGGATCGCTGGAATCATCCTTCCATAAAAGCAGTAAGAGAATCGCTTCAAACGATTAAAAAATCGAAAGTACAGGATTTTTCAAGTCCGGATATGCCGAAGGGTATCGAAATTGCGTTAATGTATGCGACTGATATTTTTAGAACCGTGACCCCGCTGCAGCAGGAAGTCATGCAGTACTATTTAACAGGTATTACTCAGAAGGAAATCGCAAGACTGACAAAACGATCTGTGTCGACCATTTCGAAACATGTCCATGCTTCCCGTGTCAAACAGCTGACGGAAATTATTGATTACGTCAGCGAACAATACGAACTGAACTAAAAGAGATAAGTGATGATTAATCGCTTATCTCTTTTTTAAAAAAACTCATTATAGTATCCACTTGAATAACAACTAGAAACCCTCTACAATTACAATAAAGTAAATACTTGAATATAGAGGTGGACCATGACTAATAAAAACGTATGTGAAGTGTTCTGCTACGACGAAGATAAGGTAGAGAGACTGCAGAAGGATATAGAAACAGTCGATATCATGGGAATGTCGCAAATACTGAAAGCCATTGCGGATAAGAACAGAGCGAAGATTACATATATACTCTGTCAGGATGATGAGTTATGCGTATGTGATATCGCACTGATTCTCGGCATTACGATTCCAAATACATCCCATCACCTGCGCACCTTATATAAAGAAGGTATCGTGACTTCGCGAAAAGAAGGCAAGCTGGTGTTCTATTCATTGAAAGATCCGAATATTAAACAGCTGATATCATTTGCACTGGCTCATCAGGAAAGAGTGACTGCCAATGTCTGAAGCGGATAAAACAGTCTACCGTGTACAGGGCTTTTCATGTGCCAACTGTGCGGGAAAGTTTGAAAGTAATGTCCAGAAACTCCCTGCAGTTCACGACGCTAAAGTAAACTTCGGTGCATCGAAGATCTCGGTATACGGTACAGCAACCATAGACGAACTGGAACAGGCAGGCGCATTTGAGAACCTTAAAGTGACACCGGAAAAGAAAACAGGAGTGACAAATCAAAATACAGAGGATAAAAAAGAAGAAGACCCGTTCTTCAAAAAACACAGCACCCTCCTCTACTCCATTCTTTTAATTGCCTTCGGTTTTATCTCCATGGCAGTCAATGGCAACGATAATATTTTAACGCCGCTGTTGTTTATCGCGTCCATGCTGATCGGCGGCAGCAATATGCTGAAAACAGGATTAATCAATTTAACGAAACTGGATTTTGATATGAGAACGCTGATGACTGTTGCGGTTATCGGTGGTGTCTTAATCGGCGAATGGGCGGAAGTTGCGATTGTTGTCGTGTTATTCGCTATCAGTGAAGCACTCGAACGTTTTTCGATGGAACGTGCCAGAAAATCCATTAGTTCATTAATGGATATCATGCCGAAAGAAGCACTGATCAGAAGAAACGGCCACGCGCAGTTAATCCATGTCGACGACATCCAGGTGAATGACGTGATGATTGTGAAACCGGGTCAGAAGATTGCGATGGACGGAATCATTACATCCGGGCACTCTTCAGTAAATCAGGCCGCCATTACAGGTGAATCACTGCCTGTAGAAAAATCGAATAACGATGAAGTGTTCGCAGGAACACTAAACGAAGAAGGTTTCCTTGAAGTTAAAATTACGAAACTGATTGAAGACACAACGATTTCAAAGATCATCCACCTTGTAGAAGAAGCACAGGGAGAACGTGCACCGGCGCAAGCCTTTGTCGATAAGTTCGCGAAGTACTATACACCGGCTATAATGGTCATTGCACTATTGGTTGCGATTGTTCCTCCACTGTTCTTTAATGCAGAATGGTCGACCTGGGTGTATCAGGGACTGGCTGTACTTGTTGTCGGCTGTCCATGTGCATTAGTAATTTCTACACCGATATCCATCGTTTCTGCGATTGGCAATGCGGCAAAACACGGGGTTTTAATTAAAGGCGGTATTCATCTTGAAGAAATGGGCGGCTTAAAAGCCATCGCATTTGATAAGACAGGTACGCTGACTAAGGGTGTCCCTATATTAACGGACTACGAAATCTTAAACAGCGAAACAAACAAAACTGAACTGATGTCGATTATCAGCGCACTGGAAAACCGTTCGCAGCATCCCCTGGCTTCAGCAATTATCAACAAAGCCGACCACATGAATGCGGATTATACTAATATAGTAATCCAAAACTTCTCTTCCATTACAGGACGAGGCATTCAGGGTGATATTAATAACGAAACATATTACATCGGCAGTCCGGCTTTATTCACAGAATTAGACACACCAAACTTCACGACAGACGTTCACCATAAAGTAAAAACACTTCAGGAACAGGGTAAAACGGTCATGCTTGCAGGTACAAACAGTAAAGTACTCGCACTGATCGCAGTGGCGGATGAAGTCCGCGAGACGAGTAAACGTGTAATTCAAAAACTGCATGAAGCAGGCATCGATAAGACTGTCATGCTGACGGGTGATAACCACAGTACAGCGAAAGCAATATCAGAGCATGTAGGTGTAACGGATGTTCAGTCAGAGCTTATGCCGGAAGATAAATTGAATGTCATCAATAAACTTAAAAAACAGTATAAACATGTGGGTATGGTTGGCGACGGTGTGAACGATGCGCCTGCTTTAGCCGCTTCAACGGTTGGTATTGCGATGGGCGGTGCCGGTACAGATACGGCCCTGGAAACCGCAGATGTTGCTTTAATGGGAGACGATTTGCGTAAGCTGCCTTTCACTGTGAAGCTGAGCAGGAAGACACTCAATATTATTAAAGCGAATATTACGTTCGCCATTGCGATTAAAGTTCTTGCCCTCCTCTTAGTTATCCCGGGGTGGCTGACACTGTGGATTGCGATATTATCCGATATGGGCGCAACGATATTAGTAGCATTGAACAGTCTGAGACTGATGAAAGTGAAAGACGAAGAAATTGAATAGATTATAAACAAAAAAGACGCTGTCAGAAAAATCCGGCAGCGTCTTTCTATGAAATTGATTACAAATATTTTTATTATTCATTAACCTTGTGATGTATTGGGTATACAGTAAGTATGAAAAAAATTTAAGGGGGACTTTTAATGAGTTTAAAGAAATTGTTAATGGCCGGCGGCCTGTCCATGGTACTCATTCTCGGCGCTTGCGGCAACGGCGGAGAAGATGGTTCGGATGAAACGAAAACAGAAGAAGGCAGCAGCGCTTCAAGTGGTGATGTCGATGCTGAAGGCATCGCACAGAGCTCGTGTGCATCATGTCACGGTTCAGACTTCTCAGGCGGTATGGGGCCAGCACTTGCGGGTATGAGTCTCAGCGAAGATGAGTTCAGCGAAATTGTAAGAAACGGCCAAGGACAGATGCCTGCTTTCAGCGAAGATCAAATCAACGATGAAGAGCTCTCTGCCCTTCACACTTACTTCAGCGAACAGTAAGAAGAAAGACCGTACTTTGATATGCTCCTCCTAAAGTAGACACTTTAAAAAGCAAACTACTTTAAGGGGAGCTTTCTCTTGAAATCTGAGACTGATGAAATTTAATAGAACGTAAAATAAAAAAAGTCGCTGTCAGGCTAATCCGGCAGCGACTTTTTCTATACAATATTCACTTTAAATTCTTTACCGGCACACTGGGAAATACGACTCAGCATCTGCCGGAGTAAACCATGCTGTTTTTAAACACACCGCTTTAATTTCAATATATTACTGATCAGTATTATTTGTTGTTTTTTTAGGATAAACGATTTCTCCATCCTCTTCTATAATTGGCATGGCACCCCATTGCCCCAACTGATGCGGTACTATTTCTATTTCATCTTTATTATTCACTATTATATGATCTACATTTACATCGTGTGCAGCTAACCAGTTACTAATAAGCAAACGATGACATCTGGAGGGATGGCGTTCAGCACATAAAATAACAACTGTATTTTCTTTTGAATCTTCAATCAGCGAGTTAATCCCCTGTTTGAACTCATCAGTGAGCGTATAATCTGCGTAATTATGAAATGATTGATTTCTCCAGCCTTCATTTAAAGTGACTCCTACAGTACCCGATGGTTGTCTTCGTCCGCCCAGCAGCTTATTATGAAAATATTTTATATGCTTATCTTCCAGCCACTCCTGGAATGATTGCTGGTTGTATTGCGGGTGTCTTTTACTGTTAGGAAATGTCCGCACATCAGTCACCAGTGTGACATCTGCTTTTTGCAGCATTTCCAAAAATTTATCGAGTGAATAATCAAAATGACCTGCAGTATAAATACGCATAGAATCTCTGCCTCCCATAGCTTTAATTTGAGTATTATGGCTTATGCATGATAGAATTTTTAAATTTACGAAGTAAAATCTATTCCTTTTTATTAATACCCTGGTTAAAGTAAGTGTATCATCCGAAAAAAATTGTTTTTTAATAAAGTGTCCAGAAAAGAGGGAACATAATGCGTTCAGAAAAAGATTCTGCAGATGCTTTCTCTCTGCGTTCGATAATTTCTCTGTTAACTTTAGTATTATTCATAGGCATATTGATTTGGTTGAGTTTTAATGTCAATATCCCCGAGCCTGAAGTGCTGAAAGAGATGATTCAAAGCTATGGCTGGGCTGGCTGGCTGGTTTTTATCGGCATTACAGCCCTGATTGCCATTACCCCAATCCCTGTCACCATCCCGGCCCTGGTCGCAGGTTCTCTATACGGCATTATCGCCGGCA
>DAIPYL010000080.1:4322-5471 GCA_036782755.1 Jeotgalicoccus sp. | reverse complement strand
CAGGTCACATATAAAAATATCTGCTGAAGAAATATTACTCATTCCAACCCTCCTCTGTACTTATATCGTACACTTATATGATATTCGAACACATGCTCATTATATAGAATGGATGAAAGCGTTGTCAATCAATTTTCGGAAAATTTGATAAAAATAATATATTCTTTTATTTGCATAGAGATTTCTGAACGGCTTGAATTATCTCTTGAAAAATTGTATAGTCATCGCATTCGTTTCAGTTGTATTTTAATCTTTTAACATAATGCGGATTACATATTAGATAAAAGATGAAGAATTGAAAGAAGCAGGAGGAAATATTTTGAAGTTTATTTCATGGAATATCGATTCACTGAATGCTGCACTGACAAGTGAGTCGGCGAGAGCATTATTATCGAGAGATGTATTAAAATCAATACAGGCACACAACCCTGATGTCATTGCAATTCAGGAAACCAAACTGTCGGCAGCAGGACCGTCTAAAAAGCATATGGAAATTATAAAAGAATCATTTCCGGGTTATGAAGCAGTATGGCGCAGTTCGGTAGAGCCTGCACGTAAAGGTTACGCTGGTACAATGTTTTTATACAAAGAAGAATTACAGCCTGAAGTAACTTATCCATCTATCGGTTCGCCGGGAACTCTGGATAGTGAAGGACGTATAATTACTTTAGAGTTTGATGATTTTTATATTACGCAAGTCTATACACCGAATGCGGGCGATGCTTTGAAGCGTCTCGAAGAGCGTCAAATTTGGGATGAACGTTATGCAGATTATATAGAGGAACTGGATCGGAACAAGCCTGTTTTCGTTACAGGAGACTTTAATGTGGCCCATAAGGAAATTGACCTGGCTAATCCAAAAGGCAACCGCCGTTCTGCAGGGTTTACAGATGAGGAAAGACAGGGCTTCACAAATTTGCTGGATAAAGGATTCACAGATACTTTCCGTCATATTCACGGAGATGTCCCAGGTGTCTACTCCTGGTGGGCACAGCGTGCCAAGACGAGTAAGATAAATAACTCGGGATGGAGAATTGATTATTGGCTGGTGAGCAATCGCTTTGCGGAGAAAGTAATCAAATCGGAAATGATTGATTCCGGCACGAGACAGGATCATACGCCAATTCTTCTCGAAGTAGAATTATAAGA
>DAIPYL010000080.1:0-4222 GCA_036782755.1 Jeotgalicoccus sp. | reverse complement strand
TTATAAGATTTATAATTATCTGTTAATATTATTTGCCCTGAAGTAGAATAGGAGTAACTATACACAAGGGGGAAGAAATATGGAAGAGACAACGAGTCTCATACATCCCGAGAATTACTGGGTGCTGTGGGCAATTTTAATTGGCTGGGCCGGAGTGGCAATTATACTGGAACAGAAGTACAGCTGGGCATCGAAACTGTCAGGTGCAATTATTGCGCTTGCCGGAGCAATGCTGCTGAGTAATACAGGGATTATTCCATTGGAATCACCGGTGTACGATACGGTATGGACTTATGTAGTACCGCTGGCTATTCCTATGCTGTTATTTCAATCGAATATCGTTAAAGTCTGGCAGGAAAGTAAACGTCTGCTGATTATCTTTTTAATCAGTACAATTGGTACAGTAGCCGGGACAATTACTGCGTTCTTTTTATTGAAAGATGTAATACCGCAGTCGAATCATATTGCGGCAATGCTCAGCGGGTCATATACTGGCGGCGGTGTAAATTTTGCAGCAATGGCAACTCGTTTTGATGTAGCAGAGGGGACGGTATCATCGACAGTCGTTGCTGATAACCTGCTGATGGTATTATATTTCTTCGTGCTTATTACGATACCTGCAGTAAATTTTTTCCGCAGTAAGTTTGGAACACCTCATATGGATGAAATGGAGAAAAACGGCGGCAGTGAGAATCAGGCTTCGGATTACTGGAAGGCGAAAGAGATTTCATTGCAGGATATTGCGAAAGCAATCGGAACAGCGTTTGTTATTGTGGCAGTGTCATTCAGTTTAGCCGGATTCTTTTCGAATTTGATTCCCGAAGACAGCAATATACTGTTATCTGTGCTGCGCGGCATAATCGGGGATAATTATCTGATGCTGACGACGCTGACATTATTGTCAGTTGCATTGTTTCCTAAATACTTTGAAAGTATTTCAGGCTCTCAGGAATTCGGTACATTCTTTATTTACATATTCTTTGTAGTAATCGGTGTTCCGGCATCAATTCCGCTGATTATTCAAAATGCACCGTTAATTTTAGTATTCGCAGCAATTATTGTGTTTATTAATATGATGTTTTCATTTGGTTTGGGACGCCTCTTCAAATTTAATCTGGAAGAAATTATACTGGCGTCAAATGCCAATATCGGAGGTCCGACAACAGCAGCTGCCATGGCAATCTCACGCGGCTGGACAAAACTCGTTGGACCGATTTTAATTATCGGTACGCTCGGTTATATTATCGGAAACTATATCGGTACAACGCTCGGGGTATGGTTTACGTCATTAATGTAACGATAAAAGCAGAACCTTCAATTATAAGGTTCTGTTTTTTTATTAAATTTAATTGAAATAATTAAAAGAAAATCTGCTATGATTTAAGATGACTGCAGTAACCAGGAGACGTACTGCTTCATCAAGATTATGCGGGAAAACTATTTTAAAACAGAAAGAAGAATGTAATGGAAGCTTTAATAAATACTAAATATACGAAATTAATGGCATTTGCATTGATGCTCGGAGCATTTGTCGGACTGTTCGGCGAAACATCATTAAATATGGCACTGACAGATGTAATGGAAGAATATGAAATCACTGCATCGACTGCACAGTGGCTGACAACCGGATACCTGCTCACGATGGCAGTACTCATACCGGTATCGGCATTTTTAATTAAATGGTTTTCAACCAGACAATTGGTAATTGCTTCGCTGTCGATATCAGGATTGGGCGCGGTGCTTGCTGCGTTATCCCCGAACTTTGAACTGCTGCTCTTAGGAAGAATTGTTCAGGCGCTCGGTACCGGAATCATATTGCCGCTGATGCTGAGTGTGCTGATGGTCATTTTCCCCGTACATAAACGCGGGATGGTTATGGGTTTGATGGGACTTGTTATTACAGCAGCTCCGGCAATCGGACCGACAGCTTCAGGTGTGATTATTACAACTGTCGGCTGGACTTATATTTTCTGGATCAGCGCAGCTTTATATGTGCTGCTGCTGATATATTCTTTAATAGTTGTGGAAAACGTTTCGGCAGTAACCAAACCGAAAATGGATTATCTGTCAGTTGTGTACTCAACAATTGGTTTTGGAGGAATTGTCTACGGTTTAAGCATGTATGCCGACAATCCGTTTACATCATTTATTGTCTGGCTGCCGCTCGTTTTAGGAATATTTGCACTGATATTATTTGCACGGAGACAGACTGTACTCGAAACACCGCTTATTAATTTAGCAATTTTTAAATTTCCGATGTTTACGCTCGGTACACTGATGATGTTTATCAGTCTGTTTATTATTTTATCGACTGCAATTTTAATGCCTCTCTATTTAAAAGGTACTCTTTTATTTACTGCTGCAGCGGCAGGACTGGTTTTACTGCCGGGAAATACACTTAACTTTATCATGTCACCGGTTGTCGGGGGACTATATAACAAAATTGGACCGAAGTTCTTTATCGTTACCGGATTCGGTCTAATTACTGCTGCGAATATCGGTTTCTTAATCGTTATCGGAGATTCGACACCGGTATGGCAGGTTATTGTACTCTTTATGATTATGTTTATTGGACTGCCGCTGACGATAATGCCGTCTCAGACGAACGCAATGAACCAGCTGCCGCATCAGCTGTATGCGGACGGTTCTGCAGCCATGAACACGCTGACACAGGTCGGCGGAGCATTAGGTACGGCAATCACAATTACTTTATTTACGATTGGACAGAGTGCTGCTGTGAATGAAAGTGCAGAATTTGGAATTGCGGCAGGTACACATTTCGCATTTTACTTTATAACAGGGATTGCTCTGATTGGATTAATTGCATCATTGTTTGTTTATGACAGTACAAAAGAAAAAATCTGAGGCAGCTGCCTCAGATTTTTTTATTTAGTACTCAGTATCTTTAATATAATCGAGCTGATCAAATCCAAGGTTGCCGCCTGTAATAACGAAGCAGACTTTATCTTCAGGATTCACTTCAATCTCTCCGTTTAAAATACCGCCGATTGCAATAGAAGAAGATATTTCTGTTAAAATTTTTGCTTCCATAAGCATTAACTTCTGCCCTTTTTTCATTGCCTCTTCACTTACTGTATGGAACGTATCGACATACTGCTGGACAATGGGGAAATTCTTTTCACCTGGAATAATACTGACGAGTCCGTCTGCGATTGTTCCTTTGTTTTCAACTTGAGTGAGTTCACCGTTTTTCAGGCTCTCTGAGAACTTAGGCAGGTTTGCCGGTTCAACACCGTGAATTTTAACTTTGTCTGTCGTCTCTTTAACGGCTGTGCCGATACCGCCGATTAAACCGCCGCCGCTTGCCGGCACGAAAATGTGATCCACATCCGGCAGCTGTTCCAGTATTTCAAGTCCGACAGTTCCCTGACCAGCCATAATACGGTAATCATTGAATGGAGGAATCAGCGTATATCCGAATTCTTCAACAAGTGCCTCCTGCAGTTTAAAACGCTTTTCGACAGTAGTTGGAATAATTTCAGCACCGTGCTCTTCAATTTTTTGAAGTTTAAACGGAGGCGCAGTATCAGGTACGCCAACAGTTGCTTTAATGCCGAGCATTTTCGAAGCGTATGCAACCGCATGACCGTGATTACCTGAAGAAGAAGTAACGACGCCGCGATTAAGCTCTTCATCTGTCAGCTGCAGCAGTGCGTTCATTACACCGCGTATTTTAAACGCTTTTGTGCGCTGCATATTTTCCAGTTTTACATATACTTCACAACCCAGAATTTCTTCAAGATTATGTAATCTTAAAACAGGTGTTTTGATGATATATGGTTTTATGCGTTCATGTGCCGCCTGAATATCAGATAGTGACAGTGTCATATGTCCATCTCCTTTTTATAAATTAATCTAATCATAACGCTTTCCGGCTTAAATATAAATATATGAATTTTGGTAATATAAACGATATACATTTATAATGATAATAACTTATAAATATTACAGGAGTGGCTGAGATGTATGTAGACCGTAAAGCGTCGATGGATTTATAAGACTTCGAATGTTGAGAACAAAATGCAGGACATGCATAATGATATTGAAGGTTAGAATCCGATACAGGAAAATTTAAAAAGCAGGGGAATTAAATGTCGCTAAATGAGTTTATAACAGAATTGGAAAAAGAACTTGATGAATTGCCGGATAATCGGCGTGAGGAGCTTGTAAAAGATTTTGAAATGCAGATACAAAAAGCGAT
>DAIPYL010000079.1:0-5503 GCA_036782755.1 Jeotgalicoccus sp. | reverse complement strand
ACCCGCTCAAGCTCCGCAACCGAATCGCACTGATAACAAAATACGCCGGAGCGGAGCTCCTCAAAGTTAACGTTCGCCGGCAGGTCATACATTGATTTCGCAAGCCGGCGGCTGTCGAGATAATCAACGAGTGAACTGTGATCATAACGATTGGAAGTGCAAATGGCACCAAGCCGCCGGTGTGTATTGCTGGGGATTATCAAATTTTCTATGTTGGGCATGTTGTAGATTGTCTGCCGGGGATTCACAAATACGAGATGAGGCGTGGTTTCACTTTTAAATCCGCCGTCACGAATCAGGAAATCCAGCGAATTACGCTGGCGGTTAACTTGCATACTTAAGTCCTTGTATTCCTGGCCGCTCGTAAAAAACCAGGATTTCGTTCCGTAAATTAAGTCGAAGCTAAAATTCTTCACTTCGAAAGTATAAATACGGTCACCGGCAATGAGTACATTGTCAATCTGCACTTCGCTTAATCCGCTGGCTACTTTTAAATTCTCGGACCCCGCATCAATTTTGAATCGGTAGTCTTTCAAGTGGTATACGTCCAAGTCCCTCACAGCTTCGTCGAGCAATTTATCGAATTCAAGCTCGCCCTTATAGCCGCGGGTTAATTTTACCCTTTCTCTTTCTTCGGTCTCGCCGAGTAATGTGCGTCGCGACAGTATTTGCAGTTGTTTGAGTTTTAATGGAAGTTTGCGCATAGCAATAACATAAATGACAAGTGAATATTCTCCAAATGACAGCAATTTAAAAACTGCGGAAGCAAATGAACAGTTCTCCAAAATCTGCATCGATGAGCATATTCTACTCTTTTCACAGAAAATGAACAGTTCTCCAAAATCTGCATCCACCTGCAAATTACAAACACCTCACACATTCACCACCGCAACCCCCTCCCAATGTAACAACTACATTACAAAACACACCTTTACATTGCACATACAGTAAATTTTTGGTACTATTTATACTGTTAATATAAATCGGAGGGGTATCTTCATGCAGACACTACTCATCGTTCTGTTAATCATCGTGTGTATATCGCTTATCGCTGTAGTGTTACTACAATCCGGAAAAAGTGCCGGCCTGTCAGGAGCTATCGGCGGCGGTGCTGAGCAGATGTTTGGTAAGCAAAAAGCGCGCGGTATGGACTTGATTCTACATAGAGCAACTGTAATTTTAGCAATTCTGTTCTTTATGATAATGCTGTTACTGACATACTTAGGTTAATACGTTAAAAGGTGGGCCCGAATCTGATTAATCCCGGATTCAGGCTCTTTTTTTATGTTTGGAACGATGATTCTTTAGTATCTTAGAAATTTAGCGTACAATAAAAGTAACACTATTTTGAGGTGACCCCATGAATATAAAACTGCCTGAAAAATTTTATTTTAAAGAAGACAGCGGTGATAATGCCGTCCTGCTGCTCCACGGATTTACGGGGAATACGTCCGATGTGAGACAGCTTGGCCGCTATCTGCAAAAGAAACGCATGACATCTTATTCAATAAACTACGAAGGTCATGCCGAGCATCCTGAAAAAATCACGGAGTCTTCGCCGTTCGTCTGGTATAAACAGGCGGTAGAAGCGTACGACTTCCTGAGAGATGAAGGCTACAGCAATATTTTTGTTGCCGGTGTATCGCTCGGCGGTGTTATTGCGCTGAAGCTTGCGACTGAACGTGATGTGACGGGTGTCAGCACAATCTGCAGTCCGATGTATATGAAGGAATCTGGACAGCTGTATGAGCAGTTTATCGTGTACGCTGAAAAGTATTTGAAGATGTTTGAACAGAAATCGCCTGACGAGATTAAAAAAGAGACCGAAAAACTTGAAATGACAGCCGTTTTTGAAGACATCAGCACGTTTATAAATTCGGTAAGAGGGAACTTAGATGATGTTAACGTCCCGCTGTTTACCGCCCAGGCGGTTCATGACAAAGTAATTGATACCGACAGCGCCAACGTTATTTATAACGGTGCCGGGACTGAAGAAAAAGAAATTAAATGGTACGATAAAGGCGGTCACGTACTGACTATAGATGAGAGCAAGGAAGAATTATTTGAAGATATATACAATTTTATTGAAATTCACGACTTACAGCATTAATAAGAGATATGGAGGATTACAATGAGAGACTTTAAAGAAGAAATATTAGCCATTGTAAATAGCGATGACTACAAGCCGATGACAACAGATGAGTTTAAGGAATCTTTTGGAGCGGAGGATTCGGATGAATTCAAAGATATGGTGAAAACTTTAGTCTCTCTTGAAGAATCCGGTAAATTAGTCCGCACGAAGAAAGATAAATATATGAAGTCACCTGACTCGAACAAAGTGAAAGGGACTTTATCAATGCATAAGCGCGGCTTCGGATTTTTACGTCCTGAAGAAGAGGAAACCGAAGATGTTTTCATTCCGCCGAACGCAGTAAACGGCGCATTTGACGGGGACACTGTCCTTGTAGAAGTTGAAAAAAGTACGCGCGGCGATAAAACTGAAGGGCATGTTGTCAGTATACTGGAGCGCGGCGTAACAAAGTTTGTCGGTGAGTACAGTGCGAACGTAAACTACGGTTTCGTTGTGCCTGACTCCAAGACGTTCAAAACGGATGTATTCATCCCGAGAAACAATAACCTCGGCGCAATTGACGGGCACAAAGTGCTCGTTGAAATTACGAAATTCCCGGAAAGCCAGGATCAGGGTAATCCTGAAGGACATGTTATTCAGATTTTAGGCCATAAAAATGATCCGGGTGTCGATATTCTGTCGATTATTTATCAGCACGGCATCGATATCGATTTCCCTGATGAAGTGCTCGAACAGGCTGAAGCAATTCCTGATGAAATTAACCAGGATGACGCGAAGGGCAGAGTGGATTTACGCGATGAATTTACAATCACGATTGACGGCGCAGACGCGAAAGACCTGGATGATGCTGTCAGCGTGAAGAAACTGGATAACGGCAACTATGAGTTAACAGTCAGCATTGCCGATGTCAGCCATTACATTACGAAGAATTCACCGATGGACGAAGAGGCGTATCACCGGGGAACGAGTGTCTACTTAGTGGACCGCGTTATCCCTATGATTCCGCACCGTTTATCGAATGGTATCTGTTCGTTGAACCCGCACGTTGACCGTCTGACGCTGAGCTGCCGCATGGAATTCACTCCGGGAGGTAAAGCAGTCGACCACGAAATTTTCGAAAGTGTTATCAACTCGAATTACCGCATGACTTACGGTAACGTTAACTTAATGCTTACTGATAAAGACCAGAGTGTTATCGACGAGTTTAAAGAAGTGTACGAGCCGCTGTTAGCTGCTGAAGAACTGGCTGCGATACTCCGCGCGAAACGTGAAAAACGCGGGGCGATTGATTTTGATTTCGATGAAGCGGCAGTAGTAGTCGGCGAAGACGGCACACCTGAAGATATCGTTCTCCGCAACCGCGGCACGGGCGAAAAAATGATTGAAGAATTTATGCTTGCAGCAAACGAAGCGGTCGCAGAACACTTCCACTGGATGGATGTTCCGTTTATGTACCGTATTCACGAAGAGCCGAAGGAAGAAAAATTGAGCAAGTTCTTCGACTTCCTGACAGGTTTTGGTGTCGTTGTTAAAGGTAAAGGCAATCAGATTCACCCTCACACACTTCAGGAAATTATTGAAGAAGTGAAGGGCCGTCCTGAAGAGATGGTAATTTCAACGCTGATGCTGCGCTCGATGCAGCAGGCGAAATATTCACCGGAGTCACTGGGTCACTTTGGTCTGTCGACTGAGTTCTATACTCACTTTACGTCGCCGATTCGCCGTTACCCTGACTTAATCGTGCACCGTTTAATCCGCGAGTACCTGTTTAACGGAAAAACTGATGCGAAGACGATTCGACGCAATAAGAGCGAACTGCCTGAAATTGCGAAGCATACGTCTGAAAGAGAGCGGCGCGCCCAGGATGCAGAGCGCGACACTGATGATCTGAAGAAAGCAGAGTTTATGATGAAACATGTGGGCGAGACTTTCGAAGGTGTAGTATCAGGTGTTATGAATTTCGGTATGTTCGTGGAACTGCCAAATACAATCGAAGGTCTGGTGCACGTAAGCAATATGACAGACGATCATTACAACTTTAATGAACGTGCAATGGCAATGCTCGGCGAACGCACAGGCACGATGTTCCGCATTGGTGACAAAGTGGAAATTGAAGTACTCGGCGTTAATCTTGAAGAACGTTTAATCGACTTCAAAGTAGTCGGCATGCCTGACAGAAAACGTCCGGAAAGAAAAAAAGCGCCTGTAACAATTAAAGGCGACGCGAGAGATAACAAAAAGGAAAAAACACGCTCACGTGAAAAGAAAGGCACCTACAGTAAAGGCGGCAAGAAAAAACCTTTCTATAAATCAGTGGCGAAAAAAGACAAAGGAAAGAAGTAGAGGCTTATGAGCAAAGACCGGAAAACTAAGCCGCTTGCACAAAACCGCAAAGCCAGTCACGATTACTCGATCGATGGCACGATTGAAGCGGGTCTTGTGCTGCGCGGTACAGAAATTAAATCGATACGCCGCGGGTCTGCGAACTTAAAAGACTCGTATGCACGTGTCTACCAGAATGAAATGTATGTCTACAACATGCACATTGCGCCGTACGAAGAAGGGAACCGTTTTAACCACGAACCGCTCCGTACGCGCAAACTGCTGCTGCACAGGAAAGAAATCGATAAACTCCGCGGTCATATGCAGGAACCGGGTAACGCGATTATTCCGCTTAAATTGTATATTAAAAACGGCGTTTGCAAAATGCTTTTAGGCATTGCAACAGGTAAGAAAAAATACGATAAACGCGAAGATCTGAAGAAAAAACAGATGAAGCGCGAAATTGACCGTGCGATGAAAGAGCAATACCGTTAATTTGTCAATGGGTTTTTATCGTGTTATAATAGTAAGTGCTCGGCAGGATATGCCGGTATTTATATAATCCGGGGACGTTCCGGATTCGACAGGGGCTATTCGGGCATTTTAAGCGTGTCGGAGGTTTCGGCTTCGTTATCAACGATACTCAGTTATAATAACTGGCAAACAAAACAATTTCGCAGTAGCTGCCTAAGAGCGCTCTGCATCATCCCATGAGCTTGCCTATGGCCCGTGACGATGATTCAACTATAATAGGATACGCCCTTTAGTCTGCGGTCGGAAGACTAAAAGGAAGAGATTAATCGGACTAGCATGGAATGAGGTTTGTTCATTGCCATCATCCATGTGAAACTCAATAATGAACTACACACGTAGAAAGAAATGCTGCGAGGTCTCTGGACGCGGGTTCAACTCCCGCCGTCTCCATATTAAAGACTCAATCCTGAATAAGGATTGGGTCTTTTTTTGCGTTAAATGAGAATTTTATCCGGGTAATTTAATTAACCTTTAATCATTCTTCTGCTGATTCATAACTTTTCCTGTGTAATTTATGTATTAACACATCAGAGAAAGGGAGATTCATTATGAAAA
>DAIPYL010000078.1:0-5657 GCA_036782755.1 Jeotgalicoccus sp. | reverse complement strand
CCCACAAAACTTAAACGAACGTAGAAGGAGTTTATCTTATGTGCGGAATTGTTGGATATATTGGAACGGCAGATACGAAGGAAATATTATTAAAAGGACTTGAAAAGCTGGAGTACCGCGGTTACGATTCAGCGGGTATTGCGGTAAAGAATGATAAGGAAACAAAAGTATTTAAAGAAAAAGGCAGAATAGCCGACCTGCGTAAAAAAGTGGATGGAGATTTCGCAGGAACTATCGGTATCGGCCATACACGCTGGGCAACACACGGAGAACCGAGTGTAGCGAATTCTCACCCGCATCAGAGCGCGGATGAGAGATTTACGCTTGTGCATAACGGTGTGATTGAAAACTATAAGCAGTTAAAAGAAGAGTATTTAAACGATAAAAAACTTGTGTCGGATACTGATACGGAAATTATCGTGCAGCTTGTTGCAAAGTTTGCCGCTGAAGGTTCATCGACACTTGAAGCATTTCAAAAGACTTTATCATTACTGCACGGTTCTTACGCAATTGGTCTTTTGGATAATGACGATGACCACACAATCTATGCAGCTAAAAATAAATCGCCGCTTCTGTTAGGTAAAGGTGACGGCTTCAATGTCATCACATCCGATGCAATGGCGATGCTTAATTTAACGAATGAATTTGTCGAACTGATGGACGGCGAAATCATTCAGCTGATGGAACACCAAATGATTATCAGAGATATCGAAGGTGCGGAAATCGAACGTGAATCTTATATCGCGGAAATTGATGCGAGCGACACGGAACTTGGCACATATCCGCACTACATGATTAAGGAAATCAATGAACAGCCGCAGGTGATGCGTAAAATTATTAAAGAATATCAGGATGAGCACGGCGAACTTAAAATAGATCAAAATATAATCAAACAGCTGAATGAAGCGGACCGCTTGTATATCATCGCAGCAGGTACGAGTTACCACGCCGGACTGATTGGTAAAGAATACTTTGAAAAATGGGCAGGCGTGCCGACAGAAGTACATGTCGCATCTGAGTTTGTCTACAATACACCGCTATTATCAGAAAAGCCGTTATTTATCTTTATATCCCAATCGGGAGAAACTGCAGACAGCCGTGCAGTCCTCGTTGATATTAAAGAAAAAGGCTACAAATCATTAACGATGACAAATGTGCCGGGATCGACACTGTCACGTGAAGCGGATGAAACGCTGATACTGCATGCAGGACCGGAAATTGCAGTTGCATCGACGAAAGCCTATGTGGCGCAGATTGCAGTCCTTGCGATTACAGCAGCAGTGACAGCGAGAGAGCTGAACAAAGTTTCAGATATGAATTTAATGGCTGAACTTGGGAAAGTTACGACGGCAATTACAACGGTTATCGAAGATGCTGACAAAATTGAAGATATTGTTAAGAGCTATCTTGAAACAGCGGGAAACGCATTTTTTATCGGCAGAGCAATGGATTATTATGTCGGGCTTGAAGGTGCGTTGAAGCTGAAAGAAATTTCTTATATCCAGGCGGAAGGGTTCGCCGGAGGAGAACTGAAACACGGAACGATTGCATTAATAGAAGAAGGCACACCTGTATTTGCTTTATCGACACAGGAAAAAGTGGACTTGAACATCCGGAGCAACGCTCAGGAAGTTAAAGCGCGCGGTGCGAATGTATGTGTCCTTGCAATGGAAGGACTTGAGCAGGAAGGCGACGCGTATGTCATTCCAAGAGTCGATGAAATGCTGACGCCGTTAGTGTCAGTCGCAGTCTATCAGCTGATTTCATATTATGCTGCACTGCACAGAGGCAATGATGTAGATAAACCGCGTAACCTGGCGAAGTCGGTGACGGTGGAATAGCAATATAAAAAAACCGCAGCTGATTTTACCAATCAGCTGCGGTTTTTAATTACTTAATACGCTATCCCAACCCGCGACTTAATATACTCATCACTTTCAAGCTGCTTATACACAAACACTGCAGTGTCTCCAACTGTAATCTTCTTGCCGCCTTCTGGCAGGAAGTCGCGTTCTTCGCGGCATTCCCCAACCGCTTCGCCATCCGGTAAGTATGTCGGGCAGACAACTGTCCAGTCGAGATTCGACCCTTCAAGCAGCAGATATGTTTTATGATGTTCCTCAGCTGCGCGTGTCAGTTTCCGTTTTGACTCGCTGGACTGATAGCGCAGCACGTCAGGTTCAACTCTGCTCTGCAGTATTCCCGCAGTACCGATCGTGATAATACGCTTGATGCCTTCGGCATTCATCGCGTCGATAATCAGCGGCATGCTTTTTGTCAGCGTATCGGCTCCGTCTGTATTTAACGCGCTGATGACAACGTCTGCATTTTTCATGGCAAGTTCAACATCTTCTTTAACGGTAACGTCGCCTTTTATAATCGACAGGTTTTCATCGTTAATTGTTATTTTTTCAGGAGTGCGCACAAGTGCTGTAACCTGGTGTTTATCTTGCAGGGCAAGTTTGGCAATTTCATTGCCGGTTCTGCCTGTCATGCCTAATAGTAAAATTTTCATAAAAGCAGTCCTTTCCATAATGTTCTTCTTATATAGTAACATCAATTTTCCTTATCTTTACGTGGATACATTATAACTTTTGCACAAAAGAAACCGCTTTATAGTAGATCCGACTGGCAATATACCCAAATTAACACTATAATAAACATTGTATGGAGAAATATCAGATAATAACATCTTATTTCTGAAAGCGCTGTATAAATTCAGTGTTTTCCCATATTCGCTCTGCTGCTGAATTGATTATTTATTTAGTTCGATATGGTAGTATAGAGTGTGGAAATAAAATAATAATACTTAATTATTATATTATAAATGTGAAGAACAGGGAGGAAATTGTAATGGATTTTCGTTATTTACCAGCTACAGAAGCTGATAAAACACAGATGTTAGAAAAGATCGGTGCAAAATCCACAGACGAGCTTTTTCAAGATATTCCTGAAAAAGTAAGACTGGACAGAAAATTAAATCTGAAAGAACCAACTAGCGAGTACGAGCTTAAAAAAGAAATGGTTGCAATGGCTGCTAAAAACGCCAACCTGCAGGAATACAGTTCATTTTTAGGTGCCGGGGTATACGATCACTTTATCCCTTCAGTAGTTGACCACGTTATTTCAAGACAAGAATTTTATACTTCTTACACGCCTTACCAGCCGGAAATGACACAAGGTGAACTGCAAGCTATGTTTGAGTTCCAGACGATGGTTTCTGAAATTACTGGTATGCCTATCGTAAACTCTTCATTATATGACGGCGGAACTGCTGTTGTAGAAGCAATGTACTTAAGTAACGTTCAAACTAAGAAGACAAAAATCTTAGTATCTGAAGCATTGCACCCTGAGTACCGTCAATTAGTTAAAACTGCATCTAAAGGTAAAGGCCTTGAGATTGTTGAAATCGGTTTAACTGACGGGAAGACTGACTTAGAGCAGCTTGAAAAAGAAATTGATGAAAATACTGCTTCAGTAATCGTTCAGTACCCTAACTTCCTGGGTCAGATCGAACCACTTGAAGAAATTAATAAATTAATTAAAGCACAGCCTAAAACAATGATGATCGTTTCAAGTAACCCGTTATCATTAGGTTATTTAACACCGCCTTCAGAATTTGGTGCAGACATCGTTGTTGGTGATACACAGGTATTCGGTATCCCTGCACAGCTTGGCGGACCGCACTGTGGTTACTTCGCAACAACTGACAAATTAATGCGTAAAGTACCTGGACGTTTCGTGGGTGAAACTGTTGACCAGGATGGCCAGCGCGGATTCGTGCTTGCACTTCAGACGAGAGAGCAGCACATCAGACGTGAAAAAGCGACATCAAACATCACTTCAAACCAGGCATTAAACGCAGTAGCAAGTTCAGCTGCAATGAGTGCACTTGGTAAGAACGGTGTTAAAGATATGTCTAAACTGAACATGCAAAAAGCAAGATATACACAGAAACAGCTTGAAAAAGCTGGTTTAGAAGCGGCATTCAAAGGATCATTCTTCAACGAATTCGCAGTTAAACTTTCTAAACCTGTTAAAGAAGTTAACGAAAAACTATTTGAAAAAGGAATTGTCGGCGGATTTGACCTTGGTATCATTTACCCTGAGTTCGAAAACCACATGCTGATTGCAACGACAGAAATCCGTTCGAAAGAAGAAATCGATGCATTTGTTAAAGAATTGGGGGATATCAACAATGGCTAATGAAAACTTTCCATTAATTTTTGAACGCAGTAAAGAAGGCAGAGTGGGTTACAACCTTCCTGCACTTGATGTTCCGGAAGTTAATTTAGAAGAAGAAATTGGTGAGACATACGTTCGTAAGGTAGATGCAAACCTTCCGGAAGTTGATGAACTGGAATTAATGCGTCACTACACTGGATTATCGAACCGCAACTTCGGTATCCACACAGGATTCTATCCACTTGGCTCATGTACGATGAAATACAACCCTGTAATTAACGAAGACGTTGTAAGATTACCGGGCTTCAGCCACATTCATCCGTACCAGGATACTAGAACAATCCAGGGTGCACTAGAGTTAATGTACGATCTTCAGGTTCATCTTGAAGAAATTACAGGAATGGACGAAATCACTTTACAGCCTGCAGCAGGCTCGCAGGGTGAGTGGACTGCACTTATGATTTTCAAAGCCTTCCACGAAGCTAACGGGGAATCACACCGTAATGAAGTTATCGTTCCTGACTCGGCGCACGGTACTAACCCGGCATCTGCAGCAATCGCAGGATTCAAAATCGTTGAGGTTAAATCGAATGATAAAGGTTTAGTTGACGTTGAAGACCTTAAGAAAGTTGTTAACGAAAACACTGCAGCATTAATGCTGACAAACCCTAACACATTAGGTTTATTTGAAACTCAAATCCTTGAAATGTCAGAGATCATCCATGAAGCGGGCGGTAAAATGTACTATGACGGTGCAAACCTTAACGCTATTATGGGTTACGCACGTCCCGGCGACATGGGCTTTGACGCAGTTCACCTTAACTTGCACAAAACATTCACCGGCCCTCACGGCGGCGGCGGACCTGGTTCAGGCCCGATTGGTGTAACTGATGAGCTTGCGCCATACCTTCCAAAACCAGTTGTAACAGAAGAAAACGGCGTATACGATTTAGATTACGACCGTCCGCAGTCAATCGGTATGGTTAAGAACTTCTACGGTAACTTTGGAATTAACGTCCGTTCATACACGTACATCCGTACGCTTGGTGCTGAAGGACTTAAGAAAGCAAGTGAGCTTGCAGTACTGAATGCAAACTACATTATGAGAAGCCTGCAGGAGAAATACGAACTTCCATTTACGCAGCATTGTAAACACGAATTCGTTATCTCTGGTAACAAACAGAAAGCACTTGGAGTCAGAACGTCAGATATCGCTAAACGCCTGATGGACTTTGATATCCATCCGCCAACTGTTTACTTCCCATTAATCGTAGACGAAGCACTTATGATTGAACCGACTGAGACAGAGTCTAAAGAAACTCTTGATCACTTTATCAATACAATGCTTCAAATCGCAGATGAAGCGGAAAACAATCCGGACATCATTCACGAAGCTCCGCACAAAACACCGGTTAAACGTTTAGACGAAACCAGAGCTTCACGTAAACCTGTGTTCCGCTGGAACAAAGAAG
>DAIPYL010000077.1:0-5683 GCA_036782755.1 Jeotgalicoccus sp. | reverse complement strand
CTCAATGTTTACATTGTCGTTCTACGACGATATGTTTAAAGATCAGCTGGTGTAATATTAATCAGGGCGTACTTATTAATTTAAAGTACGCTTTTTTTATTCTATAAAACTAAAATGACTAATTTCTATGAAACATGGGTATTTACCTATTAGTAAATACTTTACTGAAAGTGAGTGATAGTAATGGTTGTATGTCAAAACTGCGGTGAATCAGTACTGGAAGATACAAGAGTATGTCCGGCGTGCGGGGAGTTTATCCGAGAAGATGAGAATTATACCGATACTAACGGACTGATTCAGGAACGAGCACCGGAAGAGGAGTTCTTAAACGGTCCTGGTAAGGATAATAAGATGGAAGATATGCCGGAAGAGAATTATCCGGAAGATGAGCTGAATAAACAGCAGAAAAAAGAGCGCAGTGATTTTGGACGTACTGACGATAAATAGTGATTATACTTCCCGTTAATACCGGGAAGTTTTTTCTCATTCTGAAATGACTAGATACTTCACAAAGGGGTATTTGTAGTAAGAGAATATTAACAGAAAAGAGGGTTTACAATATGGATGCGTGTCAAAATTGCGGTGTGAAAATCGCCGAAGAAACCGATATCTGTCCCAACTGCGGAGCATATACTTATGGCGGAGAACAAGCCGAAGATGTCGAAGACAGAATAGAGAACGTGGCAGTCGAAGAAGAAATTTTAGACGGTCCTGTGTCGTTCAATGAACCGATAGAAAATCTTCCCGACGAAACATATCTGGATGACGAGGTGGACGATTTGGAACTTGAAGCGGAACGCAGAAAGTTCGGTAAATCAACTGAATAACAATTGAATTAATATCCTCTCCGGCACAGCAGGAGAGGATTCTTTTTTACAGTGCATCTATTTGAGTTCATACCTCAGTTATATATAATGAATAACATCATACAAAGTTTATGAAAGGTGGGACAGAAATGAATGAAAGTTTAAACCTGCTTGTACTAAACAGTACAGAGTCTCCAGGTATCAACTGGCTAATGGTTATTGCAGGTGTTCTGCTGCTTGGTTTAAGTCTGCTTATGTTTTTTAAACTAAGGAAATAATATATTTAATCAGTTTTACATAGAGTTTCTCACCTGGACCAATTCATGGTTCCGGGGTTTTATCATTTGTAATATTACTGTTAAGGTCAGACGGATGTTTTTAACTAATGTATTATCCGCGTTATAATGAAGGTAACTACAGTGAATGGAGAGAGTTTAATGATAGATATTCATAATCACTTATTAATAAATGTGGACGATGGTCCTAAGTCATCTGAAGAAACATTGAATTTACTCAACCAGGCAGTTGAACAGGGGATTACTGATATTATTGTCACTCCGCACCATCACAGCGGATCGTACCTCACACCGGCTGATGTTGTAAAACAGAAGCTTCATGAAGTTGAAAGTATTATTAAAGATAACAATATACCGGTTAATGTGCATCCCGGACAGGAGATTCGAATTAACGATGTGTTAATTGACGAACTCCGAAGCGGAGAGTCGCTGACGCTTGCCGGCAGTAATTACATTCTTGTAGAGTTTTCATTTACTGAGCTGCGTGAAGATGTCGATGAAGTGTTTACGGCACTGCGTGAACTTGGTCTGACACCGATTATTGCGCACCCGGAACGCTGCCGCCCGCTCGTCCAGAATGAGCAGATTCTTGCGCGTTTAATTAAAGACGGTGCGCTGGCACAGGTGACCGCTGCGTCTGTATGCGGGGAGTTCGGCAGTGATCTGCAGGCGAATTCACTTGATTTAATAGAAAAAGGGCTGATTCACATCGTGGCAAGTGATGCCCATCATGCAGAATACCGCCCGTTTATGTCTAAAGAAGCTTTTGAGATTATAGAGAATGAACTCGGCAGCTCTTATGTTGAAAAAATGAAACAGACTGCCAAAAATGTACTGGATAATAAACAGTAGTTACTGTCGTTCTTTATTGCTCTGTTTGACTTTGAAATAGTCTCCGCCTTTTTTAGCTGTATCATCGGTACCCCAATCTCTCAGGTTTTTAGTATCGACGAGATGGGGGATATGTTTGGAACAGTGAATATACGCTTCATGTACTGTGACGACCACCCAGCGTTCCGCACGCTCATCTTTAACGCCCGGTGCAAGTTCATGTATAGTGTCAGTATCAATAATTTCGGCAGCACCGTTTATATGAAGACCGATCTGGTCATTAAAGAAATCAATCATTAAGAGACCGATATGCGGGTTTTCGATTATGTTACCAAGAGATGCCATCACGCCGTTGCCGCGGTATTCCGGATACATTACACGGGTTTCATCAATCACGTGTATAAAACCCTGTTCTCCGGCCTTAAATGATGAATCACAATTGCCGTTTTTATCACTTGTTGCGATAAATAACATTGTCTGTTCTTTAATAAACTGCTGCATTTCACCGTTTAAATAATCAATCATCTGATTTTTATAAAAAGCATCTGCGCGTCGCTCTGTACCATGTATTTTCTGTAAATCACGTTCACCCTGTGACATATTATCACTCCTTAACAGTTTTATTTTACCATTATTAAGATTTAAAAAATGGGGTATAGTTTACAAAGAGGTGAAGGAAATGAAACAAATTATTACGGTGCATTTTATCGGCGGATCGACGATGGAAGTCAACAAGACAGAAGCAGTAGATGAACTGATCCGGCTGATTAACGGCAAGTTTGAAGCCAACCATTTTGTGAAACTTCCGAATCGAAGCGGCGGCGAGGCCTATATTAATTTAAGTCTGATAACGTCGATTGAAGTGCGTTCGATATAAAAAATACCAGCCGCGTTAATGCGGCTGGTATTTTTGTTCTTCAATTATATAGATTACATATTAAAGTTCGTGCTTATCATAGTAGTTAGTCATTGCTTCAAGTGCAGCGGCAGGATCGATATTTTCTGCACCCTTCGACTGGAGGAATACTCCAAACGCTGTAATGAAGTTTAAGAGATTCTGTTTTTCTGCAACGTAGCCCATCGTACCGATACGCCAGATTTGTCCGGCGACTGATCCGAATGTTCCTGCAATTTCAATTCCAAAGCGTGACAGCAGTTCAGCACGGAATTCTGCATCGTTAATACCTTCAGGTATTTTAACGCATACTACCATCTGCATTTCATGATTTTCGTCTCCAAAAATCTCAAGTCCTAATGCTGTAACTGCTTTTTTCATCGCCTCATGGTGATAGCTGTGACGGCGTGCGCGCTGTTCAACACCTTCATCGATTGCCAGTTTAAGTCCTTCATACAGCCCGTACACGTTAACAGTCGCTTCTGTATGGTGATTCAGACGGCGTTCACCCCAGTAATCCTGAAGCTGTGTCAGGTCGAGATAGTTGCTCGTAATGAAATGAGATGTCGCTTTGTCATCTGATGTACGTATTCCTTTTTCAACTCGTTTACGTTTATTGATTGCTTCACTGAAACGTTCATTAAATGTAATAGGGGTAATGCCCGATGGTACTGACAGACATTTTTGAGCACCGCCGATAACAGCATCCAGTGCCCACTCATCAACAGGGATGTCCTGTCCCAAATATGTAGCGACTGCATCAACTACTGTATATACACCGCGTTCTTTCGCTGCATGTCCGATTTTATCAATTGGCTGCAGACGTCCTGAAGACGTTTCCCCGTGAATAATTGCGAGTACTTTAGGTTCGATTTCGTCCAGTTTTTGTATAATGTCTTCCTGCGGGATTACTTCACCCATCGGTGCTTCAATTGTATGCACGATACCGCCGGCACGTTCAGCGAGTTCAGTAACGAGATAGCCGAATCGTCCGATAATCGGTACCAGTACTTTATCTCCCGGTTCAACGATACTGGCAATAACAGCTTCAATTCCTGCACGGCTCGTTCCGTCGACAGGGAATGACCATTTATTTTTGGTTTTAAATGATGCACGGATTAACTCCATCGTTTCATTCATTATATCCGTGAAATCCGGATCAAACTGTCCAAGAATTGAATTGCTCATAGCCTGTGAAACTCTGGGGTCAACTGCGACTGGACCCGGCGTCATTATCAGTCTTCTATTTATTTTTAAACTTGCCATTATGCGCATCATCCTTCTCTTTTATTTTTTTGTACTATTAATAATATAATTATTCGGACAATTATACAAACATTTTATATATACCAATATTCATGCCTATATTTTGTGATATTATGCACAATGTGAAGAAAAATTTTATCTACTATAGATAAAGAAATTGGCATGGTGATGCTGTAAAATAATAAGTGAAGATAATACAAAATTAAATTTAAAGGAGACAGAACGATGGACAACAAAAACATTTCCAACAATTACTGGATAAAAATTGTCATTGTCTTTACGCTCGGTTGGGTTGCAATTTATGCAACGCGTACAATTTTAAACCCGATTATGACAAATATTCAGTCGGAATTCGCCATTAACGCAGCTCAATTAGGTCTGATCAGCAGTCTATTCTTCCTCGGTTATACTGCGACTCAAATACCTTCAGGATTTTTAGGAGATAAATTCGGACGTAAAAAAATGATTATTCCGGCATTTATCGGATTTGGTATACTGGCAATTATTTCAGGACAGATGGTTACATTCTATATGTTCCTGATGATGTGGTTCCTGACTGGTATGTTCCAGGGGGTATTCTACGGACCGCAGTATGGTTTATCATCTGAAGCAATTCCTCAGAAACGCTTAACACTCGGCAGTGCGATCATTAACAGTGGTATGGCAATCGGTATGTCAGCAGGTTACTGGATCTCAAGTATTACAGTACAGGAAATGGACATGTCATGGAGAACACCATTCTGGATTATGGGTGTTATCGTAATCGTTATCGGTATTGTGATGTGGATTATGGTTAAAGAACACCCGCCGGGCTATAAAGCGCCGGACAGTGCAAACGGTGTTCCGGAGAAACTTAAAGTATCAGAACTGTTTAAAAACAGAAATCTTATTTTAGCTTTTATTACTATCTTCTGTTCGATTTACGGATTCTTCGTAATTCTTACATGGCTTCCGTACTACCTTGAAACAGCTCGCGGCATCAGCGGATCAAGCGTTGCATTCGTGTCTTCATTAGTACCATGGGCATCAATCCCGGGTATGCTGTTCTTTGGCTGGCTGTCGGATAAATTAGGAAAACAGCGTCCGGTTCTTTTAGTGATGGTTCCGCTGGCGTTTATTTCTACAGTATCAATTGTACTTTTTGACCAGATGTGGGTACTTTACGTATCACTGATTGTTTATGGTATCGTCGGTAAACTAAGTACAAACCCTGTACTTATCGCAGTAGTAGCAAACAACGCACCACGCGTCGGACTTGCAACATCATTTGGTATTTATAACTTTATCGGAATGTCCGCATCAATCTTAGCACCGTACATTACAGGATTCATTACAGACGTTACAGGAAACCTCGACATGGGCTTCTACCTTGCAGGTGCACTGCTTCTGGTAGGTATAGTCGCAGTATTCATGATTGATGAATCAGGTTATAAAAAAGTAGAGCACGTTGAAAAAGTTAAATAATATATAAATTAAGTTGGAACACTCCAGAGCTGAAAACAGCTTTGGAGTGTTTTTGTTTATGGAAGAGGCGGGGAGCTCTATGTGACGTAATCATAGTGTTTCAACTTGCGCGGGATTTCTATGAG
>DAIPYL010000076.1:0-5762 GCA_036782755.1 Jeotgalicoccus sp. | reverse complement strand
CATATTATTACACTCCTCTGTATATTTCGGATAGTCTATTCGTCTTTCCAGTATTCAAATAAAGGCCCGCCGGCACCAAATACCGGATCATTTTCAGGTATGGGCACATTTCTTATATTCTCCAGTTTTTCTTCGCGTTCTTCTTTTTTACCGTAGCAAAAATCATATTCTTTTCCATCAGGGTATGCGCCGCAGACTGCAAAATCCTGACTGCTCTCAATATTTTTATGACCGAATCCTGCAGGTATAACGGCAACATCTCCTGCTTCGACTTTAACTTTTGTACCTTCCTCGCCGCCGAGATGCAGCGTTGCTGTACCGCTGTCTACAACGATCACCTCGTGCGTTATGCTGTGGTAGTGATGATAAGGCGCGACACCACCCTTCCATATACCGAGCCAGTTGTTATTACTTAATATTTTTTCTGTATCGTCATTTTCGTTTATCACGTTTTTATAATGCAGCAATGGATAAAATGGATGGTTCGGTATCATGCCGTCATCGGAATGCTTCAGAGGTGTGATTTCAATTTCTGCTGCTTTTCTCAAAACAATGTCCTCCTAAAAATTCATATACATATATTTGCCCGTTTTCACCGGAATGTAATCATTAAAAAAACGGATGCCGGTAAGTCCGGCATCCGTTTTTTAATCATGCTATTTATCTTCTCTGCCTTCTGTTTCAATTTCAGGCGGCTGTTCATCCGGAAGTGTTTCTTCAAACGCTTCGCGTTTTTCTTCCAGTTCTTTTTGTGTATCTTCTCTGTAACTTGATTCAAAAATCAGCTGCTGTTTCTCCAGCTGGATAATGCCATGCTCACTGCGCAATGCTTTGTATAGTGATATTGCCAGCATAATCACGATAAACGTGAATGGGAATGCCGCAATTAACATCGCCATCTGGAGAGCATTCAAACCACCTGAGGCAAGTAGTACCATTGCTGTAGCAGCTAAGATACCGCCCCAGATTAATTTAACTTTAAGCGGCGGGTTCAATGAACCGCCAGTTGTCAGCATACTGAGAACGAACGTACCGCTGTCTGCTGATGTTACGAAGAATGATGCGATCAGCAATATCGCAATACCCATAATGAGCGGTGCCGCCGGATAATTTTCAAGGAATGCGAATAGTGCTACTTCGTTACCCTGCGTCTCTATCAGACTGTAAAGTCCGCCGCCAAGAATGTTATCTGTTTCAATACCTGCAACACCGAAAATTGCGAACCATAGTGCACTGAAGAGTACCGGAACACCCATTACACCAATGATGAATTCACGGATTGTTCTGCCTCGTGAAACACGTGCGATAAAGCTTCCGACGAATGCAGCCCAGCCAATCCACCAAGCCCAGTAGAATAATGTCCAGCTGTCGAGGAATCCTCTGTCACCAACAAATGAGTTCATGTTGAATGTCATGCTCACTAAGTTTTGCAGGTAGTTACCTGTGTTCGTCATAAATGATTCAATCATTAATACTGAAGAACCAAATACAAATACGAAAATCATTAATGCAATCGCAATAACAACGTTACCCATACTTAAGTAACGGATACCTTTGTTAACCCCTGTCGCTGCTGATGCGATAAATGCAATTGTTATAATAATAACTACTATCATCTGTGTCAGCAGATTATTTTCTATCGCGTCAAAGCTGTAGCTGAGTCCTGCTGTAATCTGTGTGGCACCGAGACCCAGCGACGTTGCAATACCAAAAATTGTACCGAATACTGCTATAACGTCAACTGTTGTACCCATCCAGCCTTTTGATCTTTCACCGATTAATGGTGATAGTGCTGAACTCATTAGCAGCGGTGCGTTGTGTCTGAAGTTGAAATATGCCAGTGCCAGTCCAACTACTGCATATACTGCCCATGGGTGAAGTCCCCAGTGAAATAATGTATATTGTAGTGCTTCCTGCTGAGCAAGTGCCGTGCCGCCTTCTGTAATCGGCGGGTTGTGGAAATGTGTCAGCGGTTCATTTACACCGTAAAATACAAGTCCGACACCCATACCTGCTGTGAACAGGAACGAGAACCATGTGAAATAGCTGTACTGCGGTTTTTCATCCTGTTTACCTAAACGAATCTTACCGTAAGGACTGATAACAAGATAAAGTGCAAAAATTACAAAGCCCGTCATTGCGAGCATGTATACCCAGCCGAGTTCATTAGAAATAAAATTGTTAATATAACCTAAAATAGTTTCCAGATTCGCCGGGAAAAACGCGCCCCATAAAATAAATACAAATGCGACAGCAAGTGAAATATAGAATACAGGGGTTACTGTTGATTTTCTGTTTCTCATGAAATATCCTCCTTATTAAATTGTGATGTCCCATATAAAGACATACCAAAAAAAGATGTCTCTATATGAGATAATCAGTAATTCTGTAACGCTTTACTTTTTTGTGTGAAAAAAAGATGGAAAGTGCATGTGCACTCCAGAAAAAAGAAATGTAAAAAAGGTGACGTTTAATAATGCCTGAATAATGTTTCAGGACAATAGTGCATTGCGAATAGAATCGCACGACAAAGGGATGCATAGTTAAATATGCTCTAAACAACTAATAATGCTAACATGGATAACCTTAAATTTAAATGGTTCTTAAGGATGAATACGTTTTACATCTCCCTTTACTGTATATTTAAAAAATAACTCCCTGTTTTCATAGTATAAACTTGTTCAAAGATAATATTAATTTCCAATTTAAAAAATCAGGCACAGACTTTTTATATTCTGCACCTGATTTCATTTTATATTGCAGCGCGGGGGAATTTTATCCGCCTGCCATTTCTCAAATAACAACTTTTCATAACTTTCGTATACTGTTTCACCGTAAATTTTCTCGTCACCGTAAACAAAATACGGCGGAATTTTATTAGAATTAAAACGTACTGCATGTACGTCAATCAGTTTCCCAAGCGCATCCAGGTCTCCTTTGAATTCAGCAGACCGATTTCCTCCGCGGCGCTGATGCTCTCTATCCAGTATTTGCAGAAACTCATATGCATCAATTAAATAAGGATGTCCTTCATTATAAATTGATTTTACAATCGGATGAGAGAGATAGCGGGTATTCGTCTCGATTATATCCATCGCACCCAGACAGACTCTGATAATCTGATACATTTCCAGCACCTGTTTTGATAGACGCCGGTTATCGAGAAATTGTGCACTTACTTGATGATTTTCATGTACTCTGAAAATTTGCATGCGGAACCCCGTTTCTTACTTAAATCCCCGCGTAAATGATGCCGGTGTTTCAGATTCAAAACGCATCACTTTACCGCTTGCCGGATGTTTAAATTTAATTGCGTTTGCGTGCAGTCCAAGTCTGTTAATCGCATTAATTTCTGAACCGTATTTCTTATCTCCGACGATTGGATGACCAAGTTCCTGCATATGCACACGTATCTGGTTTTTACGGCCGGTTTCCAGATTAACTTTTAATAACGAGAATCTGCGGTTCGATTTCAGCACTTTGTAGTGTGTAATTGCCTTCTGTCCGTTATTCGGTTTTGGACTTGAATGCATCATGAATGTCTTGTCCTCTGTCAGCCATGATGTAATCGTGCCGCCTTTTTGAACAACACCTTCAACCAGTGCAACATATGAACGTTCCTGCACGGCTTCCGTCCAGGCCTTCTGCAGCTTCTGCTGAACAATTTTACTGCGCGCAAAAATCATTACGCCCGAAGTATCACGATCCAGACGGTGGACGATAAACACACGGTTTTTCGGATGAATACTCTGGACGTAGTCCATCAGCTGTTTGTAAGCCGTCATCTGCCGCTCCTGCTTCGAGCCCATTGAAAGCAGTCCGCTTTCTTTATCAATCACAATGACATCATCATCTTCGTGAAGTATTGTCACACCTTTTAATTTTATGGAAGCCGAAGCCACACGTGCACGTATTTGAACATGATCTCCCGGTTTCAATTTGTCATCAAACTGAGTTGTTGGTTTGTCGTTAACTACAATCTGGCCGCGTTTTAAAATACCTTTAACAGCATTACGGCTTTTTGACGGCATGACTTTGAATAAAAACTCGAGTACTTCTGTATGTTCTCTCACAGTCCATTCTTCATGACGCGGTGCATTTTGTTTAGCTTTTGGTTTCTTCTTCATTCTGAAATCCCTCTACTTTTTCTTATTTCCTGCTCGTTCACGGTACTAAGCGATTACTCTATTGTACTTTGTATATTCCTTAATTACAGTAAAATATTCATATTAAAAAAGCTTTCCGCCTTATTTGAACAGAAAGCTTTTTGGATTGTCATATCTTAAATTTAATTTTCAGCAGTAACTGCTTCTTCAAGTTTTTTCATTTCTTTGTTCATCACCGATTTAACGACAGGTTTTACTGTCATTGCAAACACTCTGACACCCATTCCGCTTTCTATAGATGACTTCACAGTGAGTTCTGAATAATCACCTGCGGGCTCGACATTAAATAACGTTGTTATAACGCCCTGTTTAAGCATGGTTTTCATCACTATACGCTTGTTATCAACGTATTCTGTAATCTCATTTCTAAAACGGTATGTCTTATTTCTAACGCCCAGCGTTATTCTGAATTTTGTCCCTTTTGAGCGCTTCCCTTTAGTATTATATTCTATACCTTTAAGAATACTGAAGATGTTTTTAAGCTGTTCATCATCATTGATGACCGCAAAGATATCTTCCGGCGAAGCTTCGAGCTTATCGTTCTGATAGCTGTATATTTCCATATGTAATCACTCGCTTTCATGTTGATATTGTCATTATAACGATTTACCGTCTCAGATACTAACCCCTAAAAAGGTCCCAGATTAATAAGTACTGCGATTGTTAACAGTATGCATGCTATCGCTGACCATATTAAGAACAGCGGCATAAACCATTTCGCCCATTTAATCCATGACACCCCTGCCACTGCAAGGCTTGCCATTAACGGTCCTGATGTCGGATACAGTACATTGGAGAATCCGTCTCCAAACTGGAATGCCAGCACACTGACCTGTCTAAAAATACCAATCATATCCGCAAGCGGTGTCTGAATCGGCATCATGATTGCTGCCTGACCACTGCCTGAAGGGACAAAAAAGTTGAATACTGAGTTCATTACAAACATTCCTATTACTGTCGCCACAGGCGGTAATGCAGATAACGGCTGTGACAGCGCATTAACAAGCTTATCAAGTATCTGTCCGTTTTCCATAATTACAAGTACTGCTCTTGCCAAACCGATAATCAACGCTCCGTAAACAAGGTTTTTATACCCTTCTAAAAATATCAGCAAAATATCCATAAACCCTGCGGGGGAAGATTCCGCACTTTCTTACGTACCTGCAACTACTGTTGTCACCCCGTCCGACTCTTCCCTGTCAAAAGAACCTGCCGGAACTATGTATGTAGCAGCCACTGCCAGCAGCACCGCAAAAACGATGACATAAGTATCGGGGAATTTCCATTTCTTTTTCTTTATTCATAAATCCACACCCCTTGCTTATTAGAATATTCTAAAATTAGAAAAAGATATTACAATACTATCACATATAATTTCAAAATTTGGTTAATTAAATACAGGAAGGGTATTAAAAAGGTGTATTAAATTTCAGGAGGGGATTTTTAAATGTCTAAAAAGAAAGACGAACTGAATCAGCGAGATACTATTGATAATACGAAGAAAGCACCGCTTACGACGAATCAGGGCTTGCCTGTAAGTGAAGATGAATTTTCTTTAAAAGCTGGTGAACGCGGTCCGACTTTAATGGAAGATTT
>DAIPYL010000075.1:0-6034 GCA_036782755.1 Jeotgalicoccus sp. | reverse complement strand
CTGTCATTCCCGAGTAAGCGCGTTTGCTCCGCAATGAAACGCTGTCATTCCCGAGAAAGAACGTTTGCTCCGCAATGAGCCGCTCCCGCCTCTTCCTTCTTCAATTTTCGGCTCCTCAGACAAATATTACAAAATAGGTCTTGTATTCAAATTCACAATCATGTTATAATAAATCTTGTGCAAATCGCATAGAATTTACCATGGCCCGTTGGTCAAGCGGTTAAGACACCGCCCTTTCACGGCGGTAACACGGGTTCGAGTCCCGTACGGGTCACTTTATTTTTGATTATAAAACTGTATATAAACTGGTCCCGTGGTGTAGCGGTTAACATGCCTGCCTGTCACGCAGGAGATCGCGGGTTCGATTCCCGTCGGGACCGTCTGATAAAGTCTCCAGCATTTATGCTGGCAGACTTTTTTATTTGTCTGAAAAGTGATACATTTAAAGATGGATAAGTTTATGTACAAAATATGTACATGCGAAATGAGGGACATCTAAATGGCCAAGAAAATAGTTGTTGTTGATGATGAAAAACCAATTGCAGATATACTCGAGTTTAATTTGGAAAAAGAAGGTTACGAAGTTCACTGCGCTTACGATGGCAATGATGCACTGGAACTGATTCTGGACATAGTGCCGGATCTTGTTCTTTTGGATATCATGCTGCCGGGAATCGACGGTATGGAAGTATGCCGCGAAGTTCGTAAAAAACACGATATGCCGATTATTATGCTTACTGCCAAAGATTCCGAAATAGATAAAGTGCTGGGTCTTGAACTTGGTGCGGATGATTATGTAACAAAACCTTTCTCTACGCGCGAATTAATCGCCCGTGTGAAAGTTAATTTAAGACGCAATAATGCGGTGAGTACGAAAGAAGACGAACCGGAAGATAAAAATATATATATTCGGGATATTACTGTTATTCCCGACTCTTACGCGATTAAAAAATTCGGTAAGGATATCGATTTAACACACCGTGAATTTGAGCTGTTCTTATATCTGGCTAAATTCAAATCACAGGTAATGACGCGCGAGCACCTGCTTGAAACAGTATGGGGCTATGATTACTTCGGTGATGTGCGTACGGTCGATGTTACCGTACGGCGTTTAAGAGAAAAAATCGAAGATGATCCGAGTCACCCTGAGTATATCATGACACGCCGCGGCGTCGGGTACTTCATTAAAGGTGATGACTAGATGAAGCAGTTTTTAAAAAACCTGCAGTCGCTCCAGTTTAAATTAGTAATAATCTACATGCTTCTGATTATTATCGGAATGCAGATTATAGGATTGTATTTTACTAACAGTCTGGAGCGTGATTTAACGGGAAACTTCAAAAATAATATCGATTCCCAGGTTACTCTGATAGATACACGTATTAAGGAAATATTTCAGGAAACGGGCGACGACCGTAATCAGATGCGGGCTGAGATTCAAAACCTGCTGGCTGATTACGGCAACCGTCCTGAAATAGATGAAATCCGTTATATTAACGCGGATAATATTCTTGTCGGCACGAGCAGAATCTCGAATGAATCGCTCGTCGGCTCGCGAATTAATGAACCGATGTCTCAGGATGCTCTTGAGTCAGGCATTGCCAACGATGAAATTTTCGTCAACGTCGACAAAGACAATCAGCGCGTATGGATATTGAACCAGCCAGTCGTAGTGGATGATGAAGTGGCTGGTGTTATTTACGTTGAGTCAAATGTCGAAAGTATATACATGCAGCTTGAAGCGATTAACAATACATTTATTATCGCGACGCTCTTCTCATTAGTCATTACGAGTATTCTCGGTATCTTTGTCGCGCGTACAATTACGAAGCCGATCACGGATATGAGAAATCAGGCACTTCTGATGTCTGAGGGTGACTATACATCCCGCGTGCAGATTTACAGCGATGATGAAATCGGCCAGCTTGCAGGCAGCTTTAACATTCTGTCAAAAAGAGTGCAGGAAGCTCAGGCAAATACTGAAAGTGAGAAAAAACGTCTCGACTCGGTAATTACCCATATGTCGGACGGAATTATTGCCACAGACAGAAAAGGACGCATCCGTATCGTTAACGAAATGGCAGTCGGCATGCTGAACCTCGATATACAGTCGGACGAACTGCACGGTAAAAATATGCTGGAGCTGCTGCGTCTCGGCGAAGAGCTGAATCTTGAAGACATTATTCAGGAAGCAAACGACAGCCATTTGATTTTTATCGATACTGCAGATGAAGCAACGACATTACGTGTCAACTTCTCTACAATCGTTACAGACACCGGGTTTATCAACGGTTATATCGCTGTACTGCATGACGTTACAGAACAGGAACGGATCGATGCAGAGCGCCGTGAATTCGTTGCGAACGTATCGCACGAACTGCGTACACCGCTGACGTCGATGCGCAGTTATATCGAGGCACTGCAGGAAGGTGCATGGCAGGACGAAGAGATTGCACCGAAATTCCTGAGTGTTACACGTGCCGAGACTGACCGTATGGGCCGTCTCGTTGAAGACCTGCTGCAATTATCCCGCATGGATAATGACGCAGAGGAAATCCAGAAGGAAGTCGTGGATTTCAAACTCTTCATTAACCGTGTTATCGACCGTTTTGAAATGACGCATAAAGAAGATGTTGTGTTTACACGCCATATTCCCGATGCTCCCCTGTTCACTGATATTTCCGTGGATAAAATGGGACAGGTACTGGATAATGTGCTGTCAAATGCGATTAAATATCAGCACGGCGAACCGAAACGTGTCGATATTCACTTAAAACAGAACACATTATATAACCGTATGACGATTCGCATTAAAGACTACGGACTCGGCATACCGAATAACAAAGTTGACCGTATTTTTGACCGTTTTTACCGTGTGGATAAAGGCCGGGCGCGCAAGATGGGCGGTACCGGTCTCGGTCTCGCAATTTCTAAAGAGATTATCGAGGCACATAACGGTAAAATCTGGGCGAACAGCGTAGAAAACGAAGGGACAACTATCTTTATCAACTTGCCTTGTGAAGTGATAGAGGAGGATGAGTGGGATGCATAAAGAATGGGTTAAATCCATCCTGTTAATCGCTATTGTCGCTTCAAGCGCGGTGCTCAGCTACCTCGTCTGGAGCTACGAACCGGAGTTCTCACAAATCGATACGACGATTGAAGGCACGACGAATATCGGGCAGGGAGAACGCGTATCATTTGAACAGGTAATGAGCACGTACCAGATGGTCTGGATACAGGGTGAAAGCAATACGAGAGGAACGACGGATCCGCGGGCATTAATCGGCATCCGCGAGCATCTGAACGGTTCAAACATTATCAGTATGAACGTCTATAATAATCTGAACAGACTGGATGTTCGCGGCGAAGACAGTAATGATGAGGAATTTCTGCTAATCGACTACTACTCTGACGTCCCTTCTAAATCATTATTTATGATGCTCGGACTTTCGTATGAAGCAACACTCCCCGACTTTACATTCGACCGTATTGTGGTTGATATGAAGGAAGGAAATGTTGTGTTCAATTTAGTCGATGAAAACCGTTCGAGAGTCGCAGTTGTTGAAACAGATATTGCTGCAGACTTCCTGAAAGGACATGTCGAATCATACAGTGATATTTTTGAAGCCTATACGCCGATTATTACAAATCAGCAGACATCAAATAATATGACGGCGATTTACGGACCATCATCACCAGGTTCGAGCAGGACCGAGCGCTTTATAATCAGTCAGCTGAATACTGATGTAATGAACCGTATTTTATTTATGGATTCCCCGGAAGAAAGCCCGTCGTCAGGCGATATAGCGATTTATGAAAATGAAAACCATATTTCGACATATAATTCAGATACGTACCAGTACAGTTATACAAATCTGAATGAATCGAGCGCTTCAAGCGGCAATAACCACCAGACACTCCAGGACATTTACTATTTCCTGAACTCTCATAACGGACTGTCAAAGAATAATGTGCTCTTTGATTATGAAGCAGGTGAAAATACAGCAACATTCCGCTCTACTTTAAACGGACGTGTAGTGTTCAGTGAAAGATTAAGTACGGCGATTACTGTTAAGTACGGAGCGAATTCAGTCTATGAATATACCCGTCCGCTGATACGGACCAACGCAAAAGTATCTGACGAAGAAGAAGTGGAGCTGCTGGATATTGAAAACGTCCGCTATCAGATTGCACTGCACGATAACTTTGATCTGCAGAAAGTATCTAAAATCGTACTCGGCTACGATATGACCTATGCCGATGAAGAAACGGACCTGGAATTTATAGATTATACGCCGCAATGGTACGTTAAATATGACGGCGCCTGGATGAAATTCAACGAAGGAGGGCTGTCCTGATGGATTGGAGATTAGCTAAATCCCTTTTTATAGCAGCCTTCCTCGTGATAAATATGGTCCTGATCTATATTTTATATAACGAATCAAACGACGAAGTCAGAGAACTTGCAGACACGACGAATATACTGGCTGAAACGAACATTGATACGGGTGTACTCGACGGTTTTGAAAATGTTGAAATGAAGATTATTGTGGGTGATCCGGCAGAATTTGATCACGAAGAAGATATGTCGGAAGAAGATACGATGCTGACATTGCCGCTCGATGAGTCGGTAACGTTTGCACCGGAAGGTCTGAAAACTTACAAAGACAATTCAATTTACAGAGGCGGCGAATACCATTATGATAAGGTAATGAGCAAGCCGGATACAATAACATTTAACCAGTATTACAAAGGATATCCTATCTTCAGCCACGAAGCAGCACGATTGTACTTCAGCGAAGAATCAGCAAGCATGACTCAGGGCTATGTGGAAAATATCCAGGAAAGCGACTATGCGGTGGAACAGAATGTACGCCATCCGAAAGTCATTGTAGAAGAACTTTATCTGCAGGGAAATATTACTGATAACGCGGTAATAGAAAGCGCGAAGCTCGGCTACTACATCATTCTGGAAGAAGACGACCAGGTTATGATGCGGCCGAAATGGCAATTTGAAATAACTGATGAAGACATTGAACGTATACTTTACGTCGATGCGCTGAGTCAGACAGAAGATATTATTGAGAGAGAGTGAACGGAATGAAAATGAGCGTATTAGCAAGCGGCTCAACAGGCAACAGTACATTCATTGAAACAGAAAAAGGAAGTGTACTTGTAGACGTCGGGCTGTCATGTAAGAAAACTGATGAAACGCTCAATCAAATAGGTAAATCACTCCAGGATATAAATGCGATTTTCATTACACATGAACATTCAGACCATATTAAGGGCTTAAAAGTGATTGCGAAGAAATACGATATACCTATTTATGCCAATGCGAAGACATGGGATGCTATTGAGCGTAAAGATATCATTATTAATTCAGACCAGAAATTTCACTTCAACCCGCTTGAAGAAAAAGAAATTTCCGGCTTGAACGTCCAGTCATTTAACGTCTCGCATGATGCGATTGATCCGCAGTTTTACACATTTACTAAAGACAGCAAGAAAATATCGCTCATAACGGACACAGGCTATGTATCAGACACGATGAAAGGCATCATCAAGGAAAGTGACGTCTTTCTGTTTGAATCGAACCACGATGTGGACATGCTCCGTATGGGAAGATATCCGTGGAATACGAAACAGAGAATACTTTCAGACGTCGGTCACGTGTCAAACGAAGATGCAGCACACGCCATGAAGGACGTTATAACAGGCAATACAAAACGTATTTATTTAGGACACTTAAGTCTGGATAATAATATTAAAGAACTGGCGCGTATGAGTGTTGAGCAGATACTGAATCAGTACGACATCGATACGCACAACGATATAATGATATGCGATACAGATAAGGCAGTTCCGACGGAAATATATCAGATTTAATAAGAAGACCAAATTGTGAGAAAAACAGCGCAATTTGGTCTATTTTTTTACTTTTGAACAAGTTATCCACAAGTATGGTGATAATATGTGCATAACTAGGATAAAAGCGTGGATAAGTGTGTGAAATGTGGGAAAATACATA
>DAIPYL010000074.1:3405-6203 GCA_036782755.1 Jeotgalicoccus sp. | reverse complement strand
ACGACGGCAATCTCCCGTCGTACTCCAACACCCTCAAAACAAACACAATCCAGATAATTGAGAATTATTATCAATTAATATATAATAATATGTGAATGTCATACATATTAAGCAGTACTAAGGAGATTATATTTATGCAAATTTACTGGAGTAAGCTGATAGATATTGTTATCGAATCGCCGGAAGTTAAAACTTTTGTTTTTGAATGTCCCGAAGACTATACATGGGAAGAGGGTTCTCATATCCACCTTGCGTTTGAAGGGTTCAACACCGGTGAAAAACCGGATCGCAGCCTGATCAGACATATGTCGATTTCTACATTAAAAGATGAAAATACAATCGGTATTACGACGCGCATCAGAAAAGAGCCGTCTAAGTTCAAGCAGATTTTAAACACAATGGAAATCGGCAGCGAGGCCGCTATTTTCAAAACTCACACTAACGTACCGTTAAAGCGTGAAGGTAAAAATATTTACATGCTTTCATCAGGTGTCGGTCTTGCTACATTCAGACCGCTTGCTCTCAAATACCTTAAAACACAAGATAACGTAGCTAAAGTGCATTCATTAAATATCGATTCATCGAAAGATTATCTGTTCACTGATATTTTCGAATCATCAGCTGATAAAAATCTGACTGCTCATTTTGTCAGCAGCCGCGATGAGTATTATCAGGAAGCTGAAAAGCTGACTGCAGATAAAGATGCTCTATTTTATGTGGTCGGCAGTGATGAGTTCTTAAGACAGAATATCGAAATGCTGCTTAAACAGGGTATTCCAAATCATCAGATTATGCTCGACAAGCACGAAAGTCAGAGAGAAAAATTATTTACCAGCTGAAAAAACTCCCTCCAGAATTAACTTCTGCAGGGAGTTTTTTATATTTACTGTCCTAAAAAGCCTTGTTCTTTTAATACTGTGTCTACATCGAGACGCTGTTTCTTGCTCAGCATGCTGATAATCTGCTCGCTCCACTTATCGTCGCGCTTGCCGTCAGTGCGCTCGCTGTAATAGTCGCTGATACGCTGATCGTATGCATCGATATCACTCTGAACTTCATCGATTCTCTGGTATGTGTTTTCGTGATATACCGCTTCAAATGGCAGTCTTTCTTTCTGCGATCCTTCATCTTTCGGATACCCTGCAACCATACCGAACAGTACAAATGCACCTTCCGGCAGTCCTAAAATTTCTCCGGCTTTTTTAATATCATTGCGCAGTGAACCAATATAGCAGATTCCAAGTCCCATGCTCTCGGCAGCAACCGCCATGTTCTGAGCTGCAAGACTCGCATCCACAACACCGACAATCAGGTTTTCTGTTTTATCGTATGAAATTTCTTCGTCTGCCTGTTCAGCCAGTTCCTTATGACGATAAAAATCCACCACAAAAACAAACAGATGACCGTTGTGTTCCACATAACTCTGCGTACTGATTTCACGCAGCGCTTTTTTCTTCTCCGGATCTGTAACACCCATAATTGAATAAGCTTGTACATAACTTGATGTACTTGCACTTTGTGCAGCACCTACAAGTGTTCTGATTGTTTCATCAGATAGTTTTTCATCAGTAAACTTTCTTAAAGACCGGTGATTATTTAATAATTTTATAACATCATTCATCAAAAATTCCTCCTATTTCAGTCCAGGATACTCCTGCTGTCTTAATGCCTCATATACCAGTATACCGACAGTGTTCGATAAATTCAGCGAACGTACCTTGTCAGTCATCGGAATTCTCATCAGTGACTCTTCGTACTCATCTTTCAGCCAGTCCGGCAAGCCTTTAGTTTCACGGCCAAAGATGAAGTAATGTGTTTCATCAGAATTGCTGTAATCCATATCCGTAAAGTTCTTTTTACCAAATTTAGAAATCATATAATAATTGCCTTTGTTCTTTTCAAAGAACTCTTCTATCGTTTCATATTCATACAGCTCAAGGTCTTTCCAGTAATCGAGACCTGCACGTTTTACATACTTGTCCTCAAGGCTGAATCCATAAGGTTTAATCAGATGCAGCGGCGTGCCTGTTGCGACACATGTTCTTGCGATGTTCCCTGTGTTTTGCGGTATTTCCGGCTGATAAAGTACAACGTGATTCATTAATATTTCCTTCTTCCTAGCTAGCTTCCTGGATTCCCATAAGCATTTCTTTTTTTACATCGTCATCTGTTTCAATGCCGTAACGTTCATAAATATAATCCAGTGCCCCGTCTCCTGCAATCTGTCCGATTGCCCAGTAGGCAGTGCCTTTAATGACCGGACGTACATCCGTTTCGGCAACAGTTTTAAGTATATCAATTGCGCTCTCTTCTTTAAAGTGAGCAAGTGCAATTATTGCGTTGCGCTGGATTGGTTTTTTACCGCGCCAAACACCTGCAAGATGTCCGTATATTTCTTTAAATTCTTTGTTGGATATTTGCAGCAGTCCTGTCAGTTCGGGTTTTAGAATTTCCGGTTCGAGGACAATATCTTCGTGATGTTCAGTATTTATGCCTTTGTTTCTCGGGCACACCTGCTGGCAAGTATCACAGCCGTACAGTCTGTTGCCGATTTTAGAACGGTATTCGACCGGCATAAAGCCTTTGGTCTGTGTCAGGAAAGAAATACATTTCTTCGAATCAACCTGCCCGTTCCCAACAAGCGCGCCTGTAGGGCAACGGTCCACACAGATGTTGCAGTCTCCGCATGAGTCGAGCAGCTCTTCATCTGCCGGAAACGGATAGCTTACTATCATTTCACCGAGATAGGTATATGTGCCAAGTTTCGGGTTGATGATAAATCCATTTTTTCCGGTAAA
>DAIPYL010000074.1:0-3305 GCA_036782755.1 Jeotgalicoccus sp. | reverse complement strand
CCGACCGCAATCGAGATAATACTCTGTGCATTCGGCAGACTTGCTTTAGGATTCGTCCGTTCTTCAATTGTGCCGGTCTCAAATCCCGACTCATAGCCGTTTTTATAGTAATCAATAAGTTTCGCTTTAAACTCAGTGAACGGTTCAGCCGTCGTAAATCCGATATCATCGATACCGATAGTCTCTGCATATTCAATTACGCGTTTTTTAAATTCATGACGGTCCATAATTCCCCACCCTTTATTTGCAAATTATTCTTTTGTGCTTTATATTGTAAGTAACAAATACACGTGCGAGGTGAACTGCAGGACAATGAAGTAAATTATCCTTTTTCTTATGACATATTCACGTCTTTTTATCATGCGAAAAATTATGTCGAAATAGGGTAATCTCTGCAGTTCATTTATAATATATAATTATATACTACTATGCTGCTCCCTCTTAGTTTACGGGAGAGCAGTTTGTATATTTTGTATTATACTTGGTGAGGCCTTATTTCGACAACGAAATGAGGCTATTTTTTATGATGAATCTTAATGATATTAATTTAGAGATTAACGGCGAAACAATTATATCGATTGATAACATCACTGTACAGGATTACAAAACAATTGGTCTGATCGGCCGCAACGGCAGCGGTAAAACTACCCTGCTGAAACACATTGTTGAGAACGACACTCTGTATACCAACCACCGGATCAATTATATTCCGCAGCTGAAAAATAGCGATATGGAAAAAAGCGGCGGAGAGACGACAAAAGTTTATCTGCAGCAGGATTTAAATAATTCCGGCGGAATTATTTTACTGGATGAGCCGACAACTCACCTCGATGAAACAAACGCAGCATGGCTCCTTAATGAGCTGAAGAAAAAGAAAGCAATAAAAATCATCGCATCACATGACCGCGATTTTCTCGATCAAATTGCAGATGAAATATGGGCGGTGGAAGATACTGAAATTGTTATCTACCCGGGAAACTACACACGTTATAAAGAAATTGAAGCACATAACAGACAGCGTGAACAAGCTGAGTACGATAAGTATATCCGCGAGAAAGAACATCTGGAGAAGGCAGCGGAAAACAAATCGAAACAGGCAGCCCTGTCCAACAAAATTTATGACAAAGAAACAAAACGTTATGTCACTAAAGAAACACCTTACTTTAATAAAATGCAGAAAAAACTCGATAAAGTGAGTAGTTCAATGAAGACACGTCTGAATCAGCTTGAAGAGAAAGATAAGCCCGAAGAAGAAAAAAAAGTGATTTTCTATTCTCAGGATGTGGAGAAGCTCGGCGGTAAAACAGTTATCCGGCTTGAACGTGAAAACATAGCGAGAGAAGAAAAAATACTGGTAAAAGATGCTTCACTCTATTTAAAAGCAACAGACAAGGTGAGCATCACCGGAACAAACGGTTCAGGTAAAACAACACTGCTGAATTATATTTATAATAAGTATGAAAAATCCACTCTAGCAATCGGCTATTTTTATCAGCAGCTTGAATCACTCGATTTAAATTCGAGTATTCTTGACAACATTCAATCCACCAGCAGTTACGATGAAACAACTGTCAGAACCGCCCTTGCCCGCTTAAATATTAAAGCAGATGAAGTTCATAAAAAAGTAACTGTAATCAGTGGTGGTGAGCGCGTTAAAGTTCAGCTGGTGAAACTGCTTATGTCAAACAGTCAGATGCTGATTCTCGATGAACCGACTAACTTCCTTGATGTACATTCAATCGAAGCACTCGAAGAAATGCTCAAAAGTTATCCAGGAATGATTATTTTAGTTTCACACGACAAACGATTCCGTGAAAGTATCACTTCAGTTTCGTACGACATTCAAAATCGGAAACTCGTTAATCCGGATGCACCGGCACCAAGAAATACTGAAAAAGATGAACTCATGGTGTTGGAAACGCAAATCACTCGTGTACTCAGCGAACTGTCCGACGGTTCCACTCCGGAGCTGGAAGAAGAGTTCGAACAACTGATTAAACAGAAAAATGATATTGATAAGAGTTAAAATGACAACGCGGAAGAGGCTGTTGTTAACCGGACACCTTCGATTCACAACAGGAAACCGCTATTGTTAACCGGACTTAAAATTAAAATCCAAATCAAAAAATAAAAGGCATCCCCCGGCGGGGTGCCTTTTTAATCGTTATTATATTTCATCGCACGTTTGATACGCTCAGGTATCATTACGATTTCAGCTTTCATATCTTCAGGTCTGAACGTTTTATCAATACACTTTTCCCAATATTCCAGATGCTTTTCATCCAGGTCAGCTTTCGAAACAGTGTCATCTGATTGAACATCATCCTGAACGCTGTACCAGTATAAGTACTCTACCTCATTAAATGCTTCGCGGAAGATTGTTTCAACGAACATTTTTTCGCCTTCAAGGTTCATGAGAACATCATCCATATGATTATGCATATACTCTACCCACTCATCTACCAGCTTGCTTTTGCCTTCTTTAACTCTGTACTTCGTCAATTCTACTCTCATGATTGCTCCCCTCATAAAACGACTATCTATTTAGGTTTAACCTATGTATTATTAAAATTAATTAGTTTATATGTATGTTAAGCATCTTATTTAGAATAACTTGCTGTAACGTCATTATAACGTTTTTACGGTTAAAGACAACGTATATGAGTATCTTTAACCAATTTCTGCACCGGAGGTATTATATGATGAAACTTATACTTGGTTCCCAGTCGCCAAGACGCCGCGAACTTCTTTCGCAGGCCGGTCTGGATTATGAAATCCTTATTCCAGATGCTGATGAAAAACAGATTACGAGCAGCGATCCTGAAACAAAAGTAATTGAAACTGCCAGGTTGAAATCGTCGGTTCTGACGGTGGACGATAATTCCGTCCTGTTAACCTGTGACACAGTTGTCAGTCACAATAATATTATCTATGAAAAGCCGGCCACAGTTGAAGATGCACGTCAAATGATTAAGGCTTTATCCGGAAGCACTCATGAAGTGTACTCCGGTGTCATATTAAAGTCAAGAGGCTTTGAGGAAATTATTTCGGACCGCACTGAAGTCACTTTTTACGAGCTGACGGATGATGAAATAGAAGCATATATTAACACCGATGAACCTTATGACAAAGCCGGCGGTTACGGTATTCAGAGCTTTGGAGCTGTATTCGTTAAAGAGATAAAAGGCGATTACAATACCGTGGTCGGTCTGCCACTTTCTAAAGTTTACAGAGCTTTAAAAAAATACGGTATTTAAAAACTCCTGCCTGCTGTTAAGCATGCAGGAGTTTCTCTATATATCAAA
>DAIPYL010000073.1:0-6204 GCA_036782755.1 Jeotgalicoccus sp. | reverse complement strand
AAAGCCGCTTGCTCCGCAATGAGACGCTGTCATTCCCGAGAAAAGCCGTTTGCTCCGCAATGAGATGCCGCAATTTACTCCCGAACGACAGGTATCGTTATCTTCGTCACGTATTTATCGCTGTCGTTTACCGAAATGCGGTCAAGAATCGGTTCGGCATACAAGTAATCGACTGTTTTCAGCTGATTGTCTTCTATAAAATTAAAGATTGCGTCATATGTGCCCGCAACATTTTCATACTGCCCGGTATGATAGCCGGTAACCTGCAGTGTTTTTTTATTCTTCACAAGCGGCAGCGAAGCAGTGTAGTCTGTTTTCGCGAACAGGTATTCAAAGCTTTCATATTCATTGTTCACAATATCAGCTATTTTAATCATTGCACCGATTGAATATTTTTCATGCAGTTCCTGCATACATACTTTATAAAAATCGGATATCGCAGCTCTGTTGTCATTGTCGTCAGAATTAAAAAGCTGTGCACTCAAATATAAATATTCCTCATCCGTTTCGGTCAGCACGATTTCGTCGAAGTCGGTTTTTATCGCCTGCTCTGTAATTGATATTTTCTTCTCTATTGTATTTTGGATGCTGGCGAGATTCTCGATTTTCTCTGAAATCCTGCGGGATTTTTCTTTAAACAATTCAATCATCGTATCCGGTGTCGTTACACTGATAAAATCCTTAATTTCTTTGAGCGGCATTTCCATTTCTTTTAATGATTCAATGACGTACATCGTGTCGAATTGTGTGTACGAATAATAACGGTATCCTTTGTCATCCTTATGCGCAGGATGAAGCAGGCCGATATGATCGTAGTGGAACAGCGTCTGCTTTGTTACTTCACAAAGCTTTGCAAAATCACCTGTCGTAAAATATATTTCAGATTTCATAAAACTCACCTCTTGACTGTATGGTTACCATATACCTTATATTATACTAGGTCATCATTTTGATGTGTACCGGATACGCTCACGTTCCGGTATGAAAAAATATAAGAGGTGCAGAATGACAGAAACTAAAAATATAAAGTATGAATTTTTATCGGAGGATCCAAACGCTAAAACAATGCCGATTATGATTGCATTAATTATCGGTGCATTCTTCGCTATTTTAAATGAAACATTGCTCAATATCGCATTAACGACACTGATGGCGGAATTCGATATCACTCTTTCAACAGTTCAGTGGGTAGCTACAGGCTTTATGCTGGTCATGGCAATTGTAATTCCGGTATCGCCGCTCTTAATGGGCTGGTTTACGACCAGACAGCTGTTCATCGGTACGATGGTCACATTTTTCATCGGTACGGTTATCGCAGCCCTCGCACCGTCATTTGGTGTACTTCTTTTCGGACGCATGATTCAGGCAATCGGCACCGGCTTAATTATGCCGATTATGTTTAATGTGTTTCTCTTGATTTATCCGCCGCATAAAAGAGGGAAAATTATGGGAATTGTCGGACTCGTGATTATGTTCGCACCTGCAATCGGTCCGACGCTGTCAGGTGTTATTGTGGAATACTTCGGCTGGAGATTTTTATTTATCTTCGTCATGCCGTTTACGATTTTCTCAATTTTATTCGCGCTGAAATATCTGGTAAATATTACAGAAATAACAAAACCCAAAATCGACTGGATTTCGATTGTGTATTCGACTGTCGGTCTGGGTGCAACAATTTACGGGTTCAGTCACGCAGGTGAAAGTGCAAACGGCTTTATGACAGCGTCTGTATTTACACCGATAATTATCGGTGTAATTGCAATAACGTTATTTGTTTTCCGCCAGCTGAAACTAGATGAGCCGCTGATGGATTTACGCGTATTTAAATTCCCGATGTTCACACATGCTGTTGTGCTGTTCGTCATTATTATTATGGTGATGTTCGCATCGGAACTGATTCTGCCCGTATTTATGCAGGGGCCGATGGGGCTGACTGCAGCTGCAGCAGGTCTTTTACTTCTGCCGGGCAGTCTGCTGAACGGTGCAATGAGTCCGTTTATGGGTGCTTTATTCGATAAAGTCGGCCCTAAAATCATGATGATTCCAGCAACGATTGTGCTGGCAGCAACGATGTTCATGTTCAGCAATCTTAATGCAGATACGCCGCAGTGGGTAATCATTGTCGGTTTTATGCTGATTATGCTTAGTGTCTCAGCGACGATGATGCCGGCAGAGACAAACGGTTTAAACCAGCTGCCTAAACATTTATATCCTCATGGTACTGCGGTCGTATCGACACTGCAGCCATTAGCCGGAGCGATCGGTGTGTCGGTGTTTATCGGCATGCTGAACTCGAAACAGGCGAGTTACCTGGAAGGTGCTGCGAATCCTGAATCACAGGAAGCAATGACAGCAGCGATGGTATCCGGAGTAGAGTTTGTTTACTTCGTAATATTCGTCATTACGTTAATTGCGGCAGTAATGTCGTTCTTCGTTTACCGTGCGAAACCGATTGAAGATCTTGTACCTGCACGGGTTAAAAAAGATGAGAATTAATGAATAATTTATGAAATCACTTCATTTTCGAAATGAAGTGATTTTTTTACGTGTATAATGTATATATGGTGATTTTTAAAGGAGCGGAGATTTATGAATAAGTGGTTTATGGGCTTCCTGATTCTTGTACTGGCAGGATTGCTAATATTCACAATTGTGATAGCATTAGGCGGAGTATAATACTTTTAAAAATATATAATTGAGGTGATGCATTATGAGGTTAAATAAAGGTGATATTGTCCGCGCAGGGCATGCACACATGAGACGCCCGATGAGAGGTGTCGAAGGCCCTTTATATTTAACGAAAACAACATTGTTTCATGAAGGTTCGGTTGGACCGTATATAGAATCGGTTGAAACGATTATTGATTTAAAAGATATTAAGGAAATCAAAACGAAAAACAGCATGGGAGTCATCCCGAACGTCATTAAAATAATTACGCATAATAATGACGTATTCAAGTTCAGTGTCTTCAAAAGAGAAGACTGGATTACAGCAATAAATCAAATGCGCAACAATTTATATGCACCTGCAGAAGATTAGTCTCTGCAGGCTTTTTACTGGTCGTAATACTTTTGTGTAAATTGACTTTTTGTGGTAATATCGTCATGGATAAAAATTCGAGATACTAATAGATAAGAAGGTTTAAATATATATGAAAGAAAACTTTTGGCGTGAATTACCGCGTCCATTTTTTGTTTTGGCACCGATGGAAGATGTTACAGACGTCGTATTCCGTCACGTTGTCAGTGAAGCGGGCAGACCCGACGTATTCTTCACTGAGTTTACGAATACAGAAAGCTTTTGCCACCCTGAAGGGGTGCACAGTGTACGCGGACGCTTAACGTTTACTGAAGATGAGCAGCCGATTGTAGCGCACATCTGGGGAGACAAACCGGATCACTTCCGTGAAATGAGTATCGGTATGGCTGAGATGGGTTTTAAAGGAATCGACTTAAACATGGGCTGTCCGGTACCGAACGTTGCAGCAAAAGGTAAGGGTGCCGGATTAATTCAGAGACCTGAAACGGCAGCAGAAATCATTCAGGCAGCTAAAGCCGGCGGCCTGCCGGTAAGTGTTAAAACACGTCTCGGCTATTCTGAAATCGACGAGTGGAGAGATTGGCTGACGCATGTATTCGAGCAGGATATTGCGAATCTGTCGATTCACCTTCGTACGCGGAGAGAAATGAGTAAAGCCGATGCGCACTGGGAATTAATCGGAGAAATTAAAAAGCTCCGCGATGAGATCGCCCCGGATACATTGTTAACAATTAACGGCGATATTCCTGACAGAAAAACAGGGCTTGAACTCGCAGAGAAGTACGGCATTGACGGTGTCATGATCGGACGCGGAATTTTCCACAATCCGTATGCATTTGAAAAAGAGCCGAGAGAACATACGAGCGAAGAGCTCTTAGGTCTCCTGCGCCTGCATCTTGACCTGTTCGATAAATATTCAAAAGAAGAATCACGTTTGTTTAAACCATTACGCAGATTCTTTAAAATTTACGTACGCGGCATCAGAGGCGCAGGTGAACTGAGACACCAGCTGATGAGCACGAACACAACAGATGAAGTCCGTGGACTGCTTGATGAATTTGAAGCGCAGATGGAACCGGCAGAATAACAGCAATCCCTTTTGATAATTTATCAAAAGGGATTTTTGCGTTAATAAGTGATACGATGATATTCAAATATACAGAGGAAGTGAGCGCGATGTTTACTGCACTGCTCGGTGCTGCGATTGGAACGGGGATGTCAATGCAGTCTGCGATTAACTCAGGGCTCCGGAGTTATGTGAAATCTCCGTTTACCGCATCGATGATTTCATTTGTCATCGGCACCGTATTTTTAAGTATTATCGTGCTGATCAACGGCCTGCCGCTGACACCGCCGGCAGATGCATTTACAAATCAGCCGGCCTGGATATGGCTTGGCGGAGTATGCGGTGTTATTGCGCTGACGACGAACATATTTATATTTCCAAAAATAGGCAGTGTCGAAACTGCAATTATGCCGATTATCGGGATGATTATCACAGGTATGATTATCGATAACTTCGGCTGGTTTAACTCGATGATTCAACCGTTTGGGATTACACGCTTTTTTGGGGTCGTATTGATTTTTGCGGGAGTCTTTCTGGCGGTTGTGCTGCAGGACATTATGAAGATGCGCCGTTATAAACTCGAACAGGCGAATGAAAATATTAATAAGTGGCCGTGGCGCGCAGCAGGCTTTACCGGCGGTGCACTGTTATCAATCCAGGCAGCGATTAATGGAGAACTAGGCAGTGCGGTGAACTCGCCATTTACTGCAGCATTTATTTCATTCTTTGTCGGTGCGGCAGCGCTGGTTATAATTGTTGCTTTAAGAGATAAAACATTTGTGCCGGTGAAATATCCGATTACACAAAAAGCACCGTTCTGGGTTTGGCTTGGAGGAATATTCGGCGGGTTTTACGTATTGATTAATATCTTCCTTGTCGGAGAAATCGGTACAGGCCCGACGATTGTACTTGTATTATTCGGCCAGATTACCGGCAGTATTCTTGTACAGCAGTTCGGCATGTTTCGTTCGGCAAAACAAACAATTGTACCGGTGCAGCTGATTGGACTCGTTATAATGCTGACAGGTGTTGTGCTGATTAATTTATTTTAAGATGTAATTACAGTGAAAATATACGGAGGTCAATATAATGGCAACAATTTTAGGACACCACCATATTTCAATGCTGACGAAAAATGCGCAGGAAAATAATACATTTTATAATAAACTGCTCGGCATGCGCAGAGTTAAAGTGACGGTAAACCAGGATGATCCGTCAATGTATCATTTATTTTATGGTGATAATAAAGGGCGCCCGGGAACAGAACTGTCGTTTTTTGAGATGCCGATGGCGGCGAACACCAGACGCGGAACGAATGCTATTACACGGATAGGATTGTTCGTCAGAGGTGAGAGCAGTTTATCCTATTGGCAGAAGCGTTTTGATGAATACAGCGTGGAGTACAGTGATGTAACAAACTACGGCGGCAGAAAATCGCTGCTTTTTGAAGACGATGACGGACTGAGACTTGCACTGCAGGTGGTGGATGATGAAGCGGTCAGCAGATTCGAAAGCTGGGACGGCTCAGATGTGCCGGAAGAATATCAGATTATGAGCATGGGGACTGTGGAGATGACCGTCCGCAGAATTGAGAAGATGGAAAGAACGCTGACGACGCTGTTCGATTACGTGAAAGTGTCGGGCGATGAGACTAAGCGATTGTACCGCCCTTCGGGGAGTGACGGGCACAGCGAAATCCTAGTTAAATTTAAAGACGGCGACCGCGAACGGCCGGGACGCGGGAGCGTGCATCACCTTGCGATTAATGTAGAGAATGAAGAAACACTTCAGTACTGGGACGAGAAGGTGACGGAAAGAGGATTCCGTTCAACAGGCGTAGTCGACAGACACTTCTTTAAAAGTTTATACTTCCGGGAATCCAACGGCATCATGTTTGAAATTGCTACGAATGGTCCGGGGCTGGTTGATACGACACCTGGCATCGAAGCAGGAGAAAAATTAGACCTGCCGCCGTTTATGGAAGCAGACAGAGCCGAGATTGAAGCAAAACTCAGCCCGCTTGATATGCTGGGTGATAATAATAAGTGAATATAGTGAAGCTTGAGCAGGTATCCTTTGGTGGATGCCTGCTTTTTTG
>DAIPYL010000072.1:0-6228 GCA_036782755.1 Jeotgalicoccus sp. | reverse complement strand
GACAATGTTGAATCGACAAAGGGCATCGGATCAGCTGGGAAGACGTTGTCAATCCAACAAAGTCCATACAAAAAGCTGCATGAATAATGTTAAATTAACAAAGTTCATACAGCTCCAATTACAACTCACTGATCCAGATACATCAGAATCCGTTCAAGTGTCGTTTTATTTTTCTCTGCGATTTCAACTCTTCGCGGTATTGCAGTAAAGTCCTCCAGCGTATCTTCCCATAATACAGGGAAGTCGACTTTACATTTCGTTTTATATCTTTCGATAAATGCCTCGGGCAGACGTCCGGCCGGTGCATCAATATTCTTCATCGCCAGCCAGATCTGACTCCACATCCGCGGAACAACCTGCCAGATATTATATCCGCCGCCGCCGACCGCAATCCATTTGCCGTCGGTATACTTATCCGCCATGTCACGGACAAAGCGCGGTATTTCTTCATATGATTTTGATGTCAGCGACAGGTGGGTCATCGGATCGCGGAAGTGAGCGTCGACGCCGTTCTGGCTTAAAATCACATCAGGCTCGAATGCCTGAATCGCGTGTTCGAGACTTTCTTTAAATACTTCAAGGAATGAGTCATCTTCCGTAAATGCATCAATCGGCAGATTCACTGTATAGCCGAAACCTTCTTCCGTGCCGCGTTCTGTCGCGCTGCCTGTACCCGGGAACAGGTAACGGCCAGTTTCGTGTATTGAATACGTCACAACATCTTTGCGATTGTAAAACGTCCACTGAACACCGTCGCCGTGATGGGCATCAGTATCAATGTAGAGCACTTTTTTACCGTATTTCTGTGCAATATATTCACACGCAATTGCAGTGTCGTTATATATACAAAAGCCGCTCGCTTTGCCGCTGAATCCGTGGTGCAGGCCGCCGGCAAGACTTAACGCCTTATCGGTCTGTCCCGACATAACCAGATCGACAGCTGTAAGTGTTGCGCCGACGAGAGCCGCACATTTTTCATGCATATTTTCAAAGCTTGGTGTATCTTCAGAATCGAGTCCGTACTTCGCAAGTTCTTCTGCAGACAGTTCGCCGTGACCTGCTGCTCGCACAGCTTCGATATAATCGCTGGTATGTACCAAGGCAAGTTCTTCGTCTGTCGCCAAACGCGGTTTAACAATATCCTCATCATTTAAAAACCCGGCATCCGTTAATAAATCCGTCGTTAATTTTAAGCGCATCTGATTAAAAGGATGAGTATCATTAAACCGGTATTTAAGCAGTTCATCAGTATATACATACAGGGGTTTCATTACGACATCTCGCTTGGATCCAGTACGTGAAATCCGGATTCTTTTAATTTTTCTATAGCAATTAACGGATTCATTGCATCGATGCGCAGGACGATAATTTTATGATCTTTTTTATCGGCATTTGGATAAATTGAAATGCTGACAATTTTAATATTTAAGTTTTTAAATACTTTGCCGATATCATAAATGACACCCATGCGGTCTTTAATATCGATTTCTATAATAGATCCGGGCTCTTTAATACCCGTAAGCTCAAGGAATGTATTCAGCATATCTTTCTGAGTAACGATGCCGACAATTTTCTTGCCCCGCATGACGGGAATTGCACCAATCGCAAAATGATAAAAGTCTTTCGCAATTTCTTCGACAAAGTCGAGCGGGTGGCACGTCGTCACCTGCTGGCGCATAATCTTGCCAAGTTCCAGGTCGAGCGACAAATCCGCATCTTTATTGGCGATGGACGGCAATGCAAGGTTAACGTCCTTATCGGAAATAATACCTGCCAGATTATCATCGTCATCCACAATAGGGATGTGGCGGATTGACAGGCGGCTCATCATATTCATCGCCTCATGAATAGTATCGTTGACGTGGAGAGTCTCCACGGGAGAAGTCATAATTCTTTCTACTAGCATTTACAATCGCACCCCTCGTTAAATTAAAAATCGATTTTTAAAACGTATCTCATCAAACTGCTGCATCTGTTTATCGTTTATATTTTTCCCTATACGCGCCATCAGCGTGTTGGCAGGGTGGCCGGTAATTTCCGGGTCGTTCGTCTGGAACACTTCATAATCCGCACGCTGCATTAAGCGGATCATCAGATTTTTATACTCATATACATCGAGACCGCTGTTTTTTAAATCCCAGTGCCAGTAATATTCAGTCGTGATGATAATATAATTTTCGATAAAATCATCATACGTCGATAATTCCAGCATTTTACCGGCGAGCCCGTAACTGCGGTAGGGCAGGCCGACTTCCACGGCGCCAAGTTCCATAATGAACGGGTGATTACCGTCAGACCAGCGCTCAAGCGGGTCAGGATGAAGAAAGATAATATAGCCTACAATATGTCTATCTATATGACTGACGATAATCCGTCCTTCAGGCAGTTCGGCAATTTCAATCAGTGCCTGAAACTGTTCCGACGGGCGTCTGAACGCGGTTAAATTATCATCAAATGTATATGTTTTTAAAGTTTCACTGTCAAGAGGCCCTTCGATAATGACAGTCTCTTTGTCAGTTTTCGCTTCCATTTTAAAATATTGCTTTTGATGCTTCAATGGAACACCCCTTTTAAAAGTAATTAAATATTATTAAAAAATAAATTCACTATCATTATATATTATTGATAAACTATACTGAAGTGAAAGCGTTTTAATTTTGCTTAAAATAAAGAAATTAAAAGAATTCAAGCGTTTTCATAGAATTCTGAACTATCTTTCAATATAATGACTTTATGAAAGCGAAATCATAATTACAAACAAGGGGTGTCGTTAAGAATGAAAGTAGAACTTTACGAAGCAACAGATCAACACGCAAACATGCCGAATTACGAAACGGCAAAAGAAAATTTCTCATGGGAAGAGATTGAGAAAGAATTTTCATGGTATGAAACTGGAAAAGTGAATATGGCTTATGAAGCTATTGATAAACATGTGGACGAGGGTTACGGCGATAAAATTGCGCTCCACTATAAACTGGATGATAATATTCAGTCGTTTACTTTTAAAGAAATGAAAGAGAACTCAAACAAAGCAGCCAATATTCTGAAAAACGCAGGTGTGAAAAAAGGAGACCGTGTATTTATCTTTATGGCGCGTTCACCTGAACTTTATTTCTCGCTGCTCGGCGCACTGAAAATCGGTGCAGTTGTCGGACCGTTATTTGAAGCATTTATGGAAAAAGCAGTTAAGGACAGACTTGAAAACAGTGAGGCATCAACAATTATTACTACGCCTGAACTGCTGCCGAGAGTTCCGGTGGATGATCTGCCCGACTTAAAAAATGTTATCGTTTCAGGCGATGATGTTGATGAAAAATACATCAGTCTTAAAAAAGAATATGAAAAAGCATCTTCAGAATTTGATATCGAATGGCTGGATAAAGAAGACGGCCTGATTTTACACTATACAAGCGGTTCAACGGGACAGCCTAAAGGTGTGCTCCATGCACATTATGCAATGGTGCAGCAGTATATTTCAGGTAAATACGTCCTCGACTTAAAAGAAGACGATGTGTACTGGTGTACAGCTGACCCGGGCTGGGTGACAGGTACTTCATACGGAATCTTCGCGCCGTGGCTGAACCGTGCGACAAATGTTATCGTCGGCGGAAGATTCTCACCTGAATCATGGTACGGTGCACTCGAAGAACTGAAAGTAACTATCTGGTACAGTGCCCCGACAGCATTCAGAATGCTGATGGGAAGCAGTGATAATGTAGTTGAGAAATACGACTTATCTGCATTAAGACACGTTCTTTCTGTAGGGGAGCCGTTAAACCCTGAAGTTGTTAAATGGGGTATGGAAGTATTTAATCTCCGCATTCACGATACATGGTGGATGACTGAAACAGGTGCTCATATGATCGTTAACTTCCCGTCAATGGACATTAAAGGCGGTTCAATGGGTAAAGCGCTGCCGGGTGTGGAAGCAACAATTATCGACGATCAGGGTAACGAACTGCCGCCGAACCGCATGGGCAACCTTGCAATGAAAACGGGATGGCCGGCAATGATGCGAGAAATCTGGAAGAACAAACCGAAGTACGATTCTTACTTTATCGGCGACTGGTATATTTCAGGTGACTCGGCGTATCAAGATGAAGACGGATACTTCTGGTTCCAGGGCCGTGTCGACGATGTCATTATGACAGCGGGCGAACGCGTCGGACCATTTGAAATCGAATCTAAACTCGTTGAACATGAAGCGGTGCAGGAAGCAGGGGTTATCGGTAAACCGGATCCTGTACGCGGTGAAATCGTTAAGGCGTTTATCGCTTTAAGAGACGGTTACGAGCCGACTGACGAGCTGAAAGAAGAAATCCGTGTATTCGTTAAGAACGGACTCGCGGCGCACGCAGCACCGAGAGAAATCGAATTTAAAGACAGCCTGCCGAAAACGCGCAGCGGTAAGATTATGAGACGCGTGCTTAAAGCATGGGAACTCGATCTGCCGGCAGGAGATTTATCATCTATGGATGATGATTAAAGTTAACAAATTATAAGAAAATTTAATAAGATAACGAAATGAGGACCGTTAAACATGGTCCTATTTCTTTTTTTATGTCATAATGAATATGAAGTTGTGAAATCGTTTTACAACTGTAAATTATATTTAGGAGCTGAGAAGATGGCACATTTGACTGACCAAGAGATTGCGTCAAAAGCCTCAATACAACCAATTCAGGATATTGCTGAAAAAGCAGGAATTCCTGAAGAAGCATTAGAAATGTATGGTAAATACAAGGCAAAAGTAGACATCAACCAACTTGAAGGAGACAAGGAAGATTCTAAAATCGTTCTTGTATCTGCGATGAACCCGACACCGGCTGGTGAAGGTAAATCAACGGTAACTGTTGGCTTAAGTGATGCTTTCAATAAAATTGGTAAAAAAGTAATGGTTGCTTTACGCGAACCTTCACTTGGACCTGTAATGGGTGTTAAAGGCGGAGCAACAGGCGGAGGCCACGCACAAGTATTACCAATGGAAGAAATCAACCTGCACTTTAATGGTGACCTACACGCAATTACTGCAGCAAATAATGCACTGAGTGCTTTCATCGATAACCACATCCACCACGGAAACGCGTTAAACATTGACCCGCGCCGTGTAACCTGGAAACGTGTTATTGACATGAACGACCGTGCACTTCGTCAAGTAGTAGTCGGCCTGGGCGGACCTACAAGAGGTGTTCCTCGTGAAGACGGATTTGATATTACAGTTGCGAGTGAGATTATGGCTGTATTATGTCTGTCAAACGACATCATCGATCTTAAAGAAAAATTAGCTAAAATTGTATTCGGTTATACTTACGACAAGAAACCTGTAACAGTTGGGGAACTTGAAGTTGAAGGCGCTTTAGCACTTCTTCTTAAAGAAGCAATCAAACCTAACTTAGTACAAACTATGGAAGGTACACCTGCATTAATCCACGGTGGACCATTCGCTAACATTGCACACGGATGTAACTCAATCATTGCAACAAACACTGCAAGACAGCTTGCTGATATCGTTGTAACTGAGTGTGGATTCGGTTCAGACCTTGGCGGCGAGAAATTCATGGATATTAAAGCGCGCATGGGCGGATTCAAGCCGGATGCTATCGTTTTAGTAGCAACAATCCGTGCACTTAAGATGAACGGCGGAGTAGCTAAAGCTGATTTAAGCGAGGCTAACGTTGACGCTCTTAAAGAAGGTGTTGTTAACTTAGGTAAGCACATCGAAAATGCTCGTAAATTCGGCGTTGAGCCTGTAATCGCGTTAAACGACTTTGTAACTGACACTGATGAAGAAAGAAATTTTGTTCTTGACTGGTGTAAAGATCAGGGCGTACGCGTTGCGTTAACACAAGTATGGGAAAAAGGGGGAGAAGGCGGCGTAGACTTAGCTAATGAAGTATTAGCAGCAGTTGAAGCTGGAAACGACTTCCACCACCTGTATGAAGATGAACTGCCAATCGCTGACAAGATCGAGAAGATCGTTACAGAAGTATACGGCGGAGACGGCGTTATCTTAACAGACAAAGCTAAAAAACAAATCGCTGATATCGAAGCTAACGGCTGGGGCAACTTCCCGGTATGTATGGCTAAGACTCAGTACTCATTATCAGACGATCCTAAGAAACTTGGACGTCCTTCAGGCTTCAACGTAACAGTACGTGAAGTTATCGCTAAAGCAGGTGCAGGATTCGTAGTTGCACTTACTGGTGACATCATGACGATGCCTGGACT
>DAIPYL010000071.1:0-6356 GCA_036782755.1 Jeotgalicoccus sp. | reverse complement strand
GCCGCATGAGATACTTACCTTAAGAATTGTGAATGGAGTGTTTTACTGATGAGAAATGTAATTTTAGATTGTGATCCCGGACATGATGACGCGATATCGATAATTATTGCCGCTTCAAATGTCAGCGATTTAAATATTTTAGGCATTACGACTGTTGCAGGCAACGTCGAAGTTGAGAAAAATACAATTAATACATTAAAAATCTGCGAACTGCTTGGACTTGATGTACCAGTGGTTCAGGGTGCAAGACGTCCGATGGTCAAAGAGAGCGAAATCGCTCCTGAGATTCACGGTGAAACAGGGATGGACGGCCCGGTACTTCCGGATCCTCAGATGCAGGTTACAAGTGGTCATGCGGTTGATTTTATTATCGAACAGGTGATGAACTCAAGCGAACCGGTAACACTTGTACCGACAGGTCCTTTAACGAATATTGCGATGGCTTTAATTAAAGAACCGAGAATCATTGAAAACATTGATGAGATTGTTTTAATGGGCGGCGGCACGTTCGGTAACTGGACACCTGCAGCTGAGTTCAATATTTTTGTCGATGCAGAAGCGGCGAAAGTTGTTTACGACAGCACTGCACCTGTAACGATGTTCGGCCTTGATGTGACGCATCAGGTTATCGCAACTGAAGATATTATTGAACGTGTCAGTAAAATCGATAATGAGATTGCGGTATTCGTAAAAGAATTATTAATCTTCTTCGGCGAAACTTATAAAAATCATTTCGGCTTTAACGGCGGACCGATTCACGATGCATGTACGACGATGTATCTGTTAAAGCCGGAACTCTTCAAAACAGAATACTTAAACGTTACAGTTGAGACGAAAGGTGAATACTCATACGGCATGACTGTAATCGATACGCTGAGCGTAACAGGCAGAGAGCCGAATACGAATGTCGCACTTGGTGTAAATACAGATGAATTCTGGACTTTATTCGAAGAAATTCTGAATTCATTTGACGGAGGACAGTAATATGAATAAAAGAAATATATGGATTGACTGCGACCCGGGTATCGATGATGCGATCGCACTCGCTGCAGCTGCGGCAAGCAGAGATACATTGAATATCCACGGGATTTCCACAGTGGCGGGGAACCAGACGATAGAACGTGTGACTAATAATGCACTTGCACTGAGTTCATTTTTAAATATGGATGTACCTGTTGTCAGAGGTGCGGAAGGGCCGTTAACCAGAGCGAAAGAAGATGCAGGCCATGTACACGGTGAAACAGGTCTCGGTAACACTGTGCTGCCGAAAACGCCGAAACAGGCCGAACCGGGAAATTCATTCCAGGTCATCAGAGACCATATTATGAATTTGCCTGCAGATGAAAAAATGACGCTTGTGCCAGTCGGCCCGCTGACGAATATTGCGCTCCTGTTAAAAGTTTTTCCGGAAGTTTTGGATCGCATTGAAGAAATCGTGTTAATGGGCGGCGGTACTTTCGGCAATAGAACACCGACAGCGGAATTCAATATCTGGGGCGATCCTGAAGCGGCAAAAATTGTCTTTGATTCGGGACTTCCGATTGTAATGTGCGGTCTCGATGTGACGCATAAGAGCGGCCTTGACCGCCGGCAGGTTGAAGCATTGTTTAACAGCGAAGGTGAAGTTCAGAAAACATTCGGAGAAATGCTGAAGTTCTACTTTGATTCACCAGCTTATATTAACAGTGAACTGGTTCATATCCATGATGCTGTCGCAGTGATTTATCTGACTAATCCTGAAATTTTTAAAGGAATGCAGGTCAGCGTGGATGTAGATTGTACAGATGACATTAACCGCGGCATGACTGTGTGTGACGTGCGTAAGACAGCGCCTGAAGCAGGACGTAATGTGAATCTGCTGAACGATATTGATTTAACAGCATTTCAAAATATACTGCTTGAAAAAATAGGCAGTTTACAGTAATTTTTGGAGGTATAACAAATGAATAAGCCTAAAGTAACAATCGTGGGCAGTTTAAATATGGATTTAGTCGTTACTGCAGAACGTCATCCTAAAATCGGTGAAACACTGACCGGTGAAAAATTCACGACACTGTGCGGCGGTAAAGGGGCCAACCAGGCAGTCGCAGCAGCAAGACTGGGCTGTGATGTGACGTTTATCGGCAGAGTGGGGAACGATGCATTCGGAATTGAAATGATTGAAAGCCTGAAGAGCGAAGGTGTGAACGTCGAAAATATTGAAATGATTGACGAAGTTGAAAGCGGCATTGCGATGATTACCGTGAATCCGATGGATAATACGATTATTGTTGTACCGGGCGCAAACGCTCATGTTACAAAAGAAGTAATCGATAAACACCGTCAGGCGATTTTGGAAAGTGACGTTGTAGTAACGCAGCTTGAAATTCCGATGGAGACAGTCGATTACGTGGCAGAGGTATGCGGTGAAAATAATATTGATCTGGTCGTTAACCCGGCACCGGCACAGAAGCTGACGGATAATATTATTAACCACAGTACATATATTACACCGAACCAGATTGAACTGACTCAGCTTGCTGCAGCACACCCTGAAATTTTAAAAGATCACGTCGATAAATTTGTTGTCACGAGCGGCAGCAAAGGCTGTTACTATTCAGTTGACGCTTACCGTGTTGATGTACCGACGATGAAAGCCGACGTTGTCGATACGACAGGAGCGGGAGACTGCTTTAATGGTGCATTTGTCAGCTATATTGCACAAGGCAAAGACCTGCAGGAAAGCTGCCACTTTGCGAATACTGCAGCATCATTAAGTGTTGAAAAATTCGGTGCGCAGAATGCGATGCCGACAATTGATCAGGTGCTGGAAAGAATGAATCAGTAATTATATTTTGATTGAACCCGGGAATCTTAAGATTTCCGGGTTTGTTTTGGTTATGGACGATGGCTGCTCCGCAATGAGATGCTGTCATTCCCGAACAAGTGCCGGAATAGTGCCAAATCCTTAGATTTAATCGTTAATCCTTAAAAAATTCCCCGGGTAGTGTAGTATAAGTAAAGTAAATTATTTTTATGAGGTGACAAATAATGGGAGTATTCGATGTAGATTACAACAAGGTGAACGAGATAGAAGACCTGCCATATGATGTCGAGATTACGAATCATACATGGATTGAAATGAGCGATGGGACAAAACTGTCGGCAAAAATCTGGCAGCCGAAAGGGCTCGGGGTTACTAAAGGAACAGTGTTGGAGTTCCTGCCGTACAGAAAAGATGATTTTACAGCGTTAAGAGATGAAATCAGACATAAATATTTCGCGGGCAACGGTTTTACGGCTATGCGCGTTGATATTAGAGGTACCGGTGATTCCGAAGGAATTATCGAAGATGAATATCACCTGTCCGAGCAGGATGATGCAATCGATATTATCAGCTGGATAGAAGATCAGAGCTGGTCGAATGGTTCTGTCGGCATGATTGGTAAATCATGGGGCGGGTTTAACGGGCTGCAGGTTGCGGCACGCCAGCCGAAAGCTTTAAAAACAATTATTTCATTATGTTCAACAGATGACCGTTATGCGGACGATGTACATTACCGCGGGGGCGTCATGATGGCTTCAGACATGTTGTGGTGGGCATCGACGATGTTTGCATATAATGCACGTCCGCCGTTCCCGCAGTTTGTCGGCGACAGCTGGTACGATATGTGGATGAACAGAATGGAAAACACACCGCCGTTCGTTGAAGAATGGGTGAGCCACCAGCGCAGAGATGAGTTCTGGAAACACGGTTCTATCGGTGAAAACTATAATGATATTAAAATACCTGTTCTCACGATGAGCGGCTGGGCTGACGGTTATACTGATGCAGTTTATCGTTTAATGGACAATTTAAATGTGCCTAAAAAAGGTGTTATCGGACCGTGGGCTCATGAGTTTCCGGACCTTGCGATTCCGGGACCGCAAATCGGTTATCTGCAGGAATGTGCAGACTGGTTCTCGAAATGGTTTGTGGAGGACCAGAGTCAGGTTGAACACGAAGATGAGTTCCATATTTATATTCAGGACAGCGTTGAACCGTCGACGAGTTATGAGTACAGAGAAGGCCAGTGGATTGATGTCTATGCAGAAGAATTTGAATCCGTTGATATTCTGAGCCATTTCCACGATGAAATTGCGCTCGCAAATAACCAGCATCACGGACTGTATTCCGGCGTATTCTGTCCGTTTGGCCAGGAAGGCGATCTCGCTGCGGACCAGACAATTGATAACGCACTGGCAACGACGATTTCAGTCGATGCAGCAGAAGAGTTAAGCATTGCAGGTCAGGCAAAACTGAACGTCAGAGTGAAATCATCACATGATGAGGCGAATCTGCATGTGCGTCTGACGGATGTTCATCCGAACGGTAAACGTACACTGATTACGAAAGGTCAGCTGAATTTAAACCATGTAAACAGCCATGAAAATCCTGAAAAATTGCCGATTGATAAATATATTGATGCGGAAATTCTGTTTGATGTCATCGGCTATACAGTACCTGAAGGCCACAGCATCGAAATGTCATTTGCACCAAGCTACTGGCCGTTAATGTGGGCATCGAAAGACAAAGTGGAGCTGACAGTTGATTTAAATAACAGCTCACTGCACCTGCCGTATGTTGAAAATTACTCGCCGGTAGAAATGAAATACAACTCGGCTGAGATGGCAACACCGCTTGAAAAAGAAATTATTGAAGAAGGATACCGTACGAGAAATGCCATTAACGATCTGACGACAAACGATTGGATTCTCGATGACTATTCGAATGAAGGGAAGCGATTCCTGCCTCATCTCGGCATCACTTACGGTACTGAAAACCATAATATTTATACGATAAATAACGATGACCCGCTATCGGCAGCAGTTCAGTGTGACTGGACGGCAGTGGTTGAAGATGCGGATATTAAAACAGAAATAAAAACTGAAAGTCTGATGACATGCGATTACGAGAACTTTTATCTTGTAAACCGTCTGACTGGCTATAACAATGGAGAAGAAGTTTTCAATAAAGAGTGGAAGAAGACAGTGAAGAGAGATTTTAACTAATAAATATAAAAGGTTCCCGGCGAAGATGCCGGGAACCTTTTTGCTGTTAAATTATTGATGAGAATAATGATGTCGGAATCATAATGATCCACGGTGCCATTAACAGTGTTGAGATAATGCTGGACTTAGTAACTTGCTTATCGGCTAGACCAAATTTCGCATATATTTTCTGAGTCAATTTAAATTGTATTAAAATAATAACCACGAATAAAATGAGTACGAAAATCATACTGTAAATGCTGTTGAAAGGATTCGCAAGTATACCTTCGAAGAATGCGACAATCCAGTCTGGTGTTGCGTTGCTGATTTCCTTAACATCATCAAACGATGTCGGATTACCTCTGAACAGCGGATCGATATACAGCGCTGCGTACATAATTCCGACAGCGACGAGATGGAGACCGATATCCGTCAGCCAGATTTTCCATGAAGCTTTAACGGTAATTTCCTTGCGGTTATATTTTTTATTGAGCGGCAGATAAATCGCAAACCAGTCGATTAACATTTTTAACGGTATTACCATAAAAACTACAGGTGGAATTAACCACATCAGCCATACCGGCATAATCATTACAGAAAACCTCTTTCTTATTTATGTGTATTATCCTGTACATTTTACGCCTAACAGAGAGCTATGTAAATTGAAATGAAGGATCTCCTGTCAGCATAAAAAAGACCACTCAGAGGAGCGGTCCGGATTTAAAATATTATTCAGCGAACACTGTACTCCATGTACTGCGTCCTTCAAGCATTTTGCGTGCGATTTCTTTCGCACCCTCAAGACTGTGGCTTGCTGCCCAGCCGCACTGTACTTCGTTGCATGCAGGAACTTCTTCAGCTTCCAGCACGTCGTTTAAAGTTTTCTCCATAACATCTTCAATACCTGCTTTATCGTCGTCATTTAATACAGACAGATAAAAACCGGTCTGGCATCCCATGGGACTTAAATCGACAACACGCTCGTGGTGGTTGCGGATGTTTTCAGCCATTAAGTGTTCAATCGAGTGAAGTGCAGGCATATCCATATGCTCTTTGTTCGGCTGGCAGAAACGGATATCGAATTTATAAATCGTATCACCGTGCTGACCTTCGTTTGTCCCTGCAAGTCTGATATATGGTGCAGCAACTTTTGTGTGATCCAGGTTAAAACTTTCAACGTTCATTTTTTTCATATATGACACACTCCTAAATTGTTTGCTCTTGTTTATCTTATTACAGTTTGAAGACGAATGGCAACCGGAAGAAACTGAGCGCGCCTTCGAAAATCCACGGCGGCACGGAATGTATGAGAGCGCGCCACCGAGAACTGACGGTGGCACGGAATG
>DAIPYL010000070.1:0-6404 GCA_036782755.1 Jeotgalicoccus sp. | reverse complement strand
TTATCGAACAAAACAAAGCACTGATAGATAAAGGCAGAATGGGAGAAATAGATGGGATTACGAGTGTGTAAGTAAGTTCTGTTATAATAACAATGATTTTATATTAAATGAAGAATGAACAGCTGAAAGTTTGAAGCGGAGAATTCCTGATTTACGAGAGTGGGTTGGGGCTTTTTATATATTGTAAAAGAAAAAAATGCTTTTAATCTTCGATATTATATTGAAGAGATTTTAAGATGAAGAGAGATGTATATTAGAAAAGATATTGAGTGGCAAGAGAAAGAAGAGTACTTATACGAGTAAAATTAGATTAACCATAACTGTGATAGATAATCTAAATAGTTTTAAAAGATATATTTTCTATAATCATCCGAGTAATCTTAATAAGTCATAGTTAACGTAAACCTTATTTTTAGTTTTAGCTTTATCGGTATCTAATAGTTTCAAATCAACTAATTTACTTTTTGCTTTGACTGATGATATAATCAAATTACAAAAAGGAAATCCATTGCAACACCGAACCCCCAATCTATGACCGTAGATTGGGGGTTTTTTGGTGTGGTTTTCGCCTATCACTCATCGCGGTTGTCCAACCAGTAGACAAAGTACGCAATCAGGCACCCGGTGATTACGGGTGCTAAAATTTCTGCAAAAAGAAAATCCATTGCCTCCACCTCCTCCCGGTCAATATTTCGCCCGGGATGGATAGGCGATATTTCAATTATACCAAAAATAGAACATTTGTTCGATTTATTTAGAAATTTTAAAATATAACTCCGCTATTTTTCGCACTTATATGCTAATATAGAACATATGTTCTATATAGGGGGGTGATATTCATGTATGACTACAGTGTTTGTCCGCACTACGATATTCTGTGCATTGATTTAAAGAGTTTCTTTGCCAGTGTGTCATGCAGGCTGAAGGGTCTGGATCCGAAGACAACCAAGCTCGCTGTGGTAGGGGACACAAAGAGTATCGGTTCCGTCGTGCTGGCAGCAACGCCCGAGTTAAAAAAGCTCGGTATTAAAACAGGGTCGCGGCTGTTTGAGATTCCTGCGCGCAGCGATATTTACATTATCAATCCTTCCATGAAAATCTATTTGGATTACTCCATGCGTATTACGGAAATTGCACTCAAATACGTCGCACCTGAAGATTTCCATCAGTACTCCGTCGATGAGTTCTTTATGGATGTCACACACAGCTACAAACTGTTTGCCGCTTCACCAAGGGAGCTTGCCAAAAAGATAAAGGACGAAATCTATGAAACGACCTTAATCGAATGTGCGGTCGGGATCGGTGACAATCTGCTGCTCAGCAAGGTTGCACTGGATCTTGAAGCCAAGCATATGCCTGACGGAATCACCGAATGGCGGTATAAGGATGTGGTCGAGAAGATGTGGCATATTAAGCCGTTAAGCAAATTCTGGGGTATTAATAAGAAGAGTGAAAAGAAACTGAATCAAAGAGGAATTTTTAATATCGGGGATCTTGCCAACTATCCGCACGAGTACCTGAAGCGGGACTTCGGCATTATCGGAGTCGACTGGCACCTGCATGCCAACGGTATTGATTTCAGCAAAATCAGCGAAAAGCATAAAGTCCATTCGCCTTCGATTGCAAAGAGCCAGATTCTCATGCGCGACTATAAATTCAGTGAAACGTATGTCGTGCTGTTTGAACATGTCGATGAGGTGACACACCGGCTGCGGCTCATGAAGCAGCTGGTGCGTACCGTCCAGTTTTCCGTCGGCACAAAAGACGGTCATATATACCGCAAGCAGTTTACGATTAAAGAAGGCACGAACAGCGAGGACATCATTATTAAACACGTCTGGCAGCATTTAAAACAAATCGCAGACCCGTATGCGCTGTACCGGACCATCAGTGTCACGTTAACGAACTTTATCCCCGACAGCCAGAAACAGGTTTCACTGTTCCAGGACGTCGATAAGATGCTGAAGGAAGAAGCATTGATGAAGACGATCGATGCGCTGAAAGTGAAATACGGACAGCTCAGTGTTATGCGGGCCATCAGCTGCACAGAAGCCTCTACACTGAAGCTCCGGGAAGGTTTAATCGCGGGACATAAAAGGTAGATTATAGGTAAGGAGTGATACGATGCGGATTTTAGTACTCGGTTTATCAATACTGAACTTAATCTATCTGATTACGACAATCGCCGCCAATGAAGCGGGCAATATTTACCTGTCGCCGATCGGTCTGCCGTATTATATAGCCATCGGTCTCGCGATATTAAGTGTCGTCATACTCTTAATCACGCAAACCGGAGAAGGCAGAGCCAAGAAACTCAGCCTGTCGGCAATACTGGTTAATGTCGCTGGAATATTTTTAGTCAGCATACTGTTTATGTAGAGCTGCAGTCTCACACTAATGCCATTAAAATATATTTATAAAGTGAGGGGATTAAAAATGGCAATTGTAACTGTAAGATTAAACAAAGAGGAAGAAAAAGCATTTAAAGACTACGCGGATACACATGATGTCAGACTGTCGACTCTATTAAAAGATTCATTAATTGAAAAGATGGAAAGTGAAATTGATTATAAAGTTATAAATGACTATGAGCAGGCAGCGGAAAAAGGTAAAAGATATTCCCAGGAAGAAGTTGAAAAGATGTTTGATATTTATTAGAAAATATTCGTATGAATAGAGCGAATATTTAGTATTTAATCCTTTAAAAGTATATAATTAAAGATGGAAAAACTAATTGGAGGCTATATATCATGACATTAGACAGAGTAGCAGTAATCACAGGTTCAGCTCAAGGTTTAGGTAAAGGTATTGCAGAAAAATTAGGTGAGAACGGCTTTAAAGTTGTATTGAGTGATATCAATGAAGAAGTGCTTAATGAAACTTTGGAAGAGCTTAAAGGTAAAAATTACGAAGTCACTGCAAAAGTTGCAGATGTTTCAAAACTGGACGATCACACTGCACTGGTTAAACATGCAGTAGATACATTCGGCAAGCTGGATGTTTATATTAATAACGCCGGTGTTGAAGGTGAAGTCGAACAGATAGAAAAAATCAGCGAAAAAAATGTTGATTTTGTATTGGATGTTAACGTTAAAGGCGTTTTATTCGGTATCCAGGCAGCAGCCAAGCAGTTAAAAGAACAAGGACACGGCGGAGCGATTATCAATGCATCAAGTATTGCGGGACATGAAGGTTTCGATTTCCTTGCAACTTACAGTGCTTCTAAATTCGCGGTGCGCGGGTTAACACAGGTTGCTTCGAAAGAACTTGCTAAAGATAATATTACAGTGAATGCCTATTGCCCGGGTATTGCAGCAACAGGCATGTGGGAACGTCTGGACGAGAAATTTATGGATGTTATCGGGACTAAGAAAGGCGAAGCATTAGAGCAATATTCTTCTTCTATTTCTTTAGGACGCACACAGGAACCTAAAGACGTAGCAAACTTAGTAGCATTCTTAGCTTCTGAAGATGCAGGTTATATTACCGGCCAGTCTATTTTAACTGACGGCGGTATGGTCTACAGATAGTTTTTAAAATTGTAATCTATAAAAGTGGAATACCCCTAATCAGAGATTCATCTGCATTAGGGGTATCTTTTTGTATTCAGGATGTAGGTATATAAAAAATACATAATTTTATACAGGAATAGATATTGAGTAATAATTAATCCATCTGTCAGAGTTACAGGAAAGCTGACATAAAGATTTTACTAATGTGAATTTAAAAGCTTAAACAATAAAGAAGTTATCAAACAGCTCTTCCGACCAGGGTTTTATCGGTTCTCCATCCCTAAAGGAGGCAAAGTTTATATATGTTTTATCGTTGAATTTCTTCAGCACGAAAGGCAGCGTTGTATAGACAGAAAACACTTTAGTCTCATTGTTTAAGAAAGCGTCGTGAATATCCTGAAAATTCGCTTTCATATAATCTTTCTTCACAGCGAATGAAGGTTTGACTGTGATTCCGCTGACAGTCACTTCATCTGCAAATCTGACACTCCATATGTCATCATTTGATGTTTTATTAATAAATGCGTTTCCCATGTATATATTCAAATAACGATGCGGTTTCAAATCCATAACACTTAAGTTATTTTGTATTTTCTTAAAAAGATATTTTATCGGTATTTCTTTGCCGGATTTGTTAGCAGCAACTGTAAAATCTTCATCGTCCAGATAATACTTAACGTGATCTTCCGGTGAATACTACAGTTGAAATGCTGAGCCGCATTGCTCAAGCTGCAGGTAAAGAACTTGAGATGAGTATTGTTTAGATAAAAATCGCTGTCAGGTATAATTTGACAGCGATTTTTGTGTTTGAAGTACTATTAAATTTCATCATCTTTTATCTGTCGTCGATTAGTCTGCCGTACTATACAAATTCTTATTCAAAGTAATAATATTTTGTAACTGTGATTATAAATTTAAACTTATGTTTCCTTAGACCTCTTACATAATATTTAAAAAGTGATACAATTATCTATATACAGTATATATTTGTAAAACTAATTTTATAAAAGAAATATGACGGGCTGGAAGTTGAAACAGTTCCCCGGGACATCAGCATTTCTATTTAAATATCATTGATAATGATGAACCTCATGATATTGAACCAATACCTGAGTTAGTTTCATAGTTTGAGAATTTAGGAGGATAATGAAATGGTAAAAGAATTGGAGAAAGTCGATGTTGTTACTGTCGGTGCCGGCTGGACAGGCGGTATCGTTGCTGCAGAAACAGCTAAAGAAGGATTAAGAGTGAAGAGTTTAGAGCGTGGAGGGTACCGTGATACCACTGACTATCAGCATATACATGATGAATTGAAGTACGCTCAGCGTTATGAACTGATGCAGGACACTTCAGTTGAAACTTTAACATTTAGAAATAACCGGGACGAACGTGCACTCCCTGTTCGCCGTTTAGGTTCATTTTTACCAGGCAGCGGACGAGGCGGAGCTGGTACACATTGGAATGGACAAACTGACCGTTACATGCCATATGATTTTGAAATTAAGTCAATGACAGAAGAAAAATACGGGGAAGAAAAACTCGGAGAAGATTCCGGTCTTCGCTATCGTGACTGGGGTGTCACATTTGATGAGATGGAAAAATACTATGATAAATTTGAAAAAACTGCCGGAGTCAGCGGTGAAGAAAACCCGCTTGGTGAGGAGCGCTCCAGTCCTTATCCAAACCCGCCAATGCTTAAAACTAAATCTTTAAGACTGTTTGAAAAAGCGGCGAAAGAACTGAATCTGCATCCCATTATGATGCCGTCTGCCAACATGTCACAGAGTTATGAGAACCCTGATGGCGAGGTTTTAAACCAATGTCAATACTGTGCATTCTGTGAACGCTTTGCATGTGAGTATGATGCAAAAGCAACACCTGATGTGACAGTATTAAAAACAGCGGAAAAAACCGGAAACTATGATATACGTTATCATTCAAACGTTACTGAAATTGTTACTGATAAAAATGATGATAAAAAAGTAACCGGTGTAAAGTTCATCGACACTGTAACGGGAGAGGAATTTTTCCAGCCGGCGGATGTTGTTGTACTGACGAGTTTCTTATTTAATAACTATAAGCTGCTCAGAGTTTCAGATATTGGGGAACAATATGATCCGGAAACAGAAAAAGGCACACTCGGAAGTAATTACTGTTACCAGACTGGTTCAGGTGCTACCGGTTTCTTTGACGAACAGTTCAACACATTTATGGGTGCAGGTGCACTCGGTATGATTCTGGATGATTTTAACGGTGATAATTTTGATCATGAGGATCTTGATTTTATTCACGGAGGATCAATCCACTTTACTCAAACAGGCGCTCGTCCTATCTTATCGAACACAATTCGTAAAGATACGCCTGAATGGGGAGAAGAATTCAAAGAAGAATCCATTAAGAACTTTACAAGAACATTAGAAGTTTATTCGATGGCGCATACCGGCCCGCATAAAGATCATTACCTGGACTTAGATGATACCTACAAGGATAAATTTGGAAATTCACAAGTCATGCTCACATATAATTGGACAGAGCAGGACAATGAAAGAAATAAATATCTGGCAGAGAGATGTAAAGAAATTGTAGAGAAGATGGGTGCGAAACATATAGACGTAGATAATGATGATATTGGTGCATATGATATTGTACCTTACCAGTCAACAAATATTTCCGGTGGTACACCAATGGGTACAGACCCTGAGAATAGTGTAGTGAATACCTGGTTACAACACTGGGACCGTGACAATTTGTTTGTTGCAGGTTCGAGTACATTTGTACACAACTCAGGGAATAACCCGACAGGAACAGTCGGTGCCATAGCGTATCGTTGTGCTGAAGGAATAATTAAATATCATAAAGACGAACAGAGATTAGAGGATTAAAAATAAACAC
>DAIPYL010000069.1:1732-6588 GCA_036782755.1 Jeotgalicoccus sp. | reverse complement strand
GAACCTCCGACCTCCGGGTTATGAGCCCGACGAGCTACCACTGCTCCATCCCGCGCCAATATTATTTAACATATATTTAATGTCTGTTATATATACTATAGGTTTCAGGCGTATATTTCAAGTCTTTTTAACCATTTTCATATGACAAATTTACACTTTATTAATTATTCCACCTAAAAGAATGAGTTCTTGTTTTAAGGGTATCAGTATTATAAATGATTAAAGGAGGAATTGCATGACTGATAATACAAAAAATTCATACTGGTCCGCTTCAGTTGAACTTCCAAATTACCCGAAACTCGAAAGCAATATTACTTCCCAAATACTCATCGCCGGAGGAGGGATAAGCGGTTTAATGAATGCTTTTAAACTCGCTCTTAAAGGTTATGAAGTTACATTAATAGAAGGTAATGAATTAGTCAGCGGCACTACCGCCAATACAACTGCAAGAATAACTGCCCAGCAGGGCTTGTTATACAGTCAGTTAAAAAGTCAGAAAGACGGCAACTCTGCGCAGGTTTACTACGAGTCTCAAATGAGTGCGATTAAGGAAATAGAAAATATTATAGAAAAATATAATATAGACTGTGATTTCAAACGGGTGGACAGCGTGATCTATGCTGAACACGAAAAATCATTAAAGAATCTCGAGAAAGAAGCGAAGGTGTATAAGGAACTCTCAATCGACGGTTATCTTTCCACTGATACAAACCAACTTCCCTTTGAAACTGCCGGACAGCTGGTTATGAAAAATCAGGCTGAGTTCCATCCTCTTAAATTTTTAAAAGGAATTATAGAAGTACTACGGGAATTAAATGTCACAATTTATGAACACACCCGCGGCAAAAACACTGACGGCAATACACTGTTCACAACTGATGACTTCAGCATAGATTTTGAACAGCTGATTATTGCCACACATTTTCCATTTCTCGATATTGAAAACTTTTACTTTAACAGTTTCAAAATCAGTTATGGTTACGCTCTCATTGCAGAGACATCCACACCAATACCGGAAAACCTTTCTCTCAATGGTTATGACGGTGCCGGGCTGTCAATCAGAAATATCGTAAAACCCGACAGCAACTTGCCTGTACTGCTTTTCGGCGGTCTCGGCCATGGTTCATATGAAAAGAGAGAGATGACTAAGCAGCTTAAAGAACTTGAACATTACGCAGGACAGAAAACTGTAAATGAAAAAACTTTATATGCGTACCGCGCACAGGATTTAATGACTGCTGATTCCCTTCCCTTCATAGGTTATTTCAACAAAAAATATGATAACTATTTTGTTGCTTCGGGATTTAATAAATACGGCATGGCAAACGGTGTGCTTTCATCGATGATTATCAGTGATTTAATAGATGGCAAAAATAATGTGTATAAGGATCTTGTCGATCCCAACCGTAAAAAAGGTACTTTCCAGCAGTTGAAGCAGCACTTAACAAATCCGCTTCATATCGGTGAAGCAGAAATTAAAAATATGGCTGAAGCACATCCGGATCTCGATGAACTGGATCTCAGCCCCGGTGAAGGTACGGTCGCAAAAGATGGAATATCCAAAAAAGGTGTTTACCGCGAAGATGATAATTATTATGTCGTCTCCAACCGCTGTACACATATGGGCTGCAGTCTGAACTGGAATAATGATGATAAGACATGGGATTGTCCGTGTCACGGATCGAGATTTAATTACACTGGAAAAGTAATTGAAGGCCCTGCCACAGATGATCTCGATGCTGATATCAGACCAAATAAAAAATAATCCCTGCTTGGGATTATTTTTTATGTTTTTCATAATAGACTGTCATTGCCTGCTGCATAAATTTTGCCAGTCCATCGCCAAATTTATCAATATTTTTAGTAAATCTTTCATCTTCCACATACATATCACCAAGACCTTTAAACATTTCCGGACTATATTCCCCTATTTCATTTAAGAATTCATACCATTCATGGATATGATACTGAGCTTCTTTTGAATCAGGTGATGTATGTCTCACCTTGGCAAGTTTTGTATAAATCTCATTAAATCTGCGTTCTGTTTCTTCAGGTCCCATTTGTTTTAATTTCCGGTTTGAATCATCAACAGCTTTACTGCCCCATTTTTTTCTCGCTTCTTCTTCATACGGATTCTGCGAAAAATCCACACCTTCGAATTTTTCCTCATTCGTCATTCTAATCTCACCCTTATCATCTTTAATCGTGTTATCGATCAGCTGCAGAATATCATCGAGCCTCGCCAGTTCTTTTAATATAATGTCTCTTTGCACCTGAAGTGCTTCTTGTTTTTCATAATCCGGACTGTCCATAATTTCTTTAATCTGTTTCAGTTTAAAATTCAGCTGCCTGAAAAACAGTATCTGCTGCAGCTGTGAAACATCTTCATCTGAATAGTTACGATAACCGTTCTCCTGATCTATTGCCGGAGTCAGCAGACCAATTTTATCATAATGATGCAGTGTTCTGACACTCACTCCTGCAATCTCAGCAAGCTCTTTCACTTTCATATCTTCACCTCTTAATTTTGATTATAAACTATGACGTTACGTGATGGTAAACTTCAAATTTATAATTGTCATCATCGGGTATAAACTATAATATAGAAGTAATATCTACTATATGAGGATGATAAAAATGGCATCGCAAAACGACAGAAAAAATAACAAATTTGTCAGACCGAGACATTTAAAGAAATTGGGGCTTCCGGGAATGCTTGTTATTCTGGCACTGTTTATCGGAGTGACAGTGTACAATGATAATTTTGCGGGGGAAGAAAGCGGCGGAGAAGCTTCAGCGGAGAATGAAGTGACTGTCGACCAGCATATTGACGGAGATACGACGCGTTTCAATTACAACGGCAGTTCAGAGAGTTTCAGATACTTAATTATAAACACTCCGGAAATTGGCAGAGACGGTGAACAGGATGAGCCCTATGCACAAGAAGCTTTCGAGCGTACGCAGAAACTGCTGGATAATGCCGGTACAATTACCGTAGAGTTCGATGAAGAGAAACAGGATCACTATGACCGTTACTTAGCTTATGTTTATGCAGATGGTGAAATGATCAATGAAACTCTCGTCAGAGAAGGTCTGGCCTCAGTGGATTATGTCCACCCGCCTAACGATAAATACGAAGACCTGCTGAGAGATGCAGAAGATGAAGCTAAAAGTGAAGGTGCCGGCATGTGGTCGGAATAATATAAAAAAAACAGGGAATCCCGGTCGGGATTCCCTGTTTTAATTTTTAAGCTTCAACTTTATTGTCTGATTCTATCCAGTCCTGCGACCATTTCTCAATATCTTTTAACACAGGTTCAAGTGAGAGACCTTTTTCCGTTAAAGAATATTTGATAACAACCGGCGTTTCCGGAATAACTTCCCGATTGATGAGGCCTTCCTGTTCCATGCTTTTCAGGCGATCTGATAATACTTTACCGCTGACACCTGTCGCTGTCTGAATTTCCCCGAATCTGGAATTGCCATCCAGCATCTGATAAATAAGCAGAGCAGTCCATCTTTGGCTTAATATATTTACCGCTTTTTCAAAGCGCGGACACATTTCATTTTGTGACATGGCTATCACTCCTTATTGAAATATAATACCACAAAAATACATCTATTAAAAGTAAAACATATTACTTGTCATAACCACATATTCATTATATACTTAGTTACATTAAGTTACCAAATAGGAGGATTATTATGGCATTTCATAATAAAAACGCAACATATGTAGAAACAGTATCACTAAACATTAAAGATTTAAATCGTTCTATAGATTTCTATACAAAAATCATCGGCCTCTCTGTAAAAGAACAGAATCCTACTCATGCTGAACTGACTGCAGACGGAGAAAATGTACTGCTTATCTTGAATCAGGTTGATAAAGAACGCACACACCGCCGTGCCAGCGGTCTGTATCACTTCGCTCTCCTTCTCCCGACAAGAGAAGACCTTGCATTAATTACAATGCATCTTGCAGCAAACAGAATACCTTTAGGTTCTGCAGATCACCACGTAAGTGAAGCTCTTTACTTAGATGATCCGGACGGCAACGGTATTGAAATTTATATCGACAGAGAGCCGGAACATTGGATTTGGAATGACGGCCAGGTACACATGGTTACTGAACCGCTGAATGCAGAAGATTTGCTGAAAGACAGACCGGACCCTTCAGACTTTAAAGGACTGCCAAAAGATACTATAATGGGTCACATTCACCTTCATGTAAACGACCTTCAGAAAAATGATGAGTTTTACACAGAAGGACTTGGTTTCGAAGTGATTCTCAACTTCGGCGGTCAGGCATTATTTATGGCAACTGAGAAATATCATCACCATATCGCAGCGAATATCTGGAACGGACTTGGCGCACCGGCTCCAGAAAAAGGCAGTATCGGTCTTGATTACTACACTGTAATATATCCATCTAACGAAGCATTAAACAAAGCTGTATCAAGACTTACGGAACTCGGCTTCACTGCTGAACAGGAAGAAGGATACGTTCTGACAGCTGACCCTTCAGGCAGCCATATCAGAATGCAGACACATAAAAGTCACAATTAATTGAAAGAGATTCTCAATTAGGCTTGACTCATTCTCAATAAGTATTGTATATTAGTAATTGAAAATGATTATCAGTTAGAAATTAATAGGCCCCCTCTTATTAATAAAAAATCATTTTCAGCTACTTTAATCTAATGTACGCACATTTATAAAGCCATACCCAGACCCAGGGTATGGCTTTTTTAATTTACTTGTTTACAATGGCAGTAACCACTCAAGAAAAGAGGATTCTCTATGACTTTTAAATCAAAGATTGATTTCTCCTTCAGTATTATGATGATTATCTG
>DAIPYL010000069.1:0-1632 GCA_036782755.1 Jeotgalicoccus sp. | reverse complement strand
GATGATTATCTGCATGCAAAATCTGTAATTTTCGGCAGCAAAATCCCTTACAGAGATATTTTCAAAGTGCATCCGACTTCAAACTTCATCTCCGGTTACCGGATGATGACTTCTAAAGACGGCATCGAGATCCATTCGAGGAGCATTGCTTTCGGCAGCTTAAGAATTTCTCCCGAGAATAAGTCTTTATTCATCGAAGAACTAAAGAAACGTGCTCCTCATGCCGATTATCAGGATATTTAAGCATAAAAAAAGAGACAGCCGAGGCTGTCTCTTGAAAGCTTTATATTAAACCGTAGTGACGTTAGTAGCTTGTGGGCCACGTTGTCCTTCTTCGATTTCAAAGTTAACTTTTTGTCCTTCTTCTAATGATTTGTAACCATCAGCCTGGATTGCTGAGAAGTGTACGAATACGTCGTCTCCAGCTTCCTGTTCGATAAATCCAAATCCTTTTTCTGAGTTAAACCATTTTACTGTTCCTTCGTTCATAGAAAAAACCTCCTAGTGCTTTTGCACTTAAATATTTGCAATTGTTAATGTAAAAATTTTAAGAGTTTTTCAAACGAATGAAACAATTAAAATATTTGTTGATTAAGAACTACCTTTTATATACTACAGTGCTTTTCATCATATGTCAACACTTTACGAAAAAGTATTTTTAATTTCTTTTGTAAAACTTACTCCAGCTCTTCCGGATAAACGAATCCGCGGTCTCTTTTCAGTGTTTCTTCGATTCCTTTAACAACAGTCTGAACATCTTCCGGATTGAATAAATCCATCTTATCAATGTCGATGACGTAAACAGGAGAAATGTTTTTGCTGTTGTACTCAGTAATAAATTCATTCTCATACAGATTATAAAGATCCTGATAATACTTATAAAGTCCCGGATTGCCTTCAATCTGTTCGAAGTCTCTGCCGCGGCGTTTAATTCTTCTCATTACTTCTTCAAATGAACCGTGAACCATAACCATCAGGTCCGGAGATTTCTTGAACAGCACCTGCTGTTTGTATAAATCATTCAGTTCTTCCATCATGTTCTCGTGCAGATCCAGGTATGTTTCATATTCAGCTTCATCCATCGAACCATTTTCATATTGAAGTCTTGCAAAAATCATTGCATCTTCATATATAGAACGATCCAGCACTGAGTTTGGGTGTGCCATTGCTTTCTTAATTGCTTTGAATCTGTGGTTCAGGAAAAATACCTGAAGATGGAAACTGTATCTTTCCGGCTCATCATAGTATTTCGCCAGGAATGGGTTGCCATCAACTTTTTCTTCGAGTAATTCAACGTCGAAGTGTTTTGCGATAACTTTCCCCCACTCTGTTTTACCTGCTCCTATTGTTCCTGCTAATGTAATCAATTTACCGTCACCTTTTCTGTGGTTCATTTTATTCACCAAATTTATAATTTTTTTCTTATACTTATTTAAATGATATTTATCTTTATGTATCAAAATTAAGCCTTCACTATTTTAACAGAAAAACTGCATAAAACTACCACTTAATTTTGGCAATTCCCGTACCATGTCACTTTTTGCTCTTATCATTATAAAAGAACCTTTTATTTTCTACTAAATAAGCAAAATTACTCTTTTTGTATACATGACAAGCATTTAATTTCCGGCC
>DAIPYL010000068.1:0-6809 GCA_036782755.1 Jeotgalicoccus sp. | reverse complement strand
GTTATCTGTTGTCTATCTTTTCCGGGTACATGTCATGGTTCATCATACGGTGATCTGCCATCGCTTCGTACTTAGTTCCCGGTCTGCCGTAGTTCACGTAAGGGTCAATTGAAATCCCGCCGCGCGGTGTGAACTTGCCCCATACTTCGATGTATCTCGGATCCATTAATTCAACGAGATCATCAACAATCATATTGATGCTGTTTTCATGGAATCCGCCGTGATTACGGAAACTGAATAAGTATAATTTTAAAGCTTTACTCTCAACCATCTTTACATCCGGAATGTAGCTGATGTAAATTGTTGCGAAGTCGGGCTGTCCCGTCATCGGGCACAGTGTTGTAAATTCCGGGCAGTTGAATTTAACAAAATAATCGCGGCCGATATGACCGTTTTCAAATGTTTCCAGTATTTCCGGATTGTAATCAAATTTATATTCCACGTTCTGGTTTCCAAGTAAACTTAAATCTTTTGAATAATCTTCACTCATGATAAAAATCCTCCTTTAAATAAAAAAACACGCGCCAACGAAGGCACGTGTCAATGTGTCTTAGTTTTTTAAAGAGGGTATGGCTAAGAACCTCTTCGTAATTTTATTTGCACAGTTTATTATACATAGAGTGCATATAAAGGTCCAGACTCTAAATCCTTCATATAAGTACTGAATATTTGGTACTATTAAAGTAACAAGAGTACGGAGGCAGAATCGATGGAAATCAAAAAGTTTAAAGTTGGTAATTATCATGCAGAAGTAACAGCGCTGTTAGGTGACTCCGGTGTAAAATTTGAAGCAAAACCTGCAGTAGTCATTTGTCCCGGAGGCAGTTATATGTACGTATCAAAACGTGAAGCGGAGCCGATGGCGTATGAATTTCTCGCACAGGGTTATCAGGTGTTTATCCTGCGATACTCAACAATCGGCTCGATGATTGAAGCACAAGGCAGAACTGCTGAAAGAGACGAAATGTACAAAATTGCATCGATGGTCGAACCCGATAAAGTTCTCGGTTCCGAATTTCCGAACCCGTTAATTGAATTGGCATTAACACTGTCGCATATCAGAGAGAACATTCATGAATACAACGTTGATTCTGATAATATCGGCGTGCTCGGTTTTTCTGCAGGCGGTCATCTCGCAGCAAGTCTCGGTGTCCACTGGAATCAGGAGTGGCTGAGCGACTTAACTGGCAGAGAATCAAGGTGGTACCGTCCGAACTTCCAGGTGCTCGGTTATCCGATACTGGATTACGATTTGAACAGAGTAATTGCAGAAGAGCGCGGCATCGGCGACCCGCAGTACATGTCAATGGCCAGCCGTATGGTATTCGGCGGCACGATTGAAGAAGATGTACTCGATAAAGCAACGGTTAAAAACTATGTATCGGAAAATACCCCGCCGACATTTCTGTGGCACACCGGGGAAGACAGACTCGTATTTATAAAAAACTCACTGGATTTTGCTGATGCACTTGAACAGCACAACGTACCGTGGGAACTGCACACGTTTCATAAAGGCGACCACGGCTTAAGTACCGCTACAAATATTACAGGAAAAATTAATCTGCACGTGCAGAAATGGGTGCCTTTAATGTTTGAATGGCTGGAAGATATTCAATAAAAAACAGCCGTAAGTTAACGGCTGTAATCTAAATTATATTCTAAATATAACTCTGTGTGATTCGGGTAAATCAGTTCCACTAATAAATTATCCTCATCAAAGTCGCTGGTTTTTCTCATGCAGGTATATATAAAGTTATCAACAGATGTTTTTTCAGCATCATTGTCACTTATCAATTTAAAGAATGTTTTATTATTACTGGAGTTCTGACATTTCACTAATATATTCATTTTACACCAACTCCTTAGTATATTAATAACCGGAAAGCGCACAATCTAAACATCAAATTCAAACAGGAAAGGCGGCATTGCAATGAACTTTGTAAAACTTAACTTAAATGATATCGGGCAAATAATGCAGCTGCAGGATTCGGTTTACGAATTTCTTGAACAAAAAGAAGTACTGGAGAAGCTCACGGAAGAAGAATTTCAAAAGTGTCTTGAACAGGGCTACGTCACAGGTGTTTACGCGGATGATGAACTGATCGCACTGCGCATGATGTATATTCCTTCATTAGACGAAGAGGAGCATCTGGCTGACGATGTCGGCGTTTCAAGAGAACGTTCAATTTACTCTGAAATTTCACTGGTTAATCCCGAACACCGGGGTCAGAAGCTGCAGATGAAAATGGGCGAGTATTTAATTGAGCAGGTTCGTGCGAGCGGCGACTTCGATTATATTTTCTCAACGGTAATGCCGGCTAACCTCGCCAGCCTGAAAGATAAGTTTAAACTTGGCTTTAAAATTATGAGAACGAGATTGAAATACGGGGGTAAGCGCCGTCATGTATTATATCTGCCTTTAAATGAGGAAGTGGAAGTTAAAGGTGAAGTTCTGAATGTGAAGTTCGATAATTACGACTGGATGATGAACGCAGGACAGGACTATGTCGGCGATTCACTGCAGGGTGAATTTATCGCTTACTATAAAAAATAAGAGTGAATTTGCAGACAATCTATTACGGGGTGACTAACAATGGAAATCAGGAAAGATATTATTAATGATGCGGTTGAGTTCAGAAGAATGCTTCATCTTTATCCGGAGTTAAGCACGGAAGAACATGAAACTTCAAAACGCATTCAGGAAAAACTGAATGAATTTAATATTCCATATCAGACAGGATTTGCAGACACAGGGGTACTCGGCATTATTGAAGGTGAGCAGGAAGGAAAGATAATCGGTATCCGCGCAGATATTGATGCACTGCCTATTACGGAAACATCCGGTGAAGCGTTTACTTCATTAAATGATGGAGTCATGCATGCATGCGGTCATGATGCACACACTTCGATGCTGCTCTATGCCGGGAAAATTTTAAATGAAAACAAAGATAAAATTAAAGGCACAATACTGTTAATTTTCCAGCCGGCTGAAGAAATGTCACCAATCGGCGGGGCGAAACGCATGCTGGAAGATGGTGTATTTAACGAGTATAAACCGGATATGCTGCTGGCGCAGCACGTCTGGCCGGACCTTGAAGTCGGTAAATTCGGTGTAATGGCCGGTCCGATTATGGGGAACTCTGACCGTTTTAAAATTAAAATTACCGGTTCCGGCGGGCATGCCTCAATGCCGCACAGTACAACGGACGCGATTATTGCAGGGAACCAGGTCGTCAGTGCACTGCAGACTATCGTCAGCCGAAACGCTGATCCGATGAAGCCGGCAGTCGTTACGGTCGGAAGATTTGATGCAGGAACAAAGCACAACGTTATTGCTGAAACTGCTGAACTGGAAGGAACAATCCGTACCCAGTCTGATGATACGAAAGAACTGACTAAAAAACGTTTCTTCGAAATCGTCGAACAGGTGACTGCAGCAATGGGGGCAACTGTGGAAATAGAGTTTTACGACGGCTATCCTGCAACAGTGAACGATACGGAGTGGGCAGCACAGCTGAAGAAATCCGTTAATAATCTGTACGGTGAAGAGGCAACGCCTGCACTGCTGCCAAGTCTTGCAGGAGAAGACTTCAGCAGATTTCTTAAGGAATACCCGGGAGTATATTACTGGCTCGGCACTTCTGTCGGCGAAGGACAGAAACCGCTCCATAATCCGGGATTCAGACTGAATGAAGATGCATTTGAATACGGTATTACTGCGATGGTTCATATGGCAATGGATTCGTTAGAAAAGCTGGCGGAGGAATAATATGACGACGATTAAAGAAAATCTGGTTGAAATGCGACGCAGATTCCACCGCTTGCCGGAAGTCGGATTTACTGAATTTATAACAACTTATGAAATTTATAAATTGCTTGAACAGATGGATTACAAGCTCTATCTCGGGGATGATGTGCTTTTAAGAAGTGCGCGGGCCGGAGTTCCTGCAAAAGAAAAGTTTACGAAAAGTTATGAACGAGCAATTAATTACGGTGTACCGGAAGATTTTCTTGAATATGTTAAAGAAGGAACAACCGGAGTTATTGCGACACTCGATACAGGTAATCCCGGACCGCACTTTGCAGCTCGTTTTGATATCGACGGCCTGCCGATTACAGAGTCTGAAGATGAGGATCATATTCCGGGCGAAGAGAAGTTTATCTCACTGCACAAAGGTGAAATGCACGCATGCGGTCATGACGGGCACATTACAACCGGATTATTTTTAGCGGACTATATAAATGCCAGCAAAGATTCTCTTAAAGGCAAGTTCACAATTATTTTCCAGCCGGCAGAAGAGAATGTGCGCGGTGCGAAATCAATCGTAGAAAAAGGCTGGCTCGATGACGTTGATTATTTCTTCTCAGGACACGTCGGTATCAGAAATATGCCGGTTGGTACAGTCAGTGCAGGAACGACTGATTTTCTCGCAAGTTCAAAGTTCGATGTGAAATTCACAGGGAAATCGGCGCATGCCGGAGTGGAACCCGACGCAGGAAATAACTCTCTCCTTGCAGCTTCAAGTGCAGCATTGAATTTAAATGCGATTGCACGCCACGGCGACGGCTCAACAAGAATTAACGTCGGCACGATGAGAGCGGGAAGCGGCAGAAATGTTATTGCCGATACTGCTTTTATGGAAATAGAAACACGCGGCGAGACGACGGAGCTTAATCATTATATGTATGAAAAAGCAAAAACCGTTATTCAGGCTGCCGCCGATATGTATGAAAACGAAGTAGAAATTATCGACATGGGCGAAGCGCCGAATGCAGTCTGTTCGGATGAGCTTATAACAGCTGTAAAACAATCTGTAAAAAACAATCAGCTGATTACAGATTTAAAAGATACCCTGCCGCTCGGAGCATCGGAAGATGTCACGATGATGATGGAAAGAGTGCTTGAAAAAAATGGTAAAGCAACATATATGCTGTTTCCATTTGAGCTGAAATACGGCCATCACCATCCGAAATTCGATTTGGATGAGAACGTTTTACACGTTGCTGTATCAACATATATAGATATTGTGAACTCGCTGATGAAAAGGGACTAAATATTTAAAAAATTAACCTGATTTAGTTGGACAATTTAGTAAATAATGTTATCTTAAAAATGCGGAAACAATTTAATAAGTTTTATATATTATTAAAAAACAAAGGAGAATTTATTTTATGATACCGTACAAACACGAACCATTTACAGATTTTTCGTTAGACGAGAATAAAGATGCGTTAAACAAGGGGTTTGAAACAATTAAAAAAGACTTCGGATCGGATTATCCGTTAATTATTAACGGTGAACGTATCCTTACTGATAAAAAGCTTGAGTCGTATAACCCGGCTAAGAAATCAGAAATCATCGGTAACATGTCACAGGCTGGTGAAAAAGAAGCATTACAGGCAATGGATGCTGCTAAAGACGCATTCAAAGATTGGAGAAAAACTACATTTGAATTCCGTTCAGATGTTCTTTTCAAAGCGGCTGCAATCGTCCGCAAAAGAAAATTCGAATTCACAGCTGTGCTTGTAAAAGAAGCAGGTAAACCTTGGAAAGAAGCGGATGCAGATACTGCAGAAGCAATTGACTTCCTTGAGTACTATGCAAGACAGAACCTTGAATTAAAAGACGGACGCAAAGTTGAATCACGTCCGGGCGAATATAACAGATTCGATTATATTCCTTTAGGTGTCGGCCTTGTTATTTCTCCATGGAACTTCGCATTTGCGATTATGGCTGGAACAACAGCAGCTGCACTTGTTACAGGAAATACAGTACTACTAAAACCATCATCTAAAGCATCAGTAATTGCTTACAAATTTATAGAAGTGCTTGAAGAAGCAGGCATGCCTAAAGGTGTTGTTAACTTCATTCCGGGCTCAAGCCGTGAAATCGGTGACCTGTTAGTTGAACACAAAGATACAGCATTTGTATCGTTCACAGGTTCAAGAGACGTTGGTGTCAGTATCTACGAAAAAGCTGCAATCGTACAGGACGGCCAGGTTAACCTTAAACGTGTTATCGCTGAAATGGGCGGTAAAGATACTATCGTTGTTGACAGCAGTGCAGACCTTGATCTTGCAGCGGACTCAATCGTTAAATCAGCATTCGCGTTCAGCGGACAGAAATGTTCGGCTTGTTCACGTGTAATCGCTCTCGATGACATTCACGATGAATTACTTGAAAAAGTAGTTTCAAGAACGAAAGAATTAACAATCGGTGACCCTGAAGAAGATATCTACATGGGGCCGGTAATCGATAACGCTTCAGTTGAAAAAATTGAGAAATACATTGAAATCGGTAAAGAAGAAGGTAAACTTGAAGTTGGCGGCACAGTCGACAACGAAACAGGACACTTCGTCAACCCGACAGTATTCTCAGGACTTAAGCACGATGACCGCTTAATGCAGGAAGAAATCTTCGGACCTGTAGTCGGCTTTGCGAAAGCATCGAACTTCACAGAAGCAATCGAATTCGCAAATGATACAGACTACGGTCTGACAGGCGCAGTAATTACGAAAAACAGAGAGCACATTGAAGAAGCACGCCGTGACTTCATGGTAGGTAACTTATACTTCAACCGTGACTGTACAGGTGCAATCGTTGGATACCACCCATTCGGCGGATTCAAGATGTCAGGTACAGACTCTAAAGCGGGCGGACCGGATTACCTGCAGCTGCACATGCAGGGCAAAACGTCTTCAGAAATGCTTTAAGATTATAAATTCAAAGGATAATCAGTTCTTTATTGGACTGATTATCCTTTTTTTCTTTGGAGATTTTGGGATGGTTCTCAGGCAGGTTGAGGCTT
>DAIPYL010000067.1:0-7292 GCA_036782755.1 Jeotgalicoccus sp. | reverse complement strand
TTAGAATATGAAAATGCATGGGCTGACTGGAACATCAACTCTACACCGACACTTGTTTACTTTGAAGACGGTGAAGAAGTTGAACGATTAGAAGGCAACCCGGGATCAGCTGACGGCTTTGAAGAATTTATGACAGCAGCGGCAGGAGAATAATATGAAATTTAATGTACCTGAGAAATTTAATGGTTCAACATTGGAAGCAATGCTGATTGCGCTTCACATTCCTAAAAAAGAACTCCACTGGCTGCGCATGTCGAAAGACATCATCATTAATGAAGAAACACAGCCGGTTAAAGCAGAACTTAAAACAGGTGACACAGTCACACTGCCTGACTTCAGCGAACCGAGCAGCTATAAAAAGAGCACAAAAAAAGCAGTGATTCTTTTCGAAGATGAAAACCTGCTTGTCGCATCGAAACCGCCGGGCCAGAAAGTCCATCCGAACGAACCAGGTGAACACAATACATTGGTAAACGACGTTATTAATACAGTCGACAGCGAATATGTTGAACCAGTACACCGTCTGGATATTGATACGACAGGACTGGTACTGATGGCAAAAAATGCATATATGAAGAAAATGCTCGATTATATGCTGAGCGAAAATGAAATTAAACGTATTTACATGGGACACGTGAAGAAAAACAGCAAGATTACTCCGCAGAAAATCAGCGCACCCCTTGGTAAAAAACCGCACACAAATATTTTCCATGTAACGAGAACAGGCAAAGATGCTGTTACTCATATCATTGGTAAAAAAGTGACGGATAAATACGAAGAACTGACAATTGAACTGGAAACGGGCCGAACGCACCAGATTCGTGCGCACATGAAACACTTAAACGCCCCGCTTGTTGGAGATAAATTGTACGGCGGACCGCCGTCACCCTACCTTCACCTGTACGGCTACAAAGTATCATTCAACCACCCGATTACAGAAGAAGAAATCAGCGTCACGCTGGATGTATAAATAAAACCTGCCTCCCCGCTTTACCGGGGAGGCAGGTTTTTTGGTTTATAAAGCAAATTCATACTCTCTGTCAGTTCAACAGTGTAAATGCAGACCTTGAATAGAACAAAAAAACAGCACCCTCATCAGGTGCTGTTCCTATCTGCATGATACTAACTACTTCCTGAACCGGCTCTTAATCCGTTCCAGAATATTGCTGTGTTCGTGCAGTAATTCTGTTTTCTTCTGTTCACCGTTTTTGATTGCACGCTTCATGAGTTCTTCCTGAACGCTTAACGGCGGCAGATCGTTTTTAACATATTCGTATGTGCCGTCCGGCATCTGCATACGGGCTTTCACATTGTCTTTTAAGAACAATTCGTTAACTTCGATTAATTCTTCAACAATTCTCGGATCGTTAATCGGGAATAAGATTTCCACACGTTTAATCATATTTCTTGTCATCATATCGGCGGATGATAAAAACATTTTCTTATCGCCGTTATGATAGAAGTAATAAATTCTTGAGTGTTCGAGAAATCTGCCGACAATACTGATAACTCTGATATTGTCGCTGACGCCTTCGATTCCCGGTTTCATACAGCATATTCCGCGGATAATGAGATCTACTTTAATGCCTTCCTGAGAAGCCTGCAGCAGTTTATCGATTATTCTCTTGTCTGTCAGAGAATTCATCTTCGCAAAGATATAACCATTGCCATGCTTTTTATGACTTTCGATTTCAAGGTCAATGCGTTCTGCAAACATGTCACGGATTTCAAACGGCGCAACGTGCAGTTCTTTGTATTCCGGCTTAAGCGAATAACCGCTTAAGTAGTTAAAGAAGTTGACAGCATCGTCACCGATACGCGGATCTGTCGTAATAATTCCCATATCCGTATAAGTTTTAGCTGTTGAGTCATTATAGTTACCCGTCCCTAAATGAACGAACTTAACAATTTTTTTGTCGACCTTCTTAACAACCAGCGTAATTTTACTGTGCGTCTTCAAGTAGTGCATACCGTAAATCACGTGACATCCCGCATCTTCCAGTTCTTTCGCCCAGTGCACGTTATTTTCTTCATCAAAACGAGCTTTCAGTTCAACAAGAACTGTAACCTGCTTGCCGTTTTCAGCTGCCAGTTTTAATGATTCAATAATCGGTGAATCACTGGATACACGGTAGAGTGTCTGCTTAATCGCAAGGACGTCTTTATCCTTCGCAGCCTGCTGTACAAATTCGACAATCGGCTGGAATGACTCGTACGGATGATGGAAGAATATATCTTCTTTCAGTGCCGTCTCATAAACATTGCGGTTGCCTAAAAACTTCGGCTGCTGCGGGAAAAACGGTTTAAACAGAAGCTTTGGAAATCTGTGCTTCAGCTTATCCGTCAGTTCAAACAGAAATGTCAGATCAAGCGGACCATCAAAACGATAAACGTCTTCAGGATGCAGCGACAGCTGTTCTTCCAGGAACGAACCGTTAATTGTAATATCACGGCTGCGGTCTATTTCAAGACGCACTGCTGCACCTTTAGTACGTTCTTTTAAGAAACGCTCGATTTCAATTAATAAATCGGCTGCGCCTTCTTCATGTATCGTTAAATCGGCATTCCTCGTAATTCTGAACGGGAATGTTCTGTCAATCTTATAACCGTTAAATAGTTTATATACATACTCTTCGATAATATCTTCTGCAAGAACAAAATATGTATTGCCTTCGTGAGACAATTCATAAAATCTTTTAATTACCGACGGCAGCTGCACAATCGCAGTCTGTTTCCCCAGTTCATTGGATAGATCTACAAATATATTTATTTTTTTATTCATCAGTTTTGGAAACGGACGGTATGCATCGATGCCAAGCGGTGTTAATGACGGTAAAATTTCTTCGTCAAACTGCTTCTCCAGTTTATCCTGCAATGACTGATCCAGCTGATGCGGTCTCATTAAATAGACATTCAGCTTTTCCAGTTCACCCATCAGTTCATGGTACGTATCATATTGAATACGGCAGTTTTCACGGTTCAGCTCACCGATACCGTGCAGCTGTTCTTCCGGAGTCATCCCTGTTTTAGTATCAGGTTCAGCATAATTCATCTTAACCTGGTCTTTTAAGCCGGCGACTCTAACCATGAAAAATTCATCCAGGTTAGAACTTGTTATTGCTATAAATTTCAATCGCTCGAGAAGAGGATTACGTGTGTCGCCTGCTTCTGCAAGTACTCTGTAATTAAATCGCAACCAGCTTAATTCGCGGTTGTTGTAATAAGATTTATCATTTAATTTATAAGCCATTGTAATCCTCCTGCCTCTCACAATTATAGCGTGTAAATATTAAGATTCTGTAAATTCTATCCACAAATCTCCGCCGAGAATTTTTTCTATATGTTTCTTCTGGCGCACCGAATGATACTCTTCTGCGATCGGGTCCCCATTGTATTGGATATTCAGTCTGAAGTCGCCGTCCTCTTTCGATAACTGCAGGTTATCAACAATTTCCGTATTGGAAATATTCAGGGCATTTGCGAATTTAACGAGTGAGCCCAGCGATTGAATCTCATCGAGCTCTTCATCGTTAAACCACCCTGTTTCCTTGGCGTAGAAATCAAGGAGTGTTTTGTTTTTATAGCTGGCAATCAGAGCAAGTCTGACGCGGTCTCGGTGACCGATTCCGTTAATATTACTGTTGGAAATTAAATAATACGTATGCTGACTCGATGCATCCCTGTCGATAAAGTCCCCTAAATAATATATCCCCGCTGCATGCTTCATAATCATTTTGTTTGTACGGGAAAGCGATATAATATCCAGACGCTCCAGCTCATGATACAGACGGTCTACAATTTCAGTCCGCTTCTCCGTATCTGTAGAATCAAGGTTAAAATCATTGGCAAGCTGTTCAATTGAGTCTTCAAATACTCTGTACTTATTAAATGCTACAGGATATTCCTGACTGAACAGTCTCATGGCCATTCCTTCACGCAGCCCTTTGCGGCTGAATTTGAATTCTTTGGCACCGACAACATCAAGCAGTGTTCTGAAGACGATACTCGATGGCAGAATAATATCTGCGCGATCTTTACTCAGTCCGTCAATGTCATCCAGGTTTTCAGTATCAGTTTTCTTAAGCAGTTTATAAACATCCTGGAGACTGTTTCTGCCCATCGTGTAACCGTGAACACCGGCAATCGGATAGCTGATCATCGACTGGTGAATGCGCGCAATGTTACGCGCACTTCCGCCGATAGCCAGAATCGGAACCTTGCGGTCACGCAGCCAGTTAACTTTATTAAATTCTTTCTCTACAAACTGTTTTGTTTTTTTAATTGCTTCCTTATCATTATGTTTCTTGCCTTCAAAAAACATTTTATTCAGCGTCACAACACCAAACGATAAACTCGTACGGTAGACAATTTCTTTATCTTCGTAAAAAGTAAGCTCTGTACTTCCCCCACCGATATCGATTGTCACGGCATCATGATAACTGATTGTATGGACAGCCGCTTCAAATCCAAGCGTCGCTTCTTCTTCACCGCTAATAATTACTGCGTCGAGATCAAGTTCTGATTTAATGCGGTCGATGATATCATCACGGTTTTTAGATTGTCTTATGGCAGCTGTTGCCACCGGATATATCTTATTTATATGATATTTTTCCGAAATCTGTTTGAAACTGTTCAGGATTTTTAGTAACGCTAAAATACCTTCTTCAGCCATATAGCCGTCATCATCGATGTACTGAGCTAAACGTGCAGGTGTTTTAATGTTTCTAATTTCCTTTATGCCGTGTTTTTTAGTGTATTCAAAAAGTACCAATCGAATCGTGTTGGATCCGATATCTATTAAGCTTATTTTTTTCATCGAAAAACTCCTACTCTTTAGAGTGAATCATGTCTTCCGGTCTAATCCATTCATCATACTGCTCTTCTGTCAGCAATCCTGAATCGAGCGCAGACTCTTTCAGCGTGATTCCTTTAGCGTGTGCGTTCTTAGCGATTTTCGCAGCATTCTCGTAGCCGATGTGCGGGTTTAATGCCGTAACCAGCATTAGTGAGTTGTTAAGGAATCTGTCGATATTTTCGTGAATCGGTTTAATTCCTACAGCACAGTTGTCGTTAAATGTATTCATTCCGTCACTAAGCAGGTAGATTGACTGCAGCGTGTTGTATAAAATAACCGGCTTAAATACGTTCAGCTCGAAGTTACCCTGTGATGCTCCGAAACTTACAGCAGTATCGTTTCCAAATACCTGTGCAACGACCATAGTCAGCATTTCCGACTGTGTCGGGTTGACTTTACCAGGCATGATTGATGAACCCGGCTCGTTTGCAGGAATTTCAATTTCAGCAAGACCTGCGCGTGGTCCTGAAGCTAACCATCTTACGTCGTTTGCAATTTTCATTAAGTCTGCAGCAAGCGCTTTTAATGCACCGTGAACATACACTACTTCATCATATGAAGTTAATGCGTGGAACTTGTTTGGTGATGAAACGAAATTAAGACCTGTTTGCTCAGCGATTTGTGCAGCTACTCTGTCGCCGAATTCAGGGTGAGCGTTAAGCCCTGTTCCTACAGCTGTTCCGCCGATAGCAAGGTTGCCAAGCTGTTTCTTAGACTGATTGATCATCTCTTTCGATTTTTCAAGCATATAAGCCCAGCCGCTGATTTCCTGGCCTAATGTTACCGGAGTCGCATCCTGCAGGTGAGTACGGCCGATTTTAATAATATCTTTATACTCTTCCATCTGTTTCGCAAATGTACCGTGCAGTTTTTCCAGTGCAGGAATCAGCTGGTGTTCAACTGCCTGACTCAGTGCAACATACATTGCTGTAGGATAAGTATCGTTTGAACTTTGTGATTTGTTCACATCGTCGTTTGGATGTACAACTTCATCACTGTCCTGATCTTGTAAATACTGGTTTGCAACGTAGCTTACAACTTCGTTGACGTTCATATTACTTTGCGTACCGCTTCCAGTCTGCCAGACAACAAGCGGGAAATGCTCATCCAGTTCACGAGCAATTATTTTTTCGCATGCAAATACAATCGCATCTTTCTTCACTGAAGACAGCTTTCCTAAATCGCTGTTAACAATCGCAGTTGCTTTCTTTAAGTGAGCAAATGCCACGATAACTTCAATCGGCATCTTTTCCTTACCTACTGGAAAGTTCTGACGGCTTCTTTCTGTTTGAGCGGCCCAAAACTTATCCGCAGGTACCTTAATTTCACCAATCGTATCGTGCTCAATTCTAAATGACATACAAAAATCCCCCCGAAATATAGTAATCACCTAATAGTTTATACTATATTGCGAAAGGATTCATTAAGAAAAGAGTTATGCGAACTTATAAGTGTAATATTCCACGATATCCTGGTCTAAATCAGCTGCAGCTGCCTGATCCAGTACTACAGTTACCATTCTGTGGTTCTTAATTTCACTCAGTGAACCGTTGCCTGTCAGATTTGCATCGTAGAGACTTCTTACGACTTCGCTCTTATCTGCACCTGACGCAAAGATAAAGAGTTCTTTCGCTTTAAACAGTTCATCGTTATCGTTGTTAAAACCAACTTTTTTATTCGAGTTTAAATTGAGCAGTGCCACGTTTACTTTTTTCTTGCCTTTATCATCAAGATCATCGGCAGTTCCGCCGAAATTCAATTGTGATGAAGGAATATCAAGATTTTTGAAAACATCCAGTCCGCCTCTGCCTACAGAAAAAATCTGCACTTCAGATAAATCAGCAGGATGATTTTTTACTTCACCGACAAACTTTTCATAAACCTGTGATAAATCTTCATTAACATCCAGCGCTAGAATACTTTCAGGATTGTTATGAATCTGCTTGCGTAATAAATCCGCGACAAAGATGTCTGCGAGTTCTTTAGTTTCAAATATTTTTAAATTCATTGCCATAATTTTTATCCTCCAATAATCGTCGCATTGTAGTTTAATCTTATATTACATTTATCTTACCCTAAACGTTGATTAAAATAACGTAATCTTGATAAGAAACGTAAATTAATAATGAGAAATCACTTTTTTTACAGGAAAGCCTTTTTAATCTTCGCGTTATGGTTTATAATAAATGTAATTAATATAAGTACTGGAGGCAAATCAATAATGAAAGCATTTCTTATTTTAATGGTTTGTGCAGCCTTCCTGACTTCTATTCTTACAGCAGGTCGCGAAACTGACTGGGGATATAAAGACGACGGGGAGACAAAAATTAGAGAATAATTTTATTCAATAAATTTTTAAACTGGACAGCATTGTGCTGTTCAGTTTTTTTGTGTGGATTTTAAGAGTGTTAATGTTACCGATACATTCGTGGACGAC
>DAIPYL010000066.1:0-7574 GCA_036782755.1 Jeotgalicoccus sp. | reverse complement strand
CCTCTGACATGAACGCTCCTCATATGTGAGATAAACTCCTGCCTCTGACATGAACACCGCTCATGTGTGAGACACAATACCCCAACCCATATAAAAACGCCGGGACTCCCGCAGAGTCCCGGCCTCCAAAGCCTCAGCTGTCTATATGCTTTTCTTGCCGTCACCGTGCTGCTGGATTTCTTCCAGGAAGTACGGGCAGTAGTGTTTCAGTTTGTAGTTGCCGACACCCTGAATGTGCATCATGTCCTGTTTTGTCTGCGGCATCTTCTTGGCAAATTCTTTCAGTATCTGATCTGTAAAAATCGCGTCTTCGTCCAGTTTATGTTTATCTGCCAGATCCTTACGGGTACTCAGCAGTTTATCGTATAACACTTCGTTCGGTGATGAGTCTGTCGAAACATTAACGCGTTCGTTGTAATGTTTGCGGTAAGGTACAGTATACAGCTTAACCTTGCGGTTCAGAATATCGAGACTTTTCTCAACGAGGTGCATTCTGCTGCCGGAGCAGTGCACGTATCCGCGCATAATAAGTTCCTCGACAAGATGGTTCACATCGCTCGTGCGGTATGAGTCCAGCACACCGAAGCGTTCCTGCGAGTCCAGACCGCGCGCCATAATATTATCTGCATTTTCACCGCGCAGCACCTGAATGACAAGTTCTTTCGACAGCTGGCCGTCGGTTTCCTGAACCAGCTCAAGAATCAGACGCGCTTCCGATGTCATCGGCTCCGTGCGTTCAGCAGACAGACAGCTCGAACACTGGCCGCATGCTTCGACGTATTCATTATGGTCAAAGTATTTAATAATAAAACTGCTCAGACATTTGCTCGTCTTGTTGTACTGCAGCATTAAATCGAGTTTCTCGCGCATATGGTCTTTGTACTGATCCGATGCATTTGCACGGTCGATAAAGAACTGCTGCAGGTTAACGTCGCGCTGTGTCGATAACAGAATACAGTCACTCGGGCTTCCGTCGCGTCCAGCACGTCCGATTTCCTGGTAATAACTTTCGAGATCCCCCGGTAAATTAAAGTGAATAATGTAGCGGATATCCGGCTTATCAATCCCCATACCGAATGCGTTCGTCGCAATGACGATTTTCACTTCATCAGACACGAATTTCTGCTGGTTTTCATTTCTTTCGTTTTTACCGAGACCCCCGTGGTAAATCACGTTCTCCACTTCGTTGTCCGTTAAATACGTCGACAGCTTTTCAACTTCCGCACGCGTCGAGACGTAAATAATTCCCGACTGTCCAAGGCGTTCTTTTATATAAGATAAAATAAACTGCTCGCGCTGGTAAGTGCCGTTGACCGACAGTTTTAAGTTCTCACGCTTAACGCTCGTCTTAAAGACTGCGTTATTTTTAATATTAAGCAGTTCCTGGATGTTTTCTTCCACTTCTTCAGTCGCTGTCGCCGTTACTGCGATAATCTGCACGTCAGGCAGCAGTGATCTCAGCTCAGGGATAATACTCTGGTAACTCGGTCTGAAGTCGTGTCCCCATTTCGAAATACAGTGTGCCTCATCAAATGCGACAAACGGTATTTCAGCATGACGGACAGCTGTTTTAAACCCTTCGTTATTAAAGCGTTCCGGTGCCACGTATAAAAACTGCAGTTCCCCGCGTACGAGGCGCCCCATTACATCGTTCAGGTCGCGTTTAGACATTGTCGAGTTAATGCACTCGGCGTTAATGCCGCGGCGTTTCAATGAATCCACCTGATCCTGCATTAAAGAAATCAGCGGTGAAATAACAAGTGTCGTGCCTTCGAACATTAAGCCCGGAATTTGATAGCACAGTGATTTACCCGAACCTGTCGGTAAAATCCCAAGTGCATTGTCTCCGGCTAAAATGTTTTCGATGATTTCCTGCTGGCCGTATCTGAATTTATCATATCCAAAATATTCTTTTAAGATGGCTTCCATAAAATATCATTCCTATATTTATGTATGTCGTTCTTATATAATTTATCTGCTATATTATACATTATTTTTATTAAGGTATGTTGTATTTTGTGTTAATAGTCCACTAAAAAATCTCCTGCCGGCAGATTGCACGTTTTAGTGCCTGCTGTAACAGGAGATCTGTAATAATTGTGTAATATTTACATTTTCTCTTTAACGAGTTCTTTTGAAATTTTATAGTCGATTGCTTTAAACAGACTGTTCACCCATAAATAGTGACCGTATGTTTCCGCATGCGCATCTTCGCTGTCGACAACTTTAAATTTAATTTTCGAACCGCGGCGCTTCTGGCCGAGTTTGTGCATATGATAGCTTGGAATTGTTCCGATATGCGCCAGTTCAGTTTCCTGAGCGAAATCGTTAAGCGCGATTGTCGGCAGATTATTATCAAGATAAACCCCGCCAAGAACTCCCGGGCTTACACAGTCAGTACCTGCGTATTCAATTTCCTGTCCTTCAACTGATAATTGAATGCGGTTCTCTTCCTGAGTGACCGTGTATTCACGCTCTTCAAGTTTTTCGTACACTTCTAAAGGTACATCAGGACGCTTCACAATGTGATACGTATCCGATAAGTACACTTCAACAAGCGAGTAGATGCCGATTCCCCAGCTGACTTTGCGCTTGTTGCTCATCATATGGAAAATTTCATCGTGCAGTGCTGTATAGTTGCGGCGCATAATGACTTCGTCGCCCGACTTCAGTACGTTCGATTTCTCAACAGCAATGCCGCCTGCAATTGCCAAGTACAGTCTGCTGCCGCGTGTTGACCCCTGGAATGATAAAACATCTCCGCGGTCCACGTGGTAAATACGGTTCGGCTGAATGTCATCATCGCTTACCTTCCCGTTAAAATCCCCGCCTGAATAAGCGATGATTGTCGGTTCCGTAAACTGGATTACAGCAGGCTGACCTGACATTTCAATCGTCGGTTCATTCACGTCGTTGCCGACAAGTTTGTTGGCAAGCATCGGCGACAGGCTGTCCACCGCACCGTTATACTCATTATTTTTCTGTTCAGATTTCGTCTGTTTTTCGACAGTCTGCAGAATTGTTAACAGACCGCCTTCCTGAATAATTAAGCTCATCTTATTTACCCCCGCTTACACTGTCGAGCACAGGTTCTACTATAGAAATAATATAAGCCGCCGGCTCGATTGTATTTTCGTTTTCCATTACATCAACCGGGTCATAGTAAAAGCTGACTGTATTTTTCGTAAATACCGTTTCACTGATATAAGGGTTATTAATATTCAATCCGTCTTTATCGTACTGTGCTTTAATATTTTTAATTACTGACGCATCTTCCTGATACGTAATTACTTTATCTCCATTTGCAAAAATCATGAGTCCACTCCTCTTATCGGTAAAAGAATTCCAATTCGCCTGCAACATATTCTGTAAAGTTGCCCATGGCGATGCCAAAAACAATTATTGCAATGATGACGCCGGCGAAACCAATAGCGATTCCGACAATTTTAACATCATTTCTTAGTAAGTACGTGACGACAAAATGTGTCAGTACGACTATTGCAACAATGAGTAATATTAAAATTAATGTAAACATAAGCCACCTCATTCCGCGAGTGTGATTGTCACCCATTCCCGCGCACTGTTTATCATGAATAAGTCAATTTGACCATTTTCGTATTTATGACGCAGATCCTTCATCGTTATGTTCTGTTCAGTTATTTTATGCTCATCAATTAAAGACTGCCGCATGACACCATTTAAGATGCCGGCGGACAGCGGAGGCGTGTAAAACGCACCCCGTTCCTTTATGACGATGCTGCCGATATTAAACTCAGTAATATCTAAGTTATCATTATAATATAAAACAACGTCAGAATCATTTGTTTTCCCGTTGTACTGATGTCTTACCGTCGTTTTATGCGCGATAAAATCCGGTGCACCATAGAGCGGCGCTGACGCAAGCTCTGCTGTCATCGGCTGATTGTCTTTATCGAGTGCCGCGTGCGAAATGTTTAACACACCTTCACGCGACAGTGTCGCACGAAGTTTAAACACGCCTGACTCAAGTTTATTTTCTGCTGTATAAGATGCAACTGCTGCTTTGAAATCCGGCTGCCCGAAATTAAAATGTGCGGCACTCTTATTCAGACGGTCCGCATGATAGTCCAGTCGTTTCACTGCACCGTCTTCAAGACGCATCGTTTCGATGAGTTCGTACTGCCCCTGCTTCAGAAATGAAGTTTTGTGCAGTATTTCCTCGAACTCGGAAGAGGGAATCGAATCGTATGTAATTCCCCCGCCCGCACTGTAAATATAACGGCCGCCCGTAATTGTCAGCGTGCGGATCGGCACATTAAACACGGCAGACATGCCGGGATACAAAATCCCAAGCGCGCCGCAGTAAAACCCGCGCGGAGTCTTTTCGAGCCTTTCAATCAGACGCATCGTCATTTCTTTCGGCGCGCCGGTAATCGACCCGCACGGAAACAGCGCATCAAAGATCCCGCTTAAGCTGACGTCATCTCTAACGTCCGCTTCAACCGTTGAAATCATCTGATAGACTGTCTGATACTTTTCAATCGTAAACAGCTTCACTGCTTCAACCGAATCCGGCCTGGCAATTTTAGAAATATCGTTTCTTAACAAATCCACGATCATTACGTTTTCCGCCTGATCTTTTTTAGAATTTCTTAAGAATTCATAGCTCTTTTTATCTTCCTCTGGATCTTCGAATCTCGGTGCTGTGCCTTTCATGGGTTTCGTCTTGATTCTGCGGTTTTCATCCATTTCAAAGAAAAGTTCCGGCGACAGGCTGACGATCTGCTTGCCGTCATAATCGATGTACATCGCGTAGTCGCCGTTGTTCCCTGCGCTTAATTTTAAAAACAGCTGGTGGCTGTCGCCGCTGAAGTCTCCGTAAAGCCGCGTCGTATAGTTCACCTGGTACGTATGCCCGTCCAGTATGTAATTTCTGACCTGTTCTATATTATTTTCAATTTCCTCACGTGTTTCACTGAGTTCCGGCTGGCTCATCTGATACATCTCAGGCTGTTTTCCGCCTAAAAATTCGGCGTACGATACTGCTTTACCGTATATACCGATGATGTAATCGTCTTTTTCATAAGTCACACCGATGACAGCGTAGTAACCGTCTTTCTGGTACTGCTCCGCTTTATCCAGAGCTGCGTCAAACGGCGTGCTGCTCGTGATGACTTCGACCGGGTTTGTAAAGTACAGGTTTTCGACTGTACCGTTTTTCTTAAATTTTGTATGTGCTCTCATGACTTTCCTCCACTGCAATTCGTATAAAGTTATTGAGCTGCGCTCTGCCGTGTTCCGATAAAATAGCTTCCGGATGATACTGGACGCCGAAAACGGGAAGATTCTTATGCTGGATTGCCATGTTGATACCCATTTCTGTGCGGCCGGTAATATTAAACTCTTCAAGCTCGCCATAGCACGTTAATGAATGATAGCGGCAGCCTTTGAGTGGTGACGGCAGATTTTTATACAGTCCTTCGCCGTTATGGTGCACATCGTATGCGTGCCCGTGAACCGGACGTTCGCCGCGTGATACTTCCCCGCCGAACATATGCCACAGCATCTGATGGCCTAGACAGATGCCAAGGACCGGAAGTGCCTTATAATGGTTTTTAACAAACTCCAGCACTTCCGGCCGGTCTTTCGGATGCGACGGTCCCGGAGAAATAATCAGTCCGATAATATTAAATTCTTCTATTAATTTATCGTTTAACTGGTCCGGTGTGACAACTTTAATGCCGGCATTATATGGATTGCTTTCGATGTAATGAACGAGATTATATGTAAATGAATCGTAATTATCTATCATTAATAAATTCACTGGTTTTCTCCCTGCATGTAATTTCCTTAATAATATCATATACAAATCAATTTAAATAACACAACAGGCCTCAAGTATGATGAAAAACCCGGCGCTCTCATGTAGACTTAAGAGTACTGAGATAAATATCTTACTTATTAAGAAGGGTGATCTATGTCTAAGGGGAAGTCCAGAATATGGACGAGAGATTTTATCATTATCGTTATCGCGAACTTTTTTATATTTACATCGTTTCAAATGACGCTGCCGACACTGCCTTTATATGTGCAGGAAATCGGTTCGAATGAAACGTGGGTCGGCATTATCGTCGGGATATTTACTTTCTCGGCACTGTTAATCCGGCCGTTCGGCGGAAAGCTTCTCGATACGACAGGACGCGCACCGGTATTTTTAGTCGGTCTCGTCATTCTCGTTCTGTCGCTCTATTCGCTCGCAATCAGTACGACAATACTGATTCTCGTTGTTGTCCGTATTGTGCAGGGAGTCGGCTGGGGACTGTCGAATACAGCTTCCGGCACCATCGCTTCAGATTTAGTTCCGAAAGACCGCCGGGGAGAAGGCCTCGGATTTTTCGGATTGAGCGGTAACCTCGCACTTGCTATCGGTCCGGCACTCGGGCTTTTTTTAGTGAATCATATCGAGTTCTCCACGCTGTTTATCATCTGCGGATCACTCACATTGATTGCACTGATTCTTGCTTTAAACGTGCGCTACGTTAAACCGGAACCGCTGACGGACCTTGAAATTCAGGAAGATGCGGATACTGGGGAGCGCTTTGACTTCATTGAAAAAAGAGCGCTGCCTGCTTCAGCACTGTTATTCTTCATTACATTTACATTCGGGGGCATCGCAACATTTCTGCCTGCGTACACATTTCAGCAGGGCTTCGCGCCCCATTATATTCAGCTTTACTTTGTGCTGTACGCATTCGCACTCGTCACGACGCGCTTCTTCGCAGGGCGCATCTACGACCGCCGCGGACTGACAATCGTCTTTATACCGGGAATTCTGTTAATTATTGCAGGACTGGCATTGATTGCGATGCTTAACAGCCCGGGTTATTTATTCGCCGGTGCAATTTTATACGGACTCGGATTTGGGTCAGTCCAGCCCGCACTGCAGGCTTCAGCGATAAATACCACGCCGCCGAGAAAACGCGGTATGGCTAACGCGACATACTTTTCAGCATTTGATTTAGGTGTCGGACTGGGTGCCATAACATTTGGGCTCGTCGCACAATATGCCGACTACAGCTCAATCTACTGGATCAGCGCAGCGAGCGGTGTGCTCTCTCTGCTTCTGTTCATTATTTTAAAAACTGCAAGAAAAATCGTATAAAATTTCGTCACATATGTTTACCACCTCTTAAAACAGGCAATGTATTCAAGTAGAACATCGCATTTATATATTTTAGGAGGTAATAAGAATGGGTTGGTTATGGACAATTATTGTAGGCGGTATTTTAGGCTGGCTAGCAGGTCTTATAGTGAGTAAAGATGTTCCATTTGGAATTATTGGTAATATCTTAGCAGGTATCATTGGTGCATCTATCGGTAATGCACTTGGGTTAGATATTGGACCTACACTTGGCGGAATGAGCATCATTGGTACACTCGTCGGTGCGATTATTTTAATCCTTGTAGTATCATTCATCTTTGGAATGCTTAAAGGAAACAAACGAGCTTAAATACTAAATTAAAAACTAATAACGTAAGCGGAATCTCTGTTGAAGAGGGTTCCGCTTTTTTATGCTGTGGGATGGGGGACGCAG
>DAIPYL010000065.1:0-7610 GCA_036782755.1 Jeotgalicoccus sp. | reverse complement strand
CATGAACTATTTCGAAGAAATTGAACCAGCAGTATCAAATGATTTCTCAACGGATTCATATTCAAGTGCTTCAAGTGAATCTGCAAGCAGCGCTTCATCTGACTAAGATTCATAGTATACGCGGGGAGACATTTCAATAAATATTTGAAACAGGCGGCCCGTGCTCGACATGGACCGCCTGCCTGCGTTTTGAAAGGGTGAATAACAAGTGCAAAGGACAAGCAGATATAAAAAGAAAGAGTCATTAATTCAAAAAATAAACCGGTTTTTCACTATGGAAGAGACTAAGGGGAACATTATCGGTAAAGCACCTCCAGTTCCGGTGAAAGAAATCTTCAGCCGATTTTGGCCATATACTAAAAACTACCGCAAATGGATATTTGTCGGGCTGATCTTTATAGCATTACAGCCTATGGCATTGTCAGGTACAGTATGGCTGCTTCAAATATTTATAGACAACGTACTCGATGCAAGAAATTTAAGCCCGCTGTACTGGATTGTACTTCTGTACTTTGGATTCAGTCTTGCCGCCGGAATATTTTCATTCAGCGGAACATTCACGACAAACTGGGCAGGTCAAAAATTCGTCCTCGCTCTCAGGAAACATTTATATGAACACTTACAGAGCTTATCACTTCATTTTTTTGAAGGACGCAAACTCGGAGATATTATTGCGCGACTGACAAGTGATATTGCTTCGATTGAAAGACTGATTGTTACAGGAGCAACTTCTGCTTTGTCATATGTATTCCAGCTTATCGTTTTTATTGGCATGTTATTTTTTATGGAATGGAAGCTCGCACTGACATCGATGATTGTAGTCCCATTGTTTTACATTATTACGAGATATTTTTCAGTCCGCATGAAAATGGCGTCCCGCGAACGTTCCAGACGTATGGGCGCAATAAATTCTCTGACGGAAGAGAGTTTTTCAAACATTTCGCTGATGCAGGCATTTAACCAGGAAGAAAATGAATCGAAAAAATTCCATAATCAAAACCTGGCTGCATTTACCGCAAAAATGTATAAAGTACGGTTAAAATCAACATTTACTCCCGCAGTGTCTTTAATTGAAACAATCGGAACGCTTATTGTTATGGTGTTCGGTGCCTTTCTTCTTATGCAGGGAGAAGTAACGATTGGGATTCTCGTAGCATTCTTAACACTGCTTAGAAGACTGTACAGCCCGGTGCGCGGTCTCAGCCGTCTCTTAAATACAATTTATTCGGCGTCGGCAAGTGCTGAACGAGTGATTGAATTTATGGAACAAAAACCTGCAGTCAGTTCTGATTCCAACGTTAAAATTGAGAAAGATGAACCGGGAATTATATTTGAGAATGTGTCATTTGCGTATCCGCATAAAAAACATAATGTGTTATCAAATATCTCTTTCACTGTAGATTCAGGAGAGACAGTTGCACTGGTAGGCGCGAGCGGAGTAGGTAAATCAACAATTCTTAAAATGCTTCTGCGGTTTTATGAACCGACCGAAGGTAAAATTTATCTTAATAATTACGCGGTTGATGAAGTAGACCTGCAGTCACTGCGTGAAAGAATTTCAGTCGTATTTCAAGAAGCGCTGATATTTGACGGTTCTGTCCGGGAAAATATTGCCTATGGTAAACCGGATGCAACAGATGAAGAAATTATAAATGCAGCGAAAAAAGCAGAGGCGCATGAATTTATCAAAAAAATGTCTGAGGGTTACGATACGAACGTTGGTCAGAAGGGCCGGAACCTCTCAGGGGGCCAGCAGCAGAGACTTGCGATTGCGAGAGCAATTATAAAGGATACATCCGTACTGATTCTAGATGAGCCGGCAGACGGTCTGGACGGTTCTACTGAAAAACGTGTGATGAAAGATTTGATGAGAGATACAGCGACGCTGATTATTACTCATAATTTAAAAACAGCACGTGAAGCAGATAAAATTCTTTATATTTATGAAGGAGAAATCAATGAAATCGGTACTCACGATGAACTGATGGCTTTAAATGGAAATTACAAAAATTTATATAACGATCAGCAGGGTGACGACATTCATGAGGATGTAATGACACCAAGGCTGGCTGTTAAATAATACAGGGGGTAAAACAATGAAGACTGAGGAAGAATTATTAATAGAACCGCTGAAAAAAGGCGATACTCTTGTGGCAGATTATAAAGTTGTTACGCATATGAGACGTGGAAAAGACTGTGATTTGTACCATTTGTGGAGTGAAGAGAGAATGTGCAGCACGATTGGGAAAACAGTGCAGCCAAATGTCGCATCGAAAGAAAAAGCTGTGGACAGACTGATTCGTGAAGGTGAACTGATTACAAACTTATCCCATCCTAATTTAATCAGAGGATATGAGCTTCTTTTGGAACCTGAACCTGTTATTATTCAGGAAACGCTGACCGGAGAAACTATATCCCATCTGGTTCGACAGGTATATAAAAAAGAAGAGGAACTGCCGTTAATACAAATTGCGCACTTTGGTAAGCAGATCGCAGCGGTTGTAAATTATCTGCATCGAAATAACATACTTCATCTGGATATTAAGCCGTCGAATATTATTTCACAGCCGCCTTTGGCTAAATTATTTGATCTCAATCTTGCAGCGACACCTGGAAGTGTCAAAAAAGGGACGGGAACGAGACCTTATATGTCGCCTGAACAGGCTTCGGGAGAACCGTTAACATCTGCAGCAGATGTATGGGGCATCGGAGTAGTGCTGTTCTTTATGATGACCGGTGAACGTCCTTTTAAAAGCTTTGATGATCGTTACGAACAGCTGGAACGGAACGCCGCACCGGTATCCAGTCTCAGAAAGATTAAAGCGGATAATCAGCTTGCTGCTATGATTGACAGTTGTCTGGACCCGGCTGCGGAAAACCGTCCGGCTGCTGATGAAGTATTTAAAATTTGTGAAGATTATATCGCTCAGCAGCCGTAACAAATGATTCAAACTCTCTGACCGTCAGCCAGGGAGTTTTTTAATGCCTTAATGTATAATAATAACTAAAAGGAGCGGATATATTATGGCGGAATTGATTCATACTGAGAATGAACTTACGGCGAAAGATAAATCAATTAAAAAGATATTTGGGAATGACCAGTCGAATATCGTTAATATTCAGCTGAAGGCAGGAGAAGACATTCCGGAACATGATTCTAAAAACCCTATTTTTATTATCGTCAGAAGCGGCACGGTGAAGTTTATCTGCACTGAAGAAGAATACAGACTTAAAGACAGCGATATTCTGTTTATGGAAGCAGAAGAGCTGCACAGTGTTGAAGCGGTCACAGATACTGATTTTCTTATAGTATTTTTAAAGTAAATATTTAGGAGCGTTTGATATGTACAGAGAGACAATCAAAACAATGAGCGCCAGTGCACGTAATAAATTGAATTATTACGAAGAATCACATATGAAATTTTTAGTCTCATCGATGCTCGCAGGTGCGTATATCGGTGTAGGCTGTATCGTATTGTTTTTCATGGGCGGACCATTATTTGCAGTGGATTCCCCGTTTGTTAATCTGATGACAGGTATTACATTCGGTGTCGCACTGGCAATTGTTATCTGGGCAGGATCTGATTTATTTACAGGCAACGTCATGACATTTGCATTTGGTGCACTGACCAAAACAATTACATGGAAACAGACGGCAGTACTCTTAATCTGGTGTTATATCGGGAACTTAATCGGTGCGCTCGCATTTTCGTACTTCGTTTACTTAAGCGGGATATTCCCGGAAATTAATATAGACAGCTACACAGTATTTACAGCAGCCGGGAAGATGAGCGACGGCTTTATTCCTCTCCTGTTCCAGGGTATTTTATGTAACTGGCTGGTGTGTCTGGCGATATGGACATCAACGCGTGCAACCAATGAAATGGCGAAGCTGTCACTGATCTTCGTGCTGATTTTTGCATTCGTTGCGGTCGGTTTTGAGCACAGTATTGCCAACATGGTAATTATGGCAATCGCCCTTCTGCACAGCAGTGTGGAAACAGTGACAGTCGGCGGATTTATTTACAACTTAATCCCTGTAACTATCGGTAATATTATCGGCGGCGGGATTTTCGTTGCATGTATTTATTATTATTTGAATGGCGAGTATAAGAAAAAGATTTAGTGTATAGTTTACACAAAGACTTAAGTTAAACAAAAGGGGAGCTGGAATAATGTTTAAAAGAGACGGTACCATTTCATTTTTAACAAAGCTGTTATCGATTAACAGTCCGACAGGCTACACGAGCAATGCGGTAAGTTTTTTACGGGAAACAATTGAAGATATCGGTTATGAAACACTTACAACACCGAAGGGGAATCTGATTGTTCAAGTGGATGGTGAAAATGCTGAGGTTACACGCGGACTAAGTGCCCACGTGGACACTTTAGGTCTGATGGTCCGTTCAATTAACTCGGACGGTACATTATCGCTGACTAAACTCGGCGGACCGCTGACACCAACACTAGATGGGGAATACTGCGATATTATTACGCGCGATGACAAAGTTTATACGGGGACAATTCTGTCTAAATCACCGTCGATTCACGTCTTTAAAGATGCATCGACGAAAGAACGAGATATCGACAGCCTGATTGTAAAACTGGACGAACGTGTCGAGAGTAAAGAAGATGTACAGAATATCGGTATTCAGAACGGTGATATCGTCGCATATGACCCGAAAGTCGTTGTGACGGATTCAGGATTTATTAAATCACGTTTCTTAGACGATAAAGCATCAGTCGCTGTACTGGTAAGCATCTTAAAAATGATGAAACAGGAAAATATTGTACCATCGACGAATCTGAAATTTATCTTCTCAACATATGAAGAAGTCGGACACGGTGCAGCATGGATTCCGGAAGACATTACGGAACTTCTGGCAGTGGATATGGGATGTATCGGGCTGGATCTTGAATGTACGGAATACGATGTGTCAATATGTGCTAAAGACTCATCAGGACCGTATGACTACGATATGACGACGAAGCTGATTAACTTTGCGAAAGAAAAAGAACTGAGCTATGCGGTGGATATCTATCCGATGTACGGCAGTGATGCATCAGCAGCAATGAGCGGCGGTGCAAATATTAAAGCAGCACTGATTGGACCAGGAGTCGCAAGCAGCCACGGCATGGAACGCACGCATATCGATGCACTGGAAAACACGTTTGAACTGGTTTCTGAGTACATTCAGAATTAATCATGCTGAAGAAGGTATTGGATCTTTAAATAAAAGATAAGGTGTTGTTATGATGTCTAAGAGTACATTTATAACAGTCATAATCTCTGCTTCAATGTTTACATTGATTGTTACAGATTTTTATCCCGGAATTTCATGGTATGTTCAATTTGGACCAATCATACTGGCATTCATGATTATTTTTATTGGTGCTTATTTTGAGAAGAAAAAAGATGAGCCAGAGGAAAGTGAACCTGTTGATGAGACGAAAGAAAGCAGAAAACAGTGGCTGTTTGTAATGGGTGCTGTCTGGGCGGCAATTATAGCTATGAACGTTTTGGTTGGAGAACCTGAGATGAATGCATTCAATATCCGGGAACCGCAGTTTTGGATTTTTGTTGTTGCCCTGCCGTTACTTTCACAATTTAATTTTAAGAAAAGTACAGACGGTGTTTAATATAGCCGGTTATGACTAAAGTGGGACCATGACACTCAGTGTGTTATGGTCCTTTTTATAAGGGTATAAAAGAAATAACTACATGAATAGCGAGGAATCTAACATGAAATTAAAACCGCTGAAGATCCCGGCTGAACTGGAGACTGTTTCATACGAATCGATTGTCGATGATGAAGACCAGATATTCGACGGAATTGAGATTAACGATGCTGAGTTTCTTGATATGGATTTAAGAAGATTAATTTCTTATAACTCTGTTATCAGAAACAGCAATTTAGCGAATAATGAATTTGATAATGCAGATTTAACCGACACGAAATTTGTTAACTGTGACTTCTCAAATACAGTATTTAACGGAGCTTCCGCGCATAATGTTGAGTTTGTTAACTGCAAAATGATTGGTGTGAGCTTTGATGAATCGAGAATTAAAAATGTTAAGTTTCAGGAGTCACTTTTAAACTTATCGGGGATCAGTGAATCGAAGCTTGAGAATGTATTGTTTGAAGGTGCACGAATGGTCACTGCCGATTTTTATAATAATAAATTTAAAAATATCGGTTTCGAAAACTGTGATTTAACCGAAGCAAGATTTTTCGATACATCGCTTAAAGGTGTCGATATCAGCTCATCTCATTTTGAATCTCTGAGCATTAAGCGTGAAGACCTGGAAGGATGTATCGTTTCAAGTGTGCAGGCAATTCAGATGGCAGCATTGATGGGACTCGTAGTGAAGGATGATTAAACAGGGAGGAATATTAATGACTTCAATTTATTTTACTTCAGGATCTAAAGTTTTCAGCGTGACAGGCAGTGAACAGGACTGGTTGATTAACGAGATAGAAACAGGTTATGAGGATGTACGCGCGGTAGCTGCGGATGAGCTTTCAGAAACGTTTTACGTCGGTACTTTCGACGATGGATTATTCCGCAGCAGGGATAACGGTAAAACGTTTGAAGCGGTCGGTGCAGATGTGCTGCCTAAAAGAATAATGTCGCTGCATATCAGTCCGGTATCCAAACGTTTATATGTCGGAACGGAACCAAGTGAACTCCATTATTCAGATGATGACGGTGAAACGTGGACAGAGATGACTGCACTGCAGGATTTGCCGTCGAAATCTGAATGGAGTTTTCCGCCGCGTCCTGATACACATCATGTTAAAGATATAGCGAGCGGTACTCAGGATGAATCATTTGTCCTCGCGGGCATTGAGCTCGGCGGTATTATGCGTTCTATTGATAATGGCGAGTCATTTGAGGATCGTAAAGATGGTTCCCAGTTTGATGTCCATAACGTGATTGTTCACCCGGAAAATGACAATCTGCTTTACGAAGCCGGAGGCGGCGGCTATGCATGGAGTGATGACAAAGGTGTTTCCTGGCAGACGGATAATGAGGGTCTCGGAGACTTTACGTATTTAGTTCATGTCGCAGTCGACCCGGGTGATAAGGATACAGTCATCGTTTCCGGTGCAAGGGGTCCGGCATCTGCTTACATGCCGGAAAGAGATAAAACAGAAATGAAAATTTTCCGTAAACAGGGAGACACACCGTGGCAGGAAGTGACAGAAGGGCTGCCTGAAGGTAAAGGAACGATTGTCACTCATCTGTTAACGTCATCAGATGAACCGAGTGTGTTTTACGGCGTAAATAACAAAGGTGTCTATCACTCAGTCGATCGCGGTAAAAGCTGGATGAGAGTACCGGTTGATTTTCCGGAAGAAGTTATGAAAAGTAAAATTAACTCAGCATGCATTACTAATTAATAAAAAAATCCGGCTCATATTAATATGAGCCGGATTTTTTAATTGAATGGAGCCAAGGGGGATCGAACCCCTGACCTTTGCACTGCCAGCGCAACGCTCTCCCAGCTGAGCTATGGCCCCGTATATATCTATTCTCATTGTAGGACATTCTCCATCTTTACTCAATAGCGGTAAGTTTTAAATACTGTAAAGAATTCATTATTA
>DAIPYL010000064.1:0-7766 GCA_036782755.1 Jeotgalicoccus sp. | reverse complement strand
TATTTAATTCTCCACTATATAAATAAAACCTCCGAAAGTTAAACTTTCGGAGGCATTCATATTTTTACAGCAGATCGCTGAATTCGTCTTTAGTTTCTTCTTTTTTCGATGGCATATATACTTCAATATTTTCCATTGCTTTATCAATCATCGGTTCAAAGTCGACAGCATCCTCAAATTTCTTCACCGATTCAAGTGACGGTTTCGTCTTCGGTGCTTTCGGTTTGAATATTGTACAGCAGTCCTCGAATGGCAGAATTGATGTTTCGTAAGTTCCCATCTGTTTGGCCATCTTAACGATATCGTTCTTCTCTAATGTTAATAACGGACGCAGTACAGGAAGTGTTGTGACTTCATTGATTGCGAACATGCTCGTTAATGTCTGCGATGCAACCTGACCTAAGTTTTCACCGTTAACTACAGCTTCGCCGCCGATTTTCATCGTTAATTTCTCAGCGATTCTAAGCATAATACGCCGTGTTGATGTCATCGACAGGTTGTCCGGAATACGGTCATATAAAGTCGTCTGCAGTTCTGTGAACGGCACAATATGAAGTTTAATATCGTATCCTGTTCTTTCACTCATAATATCGACAAGTGCTTTAACTTTGTCTGTTGCCTGCGGGCTCGTATACGGCGGCGAATGGAAGTGAATGGCTTCAATTTCCACACCGCGGCGCATAATGTCGATACCGGCAACCGGTGAATCGATTCCGCCTGACAGCATTAATAATGCTTTACCGCCGGTGCCAAGCGGCAGTCCGCCAAGGCCTTTAATCGTTTCGTAGTACATGTAAATCGCATCGGGTCTGATTTCGGCAAGGATTTTGTAATCCGGCTTTTTTACGTTAACTGTCAGGTGTGAAGTATTTCCCACTACGTGGTTGCCGAGCAGCTGCTGCACGCCGTATGTGTCCAGATGATACTGCTTGTCTGCACGTTTAACTTCAATTTTAAATGAATGGCCTTCTGCAATTTCTTTCGCAAATTTAAGTGCTGTTTCTTTCATTGCTTCATCTGTTTTTTCGAGTCTGACTACAGGCGACATGCTTAAAATACCGCTGATGTTCGTCAGTTTATCGATAATTTCATGCGGATCCTCTGCATTTATAACAATATACGCACGGTCGCGGTTCGCTTTAATCTGCACGTCATACTGCTTCAATGCTTTCATCATGCGGTCACGCAGTGCATTTACAAACATTTTTCTATTTTTCGTTTTCAGCGTCAGTTCTCCGTAGCGTATTAATATATGGTCAAATTTCATTTCAGTACATCTCCTAATTCTTCATAAACCTCTTTTAATGCTGCGATTAATTTATTTACATCTTCTTCAGTCGTACTCCGCCCCATCGAGATACGGATACTGCCTTCAATTACATTTTCTTCATTACCCAGTGCAAGAAGTGTTTCGTTTAATGTTGCGAGCTTGGATGCGCATGCGCTCGTTGTCGATACAGCGATGCCTCGTTTTGACAGTGCATTCACAACGACTTCACCTTTCGCTCCGACAAACGACATGTTAACAATGTACGGTGCCGCTTTCGGCTGCAGGCGGATAAACTTCAGGTCCTCAACCGATTCACGTATCTTTTGATTGAACTGTGATAAACGCTTATTCACGTCGCGTGCTTCACCGAGTGTCAGTCTGAGCGCTTTAGCCATCGCGGTAATTCCAGGCAGATTCACTGTACCGCTTCTTACATTATACTCATGCCCTCCACCGTATAAGACAGGTCTCATCGTTGCAAGGTCTCTGATGAACAGTCCCCCGATTCCTTTTACGCCGTTAAATTTATGAGCGGAAATACTGAGTGTGTCGACTCCGTTATAGTCCAGATCCACTTTGCCGATTGCCTGTGTAGCATCTACGTGGAAATGAACTTTCGGATAGTTTTTCAGCATCTTCGTAATTTCTTTTATCGGCTGCACACTCCCCACAATATTGTTCAGTGCCATAACCGTGACGAATACTACATCACTGTCGAGCATCGATTTTAAATGCTCCAGGTTTACTGTGCCATCATCGTTTGTGTCGATATACTTCACGTTAAAGCCATCCTGTTTCATTTCTTCCAGCACGTTGACGATACTCGGATGTTCTAGCTCACTCGTTAATATCGTATTCCCGAATTGTTTCTTTCGTTTGAGCATGCTCTGAATCGCAATGTTGTTACTTTCCGTTGCACTTGCTGTAAAAACTAAATCATAAGACTTCAAGTCCATCAGATCCAGTATTTGATTTCTTGCCGCTTCAAGCAGTCTCGCTGCATCTTTACCGCTCTGATGAATACTTGCTGTATTAAAAAAGTATTTTTCGCTTACTGTTATATATGTTTCAAGCGCTTCTTTATAAGGCGCTGTCGTCGCTGCATTATCAAAATATATCATCCAAATTCACCTCTCACATAAAATGACCTAGGATATGACATATCCTAAGTCATTATGTTAATTATTATCAAACTGTTTTTCGATCTTCGCTGCACTGCCAGGCTCCACACTTTCAATTGCATCTTTCGCAACATCAAGTGCACGCTTGTAGCGGTTTTCTTTAAATAAGCGTTCCGCTTCATTTAAATGTGCGTTTAAATCCGCGTCCGTACTGCGGAATCTGTTGCCGTACTGAATCATCAATTCTGTCAGCTGTGAATCTCTCATTACCGCATAAGCTTCCTGTTCGAATTTGTTCATCATCAGCACAGTGTCATTCACTTTCGCTTTGACATATTCGACATTCAGCGGTCTGCGGCTGAAGTAATTTTCAATCTCTTTAATATTAACTTCAATCTCATGTTTCATAACGATAAACTGCTCAGGCAGCGTCACCAGGTTTGATGACATCAGTTCGCGGTACACCATTTCTTTACGGTCGTTGACGTAACGCAGATTTTCACGTGCTTCTGCATCATCTTCACGCAGGTTAACCAGATGTTCCTGAATGCTGTTCTGTTCTTCATGAATCGTATGTGCATTGTTTTTTAAATAATCGATATTGTCCACAATCGCACTGTAGCGCGTCGTGTTCTTCTCAGTTTCTTCAATCATGCCGCTGTAAATCGAGATCAGATTTTCAATTTCGTTTTCATAGTTCATAACTTTTTGAACATCCGATTCATCGATATGGTACTGGTCCTGAATATAATCGATTTCAGTACGCAGCGTGTAGTTTAATGCTTTGGCGTTAAATAATTCATCAGTAATAATATCTTTACCGCCGTCGAACTTGTTCTTCGCATTGACTTCATGCTCAACGAGCTCATACATATCATCCAGTTCATCGTGAATGTTGTCTAAAATTGAGTCCGCTTCTTCCAGTTCAAGTTTGGCCACAAGCGGCTCCACTCTGTTTAAATTGCTTTTCAGCGTCGATAATCTGTTTTCCACTTTAATGTGATCCAGATCATATCCTTTTGCACGCAGATCTCTGCAGCCGTAACGCAGTTCCTGGAACTGCTGCGGCAGTTCTTTTTGCACTTCTTTAATCAGCTTCGGAATTTCGTCCATGCTGTCTTTTAAGTTCAGCAGTTCGTTGTAAGTATTGAAGATAAACTCATTGGCACGGAGATAATCCCCGTCATTAACCATTTTTTCGTACTTCGCAACTTCCGGTTCGTAGGCTTTGATTACTTCCTCAAGCGGTTTTTTAGCATCTCCGAACTTATGTCCATTTGCCAGCACGTCGCGTTTTGCTTCACGGTATAAACGCTCGCTCTCTATGTTCTGATGCTTCCCCTCTTCAACAGCTTTTATAAACCCTGCTACTTCTTCAGTCAGCTCATCATACTTGTTTTTAATGATCTCAATATTTTCCCCTGCGAGTTCATTATTTTTAGTACTTTGGGAGAACTTAAATTGTTCCACGTTCGTTTTAGACTGTTCAAGTGCATTTGTTGCATGTGTACTATGAGTATTTAATGTCTCGTTCCATTCATCCTGCCAGTTGTTGTAAAGCCCCTTTGCTTCACCGTGCAGGTTATAGTTTTTCAGTTTCACCAAATCGAGTTTAAATGGAAGCTGATTCACTTCATGCAGTCTGCTGTATTGAGTATCAATCATTTGTGTTTTTACAGATCTTAAATACAGCAGTACTGCTGCTGCCACGATGACCAAAATGATAATCGCGATTAATATATACACCCACATACACTTTACCTCCTAGATATATACTCAATTATAGCTCAAATCGTTGCGTTGCAAAACATATAAATGTATAATTCTTTAAAATCAACAATATACATAAAAGCATGGAGGCATAATATGTTCACTAATACAGAAATAAAAGATTACGAAACACTGAATAAAATGCTGAAGAGCCTTATCGAAGATGAGACAGACAGAATCGCAAATCTGTCGAACGCATCGGCATTGTTAAATGTTTTCCTGAAAGATATTAACTGGGTCGGTTTCTATTTATATGAAGAAACGAGCAACGAATTAGTACTTGGACCATTCCAGGGACTGCCTGCATGTGTCCGCATTGAAAACGGCAAAGGCGTATGCGGAACAGCATTCCGCGGCAACGATATCTTTATCGTTGATAACGTCAATGAATTCCCGGGTCACATTGCATGCGATGCAGCAAGTAAATCAGAAATTGTTCTTCCGCTTTATAAAGACGGAAAAGGCATTGGCGTACTCGATATCGATGCACCGATTTACAATCGTTTTACAGAAGAAGACCGCACGGGTCTGAAAGCATTCGTCGATACGCTAATTAACCACATTTAACATTGACTTTGGATACACTAAGGTGTAAAATAAATTATTGTGTAAATGAACAGTATAAGTAGCGGATAGTCATTGCGGGTCAGTATGCGATCCCCGCGGTTGGTGTGCTGCGTAACCAATGCTATGAGGCGAAGGCACTTTAAATCGTATACCCTCGCAGGAGATTATTCCCTTATGATGTTTTTTGCATATATTATAAAACATAAGGAGGAGCTATATATGGCTCGTTTTACAGGTTCAATCTGGAAAAAATCACGTCGCTTAGGAATTTCCCTAACTGGCACAGGTAAAGAATTGGAGCGTCGTCCGTACCCGCCGGGTCAGCACGGTCCGACACAAAGAATTAAATTATCAGAGTACGGTATGCAATTACAGGAGAAACAAAAACTCCGTTACATGTACGGCGTTAACGAACGTCAATTCCGCACTTTATTCGACCGTTCAGGTAAAATGAAAGGTGTTCACGGTGAGAACTTCATGATCTTACTAGCGACTAGATTAGACGCAGTAGTTCGTGCTTCAGGTCTTGCCCGCACACAACGTCAAGCACGTCAATTAGTTAACCACGGTCACATCACTGTGGATGGCAAACGTGTAGACATCCCTTCATTCATCGTTAAACCAGGACAAGTTATCGGAGTTCGTGAAAAATCACGTAAACTTGATATCATTGCTGAAGCTGTTGAACTAAGCAACTTCACTCCTGAGTACCTGACATTCAACAAAGATAACTTAGAAGTTACTTTCGACAGAATGCCGGAACGCAGTGAATTAAACGCTGACATTAACGAACAGTTAATCGTTGAGTACTACTCAAGATAAGCACTTTAGAAGATTCGAAATCATTATTAAATGGTTTCGGATTTTTTTTTGCGATTTATGAGAGATTATTTAGTTTGCGGACTATTTTATTTGGGTTCGTGGACGACGGTGATTTGACGTCGTACTTGAAGACACCTTGGAATACGACGGAGATTTGACAACGTACTCGACACTAAGAAATAATCCAACTCGACTTGGATTCACAACAGGGAAACTCCGTTGTTAACCAAACAAGCTGTCAATATTAATTTTCCATTTATAAAACAGTAATCATATAAAAGACAAAAAAAGAGACACCCGGAGATGTCTCTTAAAAAATTAAACTATTTATTAAACAGTTGCAACGTTGACAGCTTGTGGTCCGCGTTGTCCTTCTTCGATTTCAAAAGTAACTTTTTGACCTTCTTCTAAAGTTTTGTATCCTTCACCTTGGATAGCTGAGAAGTGTACGAACACGTCGTCTCCTGCTTCTTGCTCGATGAAACCAAAACCTTTTTCTCCATTAAACCATTTCACAGTTCCTTCATTCATTGAAAAAACCTCCTTGTGCTTATGCACGTGTTATTTTTGCAGTTTTAAACATTTAAAAGAGTTTTTTCAGAATATGAATAGAAACTATTTAAACTTTGACTTAAAAACTACACTCTTAATATACCATGGTCTGACCAATAAGCCAACCCAATTATCAAATTATTTTAACTTTCACACGCCCAATTATCTTTATCTCTGTCCATTTTAGACTGATATGCCGGGTGATCACTGGCTACTCCGTCCGGGAATTCAGTTTTTAATTCAGTACAGTTTGCAAAGTTATAAGAAGCACCTGAACCCGCACCGCTGTTTTGATTCAGATTAGTTTCAGGCACAGTTTCAACAACTGCTTCTTCTTCCTCTTCACTGTTGAATCCTTCACCGGTCTCGTTCACGTAGCCGGGAATTGACCAGATACCAAGATGGTTATTTTTAGCATACTGTTCTTTTGTACGAAACTCTGCAAGGTAGCGCTGCTGCTCATATATGTAACCGACTCTCGCAAGCCCTTCTTCAAGCAGCACTTCATGAACACTCTCACCGTCAGCATATAAATAGACTAAATGTCTGCCATAGTGATCCGTCTGTTCACCTTCATCATACTCAATATGCAAAATATCAGCATTGTTCATCAGCTCAGTCATTCTCGCTGAAGCTTCGGGACCAAACGGTTCCACAGGTTTATTCGGATGCACTGTTTCCGGTGTATCGATTAATAAAAGACGCAATTTCAACAGATTATTATCACTGTCTATAACATGAACAGTATCACCATCCACCACACGATAAAGTTCTACTGCCGTCAAACCGTCCATTTGAGAAGATAACTTTTCCTCTTCTTCTTTCTCTTTCTGAGCCTGTTTTTCTTTTTCAGCTTTCTCTTTAGCCGCTTTTTCCGCTGCAAGTTTTTCTTCTTTTTCCTGCTGCTCTTTCGCTTCACGCTCCGCTTTTTCCTGTTTTTCTTTGTCAGCTTGAGCTTGTTCTTCTTCAGCTTTCTTCTGAACTGCTGAGTCTTCTTTTTCTTTCTCGGCAGCCAACTGCTCTTTCTCCGCCTGTTTTTCAACTTCAGAGTCTGCTTCGTTCGCTTCAGAAATTTCTTTTGCTGTCTGTACAGACTCCGATTCTACTTTTGCTGCTGCATCCTCTTCTACGTTAGTTCCGGGAAGAGTAAATGCAAATAACAGAAACAGTATAAATCCAATAATAAATCCATTGCGTGAAATTTTACTGAATTTACCTTTTTGCTTGTACTTTAAATTATAAAAACGGCTGGATGCCATCGATATGAACATTCCAATCGACACCATGACCCATAAAATTAAGAATGCTTCATTGATTGTGGCACCTTCTATAATCAATGCGCGATTGATCATCAGAATACCAGATACAGTTAACAGTACAAATACCGGCTTCCAGAAAGATGCATTGTCTTCCTTATCAGTCCAGTGTCCGTGCATTGCCAGACCGAATAAAACTGCTGTGGAAATCGTTCCAATAAAAATTAAAAAACCGAACATAATACTCATTTAGTCAACTCTCCATTAAATAATCATGTCTGTTTATTATACGTGATAAAAAGTATCTGTGAATAAACAATTAATGGAAACTTTGACCAAGTTGGTACTAATCCGTATTTTGATATTTTATTAGTGTTCTTTCACTAATTTATACTGTCTTGAAAAATA
>DAIPYL010000063.1:0-7897 GCA_036782755.1 Jeotgalicoccus sp. | reverse complement strand
TCAGTAAGTCCTGAAGCGGCAATAACAGGACACGGCCAGCCGATGATAGGGCAGGAACTTAAAGATGAACTGAGTAAACTCGCAAATAACTTTGATGAAATTGCAAAACCGGATTCCGGTAAATATACAGAATAATAAAAAGAGCTGAAATTTTTCAGCTCTTTTTATTATTAATCGAACGTACATACATTTAATAATACGTTTGATACATTATGCGTTCTGTCAATACGGAACGTACGTTTTGTCCACAAATTGTGGATAGTTTGTGGGTAACTTATCATAAGTTGTGCATTAATCTGTGGATAACCTTGTGTATAACTGTGAAATATGTGGATAAATCACGAAAGGTGCGGTTATCACTGCATTTCTAATGTGGATAACTTTTTATTGTAAAAGTCCACTTTTGCCCGAACACTCAGTAAATTTTCTGTAAAAATATTAAAAATCAGCGAGCAATTCTTCTGCTTCTGCCCATTCAGTCATCAGTGTTTCAAGTTTAGCGTTAATTTCCTGCAGTCTGTTATCCAGCTCCTGGGCTTTTTCATAATCATTAAAGACTTCCGGTGCGACCAGCTTATCTTCAATCATCGTCAGTTCAGTTTCCAGCGTCTGTATTTCCTGCTCAAGTTTTTCACTCTGTTTTTTAACGCGTTTTAATTCATTGCGGCGCTGTTTTTGAGCTTCATAGTCAGAGACATTTTCTTTCTTCTCTTCTACTGACTCAACAGGTGTTTCCATAAACTCAGCTTCTTTTTTCTTATGCTGGAAATAACTGTAATCACCATCGACCATCATCACTTTGTGCGGTTCGATTTCCATGACACGGGTTGCGATTTTATCGATGAAATAACGGTCGTGGGAGACGACGATAATCGTTCCCGGGAAGTTCTCGAGTGCCGTCTCCAATACTTCCTTGCTGTCGATATCCAGGTGGTTGGTCGGTTCATCCAGGATCAGCAGGTTGTTTTCTTCAAGCATCAGTTTAGCGAGCTGTATTCTCGCTTTTTCGCCGCCGCTTAATGAATTGACCTGTTTCATAACTTCATCCTGTGTAAATAAGAAGCGGCCGAGTATTTTTCTGACGTCGCTTTCTTTCATCTCGGGATATTCTTTCCAGAGTTCTTCAAGTACATTATTCTGAGATGTAAATTCAGCCTGCTTCTGATCGTAGTAGCCGATTGTTACGTTTGTTCCGTACTGAATATTACCGGCAAGTTCCGGAATGATTTTTGCGATTGTTTTTGCAAGCGTCGATTTACCGATACCGTTTGGTCCTAATATTGCCAGGCGGTCTCCCTTATCCACATTAAATGATAAGTCGCTGCGGAGTACCGTATCATCGTAGCCGATGGACAAGTCTTTCAATCTCAGCACATCGTTGCCGCTCTCACGTTTAATGGTGAAGTGGAAGTCAGCACTCGAGCGGTCGATGAACGGCCGGTCCATGCGGTCCATCATTTCAAGCTTTTTCCGGCGGTCTTTCGCCATGCCGGAAGTGGATGCCCGTGTAATATTTTTCTCGATAAACGTCTCGAGTCTTTTGACTTCACTCTGCTCCCGCTCATATTGTTTCATTCTGAGACGGTGTGTTTTCTCTTTTTCTTTCACGTAGTTTGTATAGTTAGTGTGATACAATGTCCCGCGGTGCAGTTCGATTTCATAAATCTTATCGACGGTGCGGTCCAGGAAATAACGGTCGTGACTGATAATCACCACTGCACCGTCATAGCTCTTCAAGTACTGTTCGAGCCATTCAACAGTCGCCATATCCAGATGGTTGGTGGGCTCATCGAGAAGGAGCAGGTCGGGTTTTGTTAACAGCATCTTACCAAGAGCAAGACGCGTTTTCTGGCCGCCTGAAAATTCTTCGACTTTACGGTCGAGATCAGTTTCAGTAAACTGCAGACCCGTCAGGACGCTCTTAATCTGTGCGTCGATTGTATACCCGTCCTGATGTTCAAAATCGAGCTGTATATTTTCATAACGTTTAAGTTTTTCTTCATAGTCCTGATGAGTGTGCTCATGCTCGCTGAGCCATGCGGCAATTTCCGCCATATCTTCGCTCATTTTAAGTATATGTGAAAACGGCTTCTGCATTTCATCTCTGACAGTTTCGTCAGACTCCAGAGTCATCTGCTGTGCAAGATAACCGAGAGACACATTTTTCGGCATGCTTATTGTGCCGCTGTCATATGTGAGTTCATCAGCCATTACTTTCATTAAAGTACTTTTACCTGCGCCATTTTTCCCGACGATACCAAGTGTTTCACCGGATTTTACTTCGAGATCCAGGTTTTCAAAAATTGTATTCGTTCCATATGCCTTCGAGACATTTCCCAATTGTAAAAGAATCATTACGCCTACCTCATTTCACTCTCCAGTTTACACGAAAAACCGGCATAATTCGACCAGATAAACCGGTGCGACGCTATATATATTATGTTATAATAGAGCGACTAGAAATATAGAGGTGAAAGGGAATGTCTAACAAGAAAAAAATCCCTAATGCAACTATGAAACGTCTACCGCTTTATTATCGTTACTTCAAACAGGAAGAGAATAATGGTAATGATAGAGTTTCCTCGAAAGAAATTAGTGAAGCATTAGACATTGACTCAGCGACTATTCGCAGGGACTTTTCTTATTTTGGAGAATTAGGCAGAAAAGGTTACGGATATAATGTCGGCAGCCTGCTTAAGTTCTTTTTGGAACATATCCAGGGGAGCAATGTAAAAAATGTAATTCTTCTTGGTGCAGGTAATCTTGGCAGTGCGTTATTGAACTACAAATTTGCGAACATTCATGATAAAATGAATGTAGTTGGCGCTTTTGACAGCAATGAATCGCTTGTAGGAAAAAAGATTAATGGTATTAGTATTTTTCATACAGATGATTTAGAGGCAATCATACAGCAGGAGAACGTTGAAGTTGCAATTATGACTGTGCCGATGGAAGCTGGACAAGAGTCCGCAGAACGTTTAGAACAAGCAGGGATTAAAGGCATTCTTAACTTTACACCTATCCGGCTGAGCACTGGTCCTGATGTGACTGTACACAGTATTGACTTAGGCGTAGAGCTGCAGGCACTATTTTTCCAGATGAAAAATAAATAGGAGGGGTATTCATGATAGAAGTTCTTTTACCAAACACATTAATGGCGGTTACTCCAGTAAGTTTAATCGTTATTGCAGTTGTAGCACTTATCATTTTCGGACCTAAGAAACTTCCGCAGTTCGGTAAAGCCGTCGGTTCTACACTAAAAGAATTTAAAGATGCTACTAAAGGTCTTGCTGATGACGACGATGACGAAGAAGTAAAAGTCAGCAGAAAATCAGATGAAGAAGCAAAAAAAGAAGAACCTAAAAAAATTGAATCAGAAGCATAAATGAGAGGGTGGCGAAAGCCGCCTTTTTTTAAAGAGGTGAGTTAAATGGCCGATGAGGAAAAAGAGTTTACCGAGCATTTTGAGGAACTCAGAAAGCGATTGTTAACGGTAATGTACTTTTTTGCTGCCGCACTGTTTGCCGGTTTTTATTTTTCAAAACCGTTAATTTATCAATTGCAGAATGCACCGTGGACGGAAAATGTTCAGATGCACGCATTCCAGATTACAGATCCCATTAAGATTTATTTAATTGTTATTGTGGCTATTGCCTTTATTATAATTTTACCGGTTATTATGTATCAGATGTGGTCATTTATCACGCCGGGACTGTACGAGAAAGAACGCAGTATAACGTTGATGTACATACCTGTAGTTATGGTTTTAATGCTGATTGGTCTGGCATTCAGTTATTTTGTGGTTGTACCGTATATTATTAAATTCACGTTTGATTTATCCGCCGAAATGGGAATTGAAGCAACGATAGGAATTAACCAGTATTTCGGATTTCTGTTCAGAACGATTTTACCATTCGGTTTTATATTCCAAATGCCGGTCTTAACATTATTCTTAACACAGCTCGGAATTATTACACCGATGTTCCTTAAAAAGAACAGAAAATATGCATATTTTATTATGTTTGTGCTGGCTGCGATTATCGCACCGCCGGATATTATGACACACCTGCTGCTTACAGTACCGATGATTGTTTTATATGAAATCAGTATTCATATTTCAAAAATCGGCTACCGCAGATATTTAAAAGCAGAACAGCAGCAGCTTGAAGACGAATTGAAATAAACGCAGGAGGTACTGGACATATATGCCAAAAAAACTTGAAGAAATTTCGCGTGCAGAATTAGACGATTTAGTACAGGCAGCTGATGATTCGAAGTGGAAACAGGTATATCATGTTCAGCCGCCTTTTGGATTTTTAGGTGCACCGACAGGGTTTAACTATGTAAATGGTATATATCATTTATTTTACGAGTGGTCACCGGACAGTGATTTAACAGTCACACCAGACAGTAAATACATATATCATGCAACTTCCAAAGACCTCGTTACATTTCAGAATGAAGGCGTAAAAGTCAGACCGGACTCGCTGTACGATGCAGAAAACATATTCGGCGGCAGTCTGTCTAAAGTGTTTAATGAGATCAGTTATTTTTATACAGGCGAACGCCTGAAAAGCGATGAACTGCTCACAACTCAGCTCGGAGGCTATATGAATACCGACGGCAAAGTACAGAAGTATTCATCACCGCTGATCAGAAATTTTCCGGCAGGGTACACTGAATACTTGCGTAATCCCTATGTGACGGTGATAGACAGGGAAGTAGTTATGTTCCTTGGCACCATGAACAGGGAAGAATTCGGACGCGTTGTTATATACCGCGGTCCGTCAGTTGAAGAATTACGCTTTGACGGCGAGCTCGATACGGGCTATAAAGTATTCGGTCATTTATGGGAGCAGCCTGAATTCTTCGATCTGAACATGGATTCAGTGCTGATATTCAATGCGAGAGGTCTCGATAAATTCGACACGCATTTCTGGAATATTTACCAGTCAGGCTATATGATCGGCGACTTTGAACGCCGCGGGAACTATTTCATCCACGATGATTTCCATGAATTCGACGGCGGCTTTGATTTTTACCGCCCGGCAACAACTGTTGATGAAGACGGCAACAGAGTACTGCTTGCCTGGATGGCAGCAGAAGAAAGCCGCTATCCATCAAGCGCGGACGGAACAGTCAATGCAATGACCATACCGAGAGTACTGACGATAGACGAAGACAGAATCCGTCAGCTGCCTCACCCGAATCTTGAGAAATTGCGCGGTGAAGCGATTACGGCAGAAGGGTATTTTAAAGAATACCCGACAAAACTGACAGCATTTTACGGTGAAGTATATGAACTGATTATCGATGTGCTTGAAAACAATGCATCGATGCTGCATATATATATGCGTAAAAATACGCGCCATGAAACCAAACTTATTTACGACAGTGAACAGCGGATACTGACACTGGACCGTACGTTCAGCGGTGAAGAAATCGAGAATGTAGACGGTCTTGTACGCCGCATTAAACTGGACGAAGACCTCGGGAACATGAGAATTTATATGGATAAATCGAGTATCGAAGTATTTATTAATGACGGAAAATATACTATGACATCGAGAATTTTTCCAAGTGATAATGCAACGGGACTGGAAATGGTCACAGAATTTGGAGACTGCCGTGTCCAGCTGACACAATATCCGCTGGAGTTGGAATAACGATATGAATAAATCGAAAAATTAGATAGTTTTAAAAATACATGGAATAAACTGTAACAATATATTGCAGGAAGTGATATAATTACACCATATTATTCATATCGAGAATCAATACAACAGTAAAAGAGGTGGTTAATTATGTTTTCTGTACTTAGTCAGATTAATAAAAGACTGGAATATATGACACCGGTCGAGCAGCGTATCGCAAACTTTATGCTGGAAAACCCTAATAAAGTCATTAATATGCCGGTTAAGGAAATAGCCAAACACTCATCGACGAGTGATGCAGCCATTGTACGATTCGCCAAAAGAATCGGACTGCAGGGAATTAAAGAATTAAAAGTGGAACTTGCGAAAGAACTGCACACATTGGAGCAGGAAAAAATTTCGCGCGTGATTGATATTGAAGAAGATACGCACGCAGATATCTTTGATAAAGTATTTAAAAATACAATCCAGGCATTGTATAATACTGAAAAAATCGTCAATCGTAAACGCATGCAGGAAGCTGCACAGCATATGGTTAAAGCGGACAATACATTTATCTTTGGAGTCGGAGACTCGGCAAACGTCGGACATGACATGGAACAGAAATTACACCGTGTGAACATCAACGCCTTCTTTACTGCTGATAAATATTTATGTATGACACGATTAACAAACGCGAAACCGAATGACGTCCTGTTTGTGATTACTTTATCGGGTAAAACACAGGAAGTTATAGAAATCGTCAAACTCGCTAAAAAATTAGGCGTAATGACTATTATTCTGACTCAGAACCATTCATCAATTGCGAAGAGGAACTCTGACATTGCACTTGAAATTACTGAAGAAGAAACAAACATTCAGTATATGAATATGACAAGCCGCATCGCCCAGCATATTATTTGTGATGTTCTGTTTTTCTACGTGTGCAAAGAACTCGGTTCAAGTGCATACGACACGATTATTAACACATATGACATGACTCACTAGTATAATTACATAATAATACGTGAATATTAAGGTTATGTAACAACTTTGATATTGTATAGAAATGCTCTCTGCCATCAACTATAATAAATTGTACATTAATGTAAATGAGCGCGAAAATGTATAATTTATTTCAGGATGCGTGGAGGGGAAAACAATGCGAAAATCAAAAATTAACAAAATGAAATTGACATCATTACTGCTGCTGTCAACTGTACTAATCCCTGACATTGCTTATGCTGACGAAGAGATAGATGAGAGTATTGAAGCCGAAACATATACAGTTCCGGAAGAGGTACAAAATACAGAAGAAACAAATCAGACAATTAATGAAACAGAAACTGAGACAAAAGAGAACGCGGAAACATCTGTAACAACAGAAGGTGAAGCGGCGACTCAGGAAGTAACACCAGAATCAGATACTTATAATAATGATATAGAGACAGATACAGGTACAACTTCAGAGAACGTTCAGGAAGAATCAACTGAAGGCGGCGGAGATTTACTGCAGCCTGCAGAACCTGATCAGCAGACGGGACTGTCGGAAGAAGAGCCGGCAGAATCCGAAGAGCAGCTGACAGAAGATGAAACTGACGTGCCTGAAGAAGACGAATCACAAGTATCCGGAGGAGAAGAAGAGACTCCTGGTGATACATCAGAAGAAGCAGAAGGTAACACTGAAGCAAACCCGGAATATGATAGTGAAACAATAACAGACGAGACTGCACCTGAATCATCTGAGACAGATGGAGCCTACGGTGACAACACTGAAGACGAAACGGATGTAGCCGAATTGCCAATAGAGCAAATCGATCCGATTGAAACAGTGGAACCTGAAGAGACAGAAGGCACTGAAATTCAGCCGGAAGAGTGGTATGAACAGACTACTGAAGAAGAGAGCACAGTAACATCACAACCATCTGAAGACGTTGTTGAAACGGCAGAAGAAGCAGTAACTGAAAACGCTGAAGCGGAACAGGAAACTGCAGCAACTGCAGGAACAGGCAAGAAAAAACTTTACCGATATGACTACGGAGATATTCTAAGTGGAATATCGTTCAGTGAAGAAAACATTGCTGAAGATTTGTCTACACTGGATCAGAGAGTAACACGTGTAATGTCTTCAAAAATTATTGAAGAAAAAGATTTAACAGAAGCGCAGAAGCTTGAACTTGAAGAGAAAGTGAAAGCAGAAGATACGGCCTCGTATGATGGAGAAGAACTACCGAATACAGGTGAAGCGGATTCGACTAACTATG
>DAIPYL010000062.1:0-7904 GCA_036782755.1 Jeotgalicoccus sp. | reverse complement strand
AGATGAAGGAGCAGGACATTCCGTATGAAAGCCGTGTGATCTATGCGGATTACGCTGATTATTCTTGTTGTGGCGATAATACTTGAACTGATAGCGAACAAATTAAAAGTAAGTGTATAAAAATAATTATATAATTAAAAATCGTCCTTGCTTTCCCGGGGCATCGCGTGAGCCTGCAGTCTCACGCAGATGCTTTTCCCCGAGGAATCAAGGACGATTTTTCTTTCTTATCTATCGTATCTTATGCTGTTTGTGTTTTTAAAATTAAATAAAGAAAATCATATGTATCAGTGTCGGTATAACAAAGCTGCCGATAAAAATCATATAGTACAGGTCCGGACGGTCGCCTTCTTTTGCGAATTTATTTGCAAGTGTTCTGAACAGTACAGATGCAACGAACGCAAATATAACAAAAGCGAAAAAGCCGGTCGTATAATAAATAAAATTAAAGTAAATTAATGCGACGAACATAATGAGGTATAAAAGAAAACCGCATGTGAACGAGAGTATGTATTTTTTCTGATTGGTCATAATAGCACCTTTATAATTAGTATTTCTATCAATAATATATTAACCCTTTAAGATATGCAATTTCACGAGGAAAGGTTATAATTTCAAGTAACAGAGATTGGAGTGATGATTATGTCATTTGTAAAATATATTGAGTCGAAAGACGGTACATTACTTTATACGAAAATACAGACGACAGAAGTGCCTGAGGAAGCAAAGGCGACAGTCATTATAGTCCACGGCCTTGCAGAGCATCTCGGAAGATATGATGATATTGCAGGTACACTGATAAGAAACGGGTTTAACGTTATCCGTTACGATCAGCGCGGCCATGGTCATTCTTCCGGCGAGAATACTTTTTATTCAAATGTGGATGAGATTACAGATGATCTCGGCGCAATTGTACTTTATACGAAAAAACTGCTTCCGGAACAGCAGGTGTTCGTTATCGGTCACAGTATGGGCGGTTACACAGCTGCGTTATACGGTACGAAGTATCCGCGTAAAGTTGACGGCTATATTATATCCGGCGGACTGACGCGTTACAATCATGAATTATTTGCTAACGTTCCGGTCGGCCTCGACAGCAATGATTATATTAAGAATGAACTCGGCGAAGGACTGTGCAGCACGGAAATCGTGCTGAAGCATTACGTCGAGGATGCGCTGAACAAAAAAGAAATTTCCATCGGCCTGATCAGAACGATTGAGAAAGGCGTCGAATATTTAAAACTTGAAGCGCGAGATTTTAAAGATCCGGTGCTTATTCTGCACGGCGAAAATGATGGTCTCGTAGCAAGTCAGGATTCTGTCGAGTTCCACGACGAAATATCTTCAGAAGATAAAAAGCTGATTATTTATCCGGAACTGGAGCATGAAATATTTAATGAATTTACTATGAAGACAGAAATCTTCAATACCATTATCAGCTGGATTGAGGAGCGTCTGAAAAGTGCGGAGGAAGAAAGATAATGAATATAAGTGAAGCAATACAAACAAGGCGCAGTGTTAAAATATTTAAAGATATTGAACCTGTAAGTAAAGAAGTTGTTGAACAGCTGCTGCAGGCGGCAATTATGGCGCCGAATCATCACCATACGGAGCCGTGGAAGTTTTTTGTGCTGCAGGGTGACGGACGTCTGCCATTGTCGCGTGTACTGGCTGAATGGGCGAAAACACGTGTCGATGATCCGGCAAGTGAAGCGGGTCAGAAGCGTATTAAAAAACTCAGTTCGAAGCCGTTAATTGCACCGACAGCTATCGTCGTTGCTTTGAGTCCCGAGAAAGGCAATGACAAAGCAATTTACATTGAAGATGTTTCGGCAGTCTCAGCTGCGGTACAGAATATTCTTCTTGAAGCGCACGGTCTCGGCCTTGGAGCAATCTGGAAGAGCGGTCCCGCTTACTATGCCGAGCCTGTAAAAAAATACTTTAATCTGGCAGATGATGAAGAAATTCTCGGTGTAATTTTCGTCGGGGAATCGGATATGAAGAAAAAACCGGAACCGAAACGTATTCCGTTTGAAGATAAAACAGTATGGATAACAGAGGATGACGAGTAAATGAAAAAAGCGGCAATTCTTTTATTCCTGACAGCGACACTGCTGATGTTCAGTGTAGGTTCAATTATTCCGATGGAGTATAATTTTATCGTTTACCTCGCTGTTTTTATATTATTCATTGCAGGGATATACTGCAGTCTCGGCATCGAATCTGATTCTAAATGAAATAAATGTAAAATGTGCATTATTTACAGCTAACAGGGTAACTTCATTATATGGAGTTGCCCTTTTTTTAATGGATATATATTTTATTACATGAATTTTTGATTGGGGTGTTATCGATGAAGAGATACATATTGACGACGCTGCTCATGGCAGCAGTGCTTGTACTGGGCGCGTGCGGGAATCCGGATGATAAAGTCTTATCCAACATTGAAAATTTTGAAGAGGATACTGCGCCGGCACTGACTGAGACTGTCCAGAGTATTATTGACTATGAAGCTGATATGTCCGGCTTATTTAATGAATCGGTGACTGATGAAGAACTGTCGGATTTTAAAGATAATCAGTCGCCGCTGTATGAGAATTTAAATAAGCGTGCTGAACTGGCAGCAGGGCTGTCGGATAATGAAGAAAAGCTGAAAGAACTGTCGGAGGAGTTTGCATCTGCTGATGTCAGTGAAAGTGAGAATCTGACAGAAGAACAGGTTAATCAGTTATCAGATAGGGCAGAGCAGCTTGCCGTCAGTGTAAAAAATGTCCGTGAAGGATATGGAAACGTCACGAGTGCTGAAACTTCATTCTTTAAATCTCTCGGCAGCGAAGCTGCTGATTATAATACGATGAGAGACGGCGTGGATGAAATCAATGAAGTGCATAAAGATGTCAGAGCGCACTATGAATCGATCAATGAGCAGATGCAGGCATTATATAATACCGGCTATGAAGTGAAAACTTCACTTGGTGAAGAGGTATCAGATGCTGAAACCAGAGAGCGGACAGAATCGGAAGCAGCCAAAGAGAGTGCGCCTGAAAAACTGTACACAGTAGATGCCAAAACGTCACAGATAGTGCCTGCATCGGATGAAGCTGAATCAGCTGCGGTACTTATTACGATTGACGATGCACCGGATGGAAATGCGGTTGAGATGGCACATACATTAAAAGAACTCGATGCCCCTGCGATATTTTTCGTGAACGGCATGTATATCGAGTCGGAAGAGGGGCAGGAAAAACTGAGAGAAATACATGAGCTTGGTTTTGAAATCGGAAATCATACTTATAATCATTTTAATATAAGTGCACTCACCCCCGAAGATACTGCGCTTGAAATTGTCGATACAAGCGATTTAATCGAAGAAGTGATTGGAGAGCGTCCGAAATATTTCAGAGCACCGTTTGGAGTAAACAGCGAATCATCAATCAATATAGCTGAGGAAGAGAGCATGACTGTTATGAACTGGACATACGGTTTTGACTGGGAGCCTGAATATCAGGAGCCGGGAGCACTCGCAGATATTATGGTGAACACCGAAATGCTCGGTGACGGGGCGAACCTTCTGATGCATGACCGTACATGGACGAGCGGAGCATTGGCGGATATCGTCAACGGACTCAGAGATAAAGGCTATACGCTGATTAATCCGGATACAATCGATGCAGAAGGCGGGGTAACTGAATGAGTACGAGAAAATTTTTAATTATGGTCGGAGGAGTTCTCGCAATACTGTTTTTACTGCTTGCACTGGCAATCAGAACAGAAATGGGCGGTGGTGAACCTGAAGTGGCGGAAGAAACTGAGGCTGAAGAACCGGAGCAGGAGGAGGAAGAACCGGCTGAAGAAAAAACAGCTGAATCAGAAACGCCGGCAGCGGCACTGAACCTGAATGACAGTCCGCTGTACTCAATTAACGAAGACACGACACCCGTTTTTCAATATCAGTCCGATGTGGATATTGCCTACCCTGAAGAAGGGGTTAAAGGTATTTTTGTCACAGCATTTTCTGCAGGCGGAGACAGAATGCCGGAGCTGATTGATCTCGTTAATAATACAAATTTAAACGCAATGGTCATCGACGTTAAAGAAGATATCGGTGATATTATGATGCCGCTTGATGTCAATAATGAAATTGCGCAAAATCATATGTATGATTACGTCGATCCGGACGAACTGATGACAACAATGGAAGACAACGAAATTTATCCGATTGCGCGCATCGTTGTCTTCAAAGACTCAAGACTCGCAATGGAGCGGCCGGATTTATCGTATCTGAATGCTGACGGGACAGTCTGGCAGAACAGCAGCGGAGAAAGTTTCGTCAATCCGTTTCTGAAAGAGGTATGGGATTACAACGTGGATATTGCGATTGAAGCGGCCAAACTCGGGTTTCAGGAAATTCAGTTTGACTATGTAAGGTTTCCGGAATCATTTGAAGCACTGTCACCCGGGCTGACATACAGTTTTGGCGGATATGCAGATACTGAAGCGGATGAAGTGGAGCAGAGAGTAAACGCTGTTACCGACTTTGTGGAGTATGCGAATGAACAATTAAAACCGTATGATGTCGATGTTTCAGTCGATGTATTCGGATATGCGGCAACACAGCGTGAAGCACCGGGTATCGGCCAGAACTTCTCGCAGATTGCAGATAATGTGGATATCATTTCATCGATGATTTATCCGTCGCACTGGGGAGCAGGTGCGTTTGAAATAGCAGCACCTGATACTGAACCGTATGCAGTTGTTGATCAGTATATGAAAGTTGAAAATGAAGTGCTCGGCGCACTCGAAGAACCGCCAAAATCGAGACCGTGGATTCAGGATTTCACTGCGGCATATTTAGGAACGGGCAATTATATCGACTATAATGCCCCGGAAGTGGAAGCTCAGATTCAGGCATTAAAAGATAATGGTGCAGATGAGTATTTATTGTGGAATGCACAAAATACTTACTCTGAAGGAACTGATTATTAATAAATTTCATTGAGACCCTTTGCCGTGAAACACGAATGATGGCAAGGGGTTCTTTGTGTTTAGACATATTTAAACCAAGTGCATTATTTCACCAGAGCCATTAATTTTGAAACTTAATTTCATAACTATATGATAAAGTATACTTTCATTTTTATTGTTAATATACATGTTATGTCGACTATAGAGTGTAATAATATACACAAGAGCTTGATTTGTTCACTGAAAACGTGTATAGTGTAAAAGTCGTCTTAATATAAAGTTTCATAAGATTGGAGAGGATAATTATGAGGTCTGAGGAAATAGCAGATCATCAGATTGAAACGACCGAGAGTGACCACTCATTATCTAAAGTTCCATATAACGAACGTAAAATGGGATGGCTCAGTATTACTAATATTACTTTTGGTATTGCTACAGCAATATTCTACTTCCAAATAGGAAGTGTTATGGCACTGCAGTTCGGTGCGATTAATGCTCTGATATCAGCAGCATACGCAATTATCGTTGCAGGTGTCATGGGTACGGTTATCGTTTACCTGTCAGCAAGATCAGGAATGAACGTAAACTTAATGTCACGGGGCGGCGGCTTCGGGTACATAGGCGCGTCATTAACATCTTTAATATATGCTTCTAACTTTATTATGTACTGTGCACTTGAAGGTATGATCCTTGTCTTTGCAGTACATGAATTCTTCCCTGTTATTCCTGTATGGCTCTTAATAGTCGTATTTGGAACACTTGTTATTCCACTTAACTGGTTTGGAATTAAACAGCTTGATAAATTACAAAAATGGTCATTGCCAATATTCTTTGTGTTCCTTGTTGCAGCAATAGTTGTGGCATTTATGACACCGTCACAATATGGCGGCGCGTTTTGGACTTATATGCCTGAAGGTATGCAGGTCGGCGGAACAGCACTGTTACTGTGTATCGGTATGCAGCACGGAATTATCGGACTGACTGCACTTATAGCGTCAGACTATGCAAGATTCTTAAAACCCGGCCACATCAAAGGCGGTTCATTTGCGATTGGATTTATCCCGCAGATTTTCTGTTACGGTGTAATGGGCGGACTTGGGATTTGGTTTGGTGTACGTTTAAATGAACCAAACCCCGGTGTATATATCGTTCACTTATTAGGTATCGGCGGTGCATTATTCACAATGCTTACGCAGGTCCGTATTAACGTAACGAACATCTACAGCAGTTCTTTATCATTATCGAATTTCTTTGAAAACGTTGTACAATTTAAGCCGGGACGCAGATTCTGGGTAGTTGTTGCAGGTGTTGTAGCAATGGCATTAATGCTTGGCGGAATTACAGATCATTTAGATGCGGCATTAACGTTCCAGGGTGTATTCCTGATGTCGTGGGCAGCGATTTTAGTTACTGACTTCCTTGTAGTAAAACGTATGATGAAAATCGGACCGGGTTACTATGAAGAGCGCCAGAAGTACTTATATAAATGGAACCCGGTTGGTGTATGGTCACTCATTATTGCGAGTCTGCTTGGAACAATCGCAGCGCTCGGCTATATGGGGCCATTCCTGCAAAGTACGGCAGCATTCTTTGCAGCAGTACTGGCAGCACTGCTGACAGTCTTAATTGCTTATATCACGAAAGGCAAGTACTACCTTAAAGCAGAAGTTAAAGATATTGATGAGAGAGATATTCTCGTTAAATAATAATAATTTAACAATAATATGAGAGGCCGGGACAAAAATGTCCTGGTCTTTTTGTTTTAATAAATTTGCCCGGGGTATTTCTATTAGTATATGAAGATTAATACTTACTTGAGGTGAGGAAATAAAATGGAAGATATGATGATGTACGCGTTGAAATTAACCTTAGGGTTGATTGGTGTGTTAATTGTACTCAGACTGATGGGCAGGAAAGAACTGGCTCAGATTGCTCCGATTGATTTCGTTTATGCATTAATACTGGGCGGCATTATCGAAGAATCGCTGTATGATGCGACAGTACCTGTTTATGAGATGCTGTTTTCTTTATTCTTCTGGGCATTACTCATTTACGTGCTGGAAAAATTTGCGCTGAAAAGCCGCATATTCAAAAGTGTAGCGCAAGGTGATCCGGTTGTCCTTATTAAAGACGGACAGCTGGATTCAGAAATTATGAAGAAAAATAATATGGACGTTGATGAAGTCCGTATGCTTCTCAGAATGAAAGATGTGTTTTCTTTAAGTAAAGTGAAATATGCGATTCTGGAAGAAAGCGGTGAGCTGTCGGTAATGCAATATGCAGGTGGAGAACCGCCGACACGCAGTGAATTGAAAACAGATTATCCTGAAAATGAATTATCATATCTGTTTGTCGATTCAGGAATAGTAGAGCACGAAAGACTGAAAGAAATCGGCAAAGATGAAACATGGCTTCGTAAGAAAATAAAAGAAGAAACAGGTTCAGATTTGGATGATGTATTTTTCGCAGAATGGGACGAATACAGCGGTTTCTTTGTACAGAAACGTCAGAAATAAAATGAAAATCTGGGGCTGGGATATAAATAACTCAAGAAAAAAACAATCCGTACGTTAGCTTTCCTGGGGCATCGCGTAAGCCTGTAGTCTTACCCTGATGCTTTTCCCCAAGGAGTCTAACGTACGGATTTCATCTATTCTGCATGAAATATAATATCTTTTAACGACTTATGTCCCAGCCCCGGTTTTTTATGGGGAAATGGAGTTCTTTGACCGGGCAGGACGTTTACTGTCTCAAAGAGCGTAGTTCATTAAATCCGTATATTTTACCTGTCAGTATGTTTTTCATTTTGAATCACGCCTTCATATTCAGGAATCTGTCCTTTTTCATAGCTGCCGAGTATATTGATGTACGATGTTTCTTTAGTCAGTACTGATAAGGCAGCATCGAAATTCGGACGGTCCACATCGTTTTCTATATCG
>DAIPYL010000061.1:0-7975 GCA_036782755.1 Jeotgalicoccus sp. | reverse complement strand
CATGTGATTGAAGCTCACAGTGTCGGCGGTTCGATTCCGTCCTGAACCACCATTTAAGCCGGCCTAGCTCAATTGGTAGAGCAACTGACTTGTAATCAGTAGGTTGGGGGTTCAAGTCCTCTGGCCGGCATTTTTACGGAAGGGTAGCGAAGTGGCTAAACGCGGCGGACTGTAAATCCGCTCCTTCGGGTTCGGCAGTTCGAATCTGCCCCCTTCCATTAGTATAGGGGTATCGTATAATGGTAATATAGAGGTCTCCAAAACCTTTGATGTGGGTTCGATTCCTACTACCCCTGCATAATAATTTTAAAATGGCGGTTGTGGTGAAGTGGTTAACACACCGGATTGTGGTTCCGGCATACGTGGGTTCGATCCCCATCAGCCGCCCCATTTTTGGGCTGTAGCCAAGCGGTAAGGCAACGGGTTTTGGTCTCGTGACGCGAAGGTTCGAATCCTTCCAGCCCAGTTTTTTATTTCCTTTGGCGCCATAGCCAAGTGGTAAGGCAGAGGACTGCAAATCCTCTATCACCGGTTCAAATCCGGTTGGCGCCTTTAACTATACTTTATGCGGAAGTAGTTTAGTGTTTAGAACATGCTTCTTCCTGAAGCAAGACATAGGTTCAAATCCTATCTTCCGCTTTATTCTTTTAAACTAATTAGATGACTAATTAGTATTTTTTTTTACTTAGCCACCGTGGCGGAACAGGCAGACGCGTTGGATTCAAAATCCAATTCTCGTTAGAGAGTGTCGGTTCGATCCCGACCGGTGGTATACAGAAACACTGTGCTTAATTGCACAGTGTTTTTTTGTTTATCTTTAAGATTATCTAAGTGCTTCATAGAACTCCGGGTGCAAGTATGTATCAGTAGAAGAAGTGAACAGCCACAGCAAGTGCTTATACACGTTACAATGCCCTTTGTAATATTGATTGTTTTAAGTGTATATTTAAGAAGAATTCTGTCTGAAATATAGATTTAGTGAAAATATTCTCATAAATTTCACAAATAATGTTACTTTTTCACAAAAAGTGTGTCGTTTTATGTTAAGATAAGTTTTTATTGCTTAAATTAATGATTATTTAAAGCAGTAAAAAGTGAGTTAGGAGGATAATAATGCATCCTAAAGAAAATGACGTTTTAAAATACATAAAGAATAACCCGTTTATTTCACAAACAGAGCTTGCGAGAAAAGTAGGACTGACGAGTTCAGCTGTAGCTGCGATAGTATCTGACCTTGTTAAGAAAGAGTTTATCCAGGGCCAGGCTTATGTACTGAACGCAGAGTATCCGATTGTCTGTGTAGGTGCTGCAAACGTGGACCGTAAGTTTTTCGTACATAATGAACTTATCCACGGTACATCAAACCCTATACAGTCTGCACATTCCGTCGGAGGTGTTGCGCGCAACATTGGTGAGAATCTGGGCAGGCTTGGTGAAAGTGTTGCGTTAATCACAACGCGAGGCGATGATGGTGAATGGAAGACGATTGAAGAAGAGACTTCATCGTTTATCAACCTTGACTTTGCTGAACATATTGAAGGACAGAGTACAGGATGCTACACGGCTTTAATCAATCATGAGGGCGAGATGGAGTACGGTTTTGCCGATATGAATATCTACGATCATCTGACACCTGAAGTGCTGATTAAACAGACTTACATATTAAAGCGTGCAAAATGCATCATTGCTGATCTAAACACACCTAAGGTTTCCCTCGATTTCTTATGCGCCTATGCGGAAAAGCATGATATTAATCTTGTGCTGATTCCTGTATCGGGACCGAAGATGAACCGCCTGCCGGATAATTTAAATCCGGTTAACTGGCTGATTGTTAACAGAGATGAAACTGAAGCGCACTTCAATATTAAGATAAACAGCGACGAAGAACTGCTTAAAGCAGCAGCAATGTGGAATGATGCCGGAGTTAGTCACGTTATCGTTACAAATGGCGTCAAATCGATAGCTTACAGCGGTAAGGACGACGGCGGCAAGATTTACAGCATTATACCATCAGAAAAAGTTGTCGACGTTACAGGGGCCGGAGATTCGTTCTCCAGCGCAGTTGTATTCGGCTGGCTGAAGGGTTATCCGGTTGATGACATAGTCAAGATGGCGATGATGAACAGCAGTAAAACAATAGAGACAGAATATACCGTGCGTCAGGACTTAACAGAAAAACAACTTATTAAAGACATGGAGGAAGTTAAATGAATCATTTAATCGAATTACACCCGGATGTTAAAGAAGCTTTAGAGAATAATAAACCGGTAATTGCTTTGGAATCAACAATTATTTCACACGGTATGCCATACCCGCAAAACGTTGAAATGGCTAAAACTGTTGAAAGTATCGTTCGCGAAGGCGGAGCAGTACCTGCAACAATTGCAATTATGGACGGAAAAATTAAAGTCGGACTTGATGAAGCTTCACTTGAAAAGTTAGGCAACTCTGAAGGTGTAGCAAAAGTTTCACGCCGCGACCTTGCAGAAATCATTGCAGCTAAACGCATTGGGGCTACAACTGTAGCATCGACAATGATTTGTGCTGAAATGGCAGGCATTAAATTCTTCGTTACAGGCGGAATCGGCGGCGTTCACCGCGGCGTTGAAGAAACTATGGATATTTCAGCAGACCTTGATGAGTTAGGGAAAACTGATGTAGCTGTTATCTGTGCAGGAGCTAAATCTATTTTAGATCTTGATAAGACAATGGAGTACCTTGAAACTAAAGGTGTACCGGTTATCGGTTATCAGACTGAAGTACTGCCGGCATTCTTCACCCGCACAAGTGACATTAAATTAAACACTGTGGCTGAAACTACTGAAGGTATTGCCGCAATCATTAAAGCGAAACACGACCTTGAACTTGAAGGCGGAACAGTTATCGCGAACCCTATTCCAGAAAACGATGAACTGCCGAAAGAATACATCGACAAAATCGTTATGGAAGCAGTTAAAGAAGCTGAAGAAAACGGCATCGGCGGTAAAGATTCAACACCGTTCCTGCTTGGTAAAATCGTAGAAAAAACAGAAGGCAAGTCGCTGGAAGCCAACATTAAATTAGTATACAACAACGCTAAAGTCGGCACTCAGATTGCTGTAGACTACTTTAATATGCAATAATTATAAAAATGAACCCTAATCCTTACAATTCACTGAGGATTAGGGTATTTTTATATATAAGGATTACATAATTAAAAGAGGGTGCCGAAGTGACGGAGTTTACTAAATATCTATCATTGAAACTGGATAAGAACGAAGAGAATTTATATGTTATTTCTGATGAAACAGGAAAGCGTGAACTGCACAGCTACAATTTACAAAATAAAAGTTATGTAAAAGTAACGGAAGAAGACGAAAATGTTAAAAACTACTGGTTTGCTGACGGCGGTTTACTGATCGCAACAGATTTGAACGGCAATGAACGCGAGCAGCTCAACCTTTTTAAAGGGGAAGGAAAAATTGAGCTGACAGCGGATGATGATTATTACCACCATTACGGTGTACATATGAACAACGTTTTTATTTATTTAAGACATCATAAGGACGGTAAAACGTTTGAACTGATTGAGCATTCGGAAAGTCACGAAACCGTGCTCAATTCATTTGAGACACCGAGTTCGATTATCGGTAAATTTGATGACAGTCATCTGCTGATGAGCCAGGCAGTGAATAATATAGATAAAAAAGTTTATCTTTACAACCTGGAAACTGCAAAGCTGACAGATACCGGGCTGCCGGCAGGGCGTTTTGGCAATTACAGTTCATTGAATGAGTCTGAAGCACTGTTTACGAGTGATTACCTGGAAGGGAACTTAAATTTATATAAGCTGAATAAAGAAACATTTGAATTTAAGAAACTGACTTATTTTAAATGGGATATTCACAAAGTTATTGTGCTTGAAGATAAAAACACAGTAATCTTTGAAGTAAATAAAAAAGGCTTCTCCAAATTGTTTAAATACGATGTGGAAAATGATCTGCTTGAAACAATTAAATTCCTGAGTGACGGCGTGATACATTCACTGGTCAACTCGAATGATAAGCTGTATGCACTGTATTCGGATATGGCAACACCGCATGCGGTCTACGAATTTAATTTAACAGACAGCAGCACAGAGAAGCTGTTCGGCAACCGTGAAGCGGATACCGAAGTTCGGACGATGCATGGAACTTACCCGTCATTTGACGGACTGGATGTACCATATTATCTGTACCGGCAGGACACTGAATATGCACCGACAGCAATACATGTCCATGGCGGACCGGAATCTCAGGCGCGCCCTGAATTTAACGAACTGTATTATAAACTGTACAAAGAGGGCTATCAGGTTGCTGTGCCGAATATTCGCGGCTCGACGGGGTATTCTAAATTTTACATCGGTCTCGATAATCAGGAGAAACGAATCGATGCGGCAAAAGATGTTGTTGAATTAAGAGAACATCTGATCAATAACCACAAGTCGGATAAAGATAACATTTTTATTATGGGCAGAAGTTACGGCGGATTTATGACGCTGCTGTTAATTACCCAGTTCCCTAAACTGTGGAAAGGGGCAGTGGATATTGTCGGTATTTCACACTTTACGACACTATTGACTAACACACCGGCGTGGCGCCGCGAGCAGCGTTCGCATGAATACGGATTTATCGGCCAGCATGATGAATTTATGCAGTGTATTGCACCTTTAAATAACACTCAAAGAATACGCTGTCCGCTCAGAATATTCCACTCGCATAACGATGTAAGAGTACCGTACTCTGAATCCGTTCAAATGTATAAAAAAATGAAAAAGCAGAATAAAGATGTCGAACTCACAGCATATGAAAATGAGGGGCATCAGTATTTATACACTGAAAATCAGGACGATATGAATACAAAACTAATCGAATTCTTTAATGAACAGATAAGTAAATAAAAAATAAGCCGTTTCACCGTGGCTGGTGAAGCGGCTGTTTTAATTCATTAAGCTGTTAAACTTCTTCATCAGACGGGCAAACTCTTCAATTTCTGTTTCATCCCATTCCTGAATCATTTTGGAAAAACGCTGCTTTCTGCTGTGCCTGATATGTGTCATCATATCAAGACCTTTACTGTTAATATCGTAAAGATATGAACGGCCGTCGGTTTTAGAAGGCTGTTTGCTCAGCATATCATCCGCAAGAAGATCTGCGGCCTGTCTGCTGACCGTAGAAATATCGAGATGGAGCTTTTCTGCGATATGTTTGACACTCATCGGCCCGTTTTTCGTAATGAGCAGAAGAATTAAATAGCTGGCACGTTTAAATTCCTGCTTTTTATCAAGTTCTACAGTTCTCGTTCTTAATGCGCGGACCATCATTGCGATTTCAAGTTCCAGGGATTCTAGAGATTCATCGTTAACCATTTATAAACACGAGCCTTTCAGATTCGTTTCTTGACTTTTTATATAGTTGTATTATACAATCAATGATTGTGAAAGTCTATGAAAGAAGGAAAATTGATGTCTTTGGGAAATGAAAACAGCAGTAAACTGACTGCTGGAAACAGAACAATATTAATGGCCGTGCTCTTATCAGGAGCGTTCGCAGCGATATTAAATCAGACACTTCTTGCCACAGCAATACCTCATATAATGAGCGACCTGAATCTCGATGCCGATGTAGCCCAGTGGCTGCAGTCGATATTTATGCTCGTCAACGGAATAATGATTCCCATTACAGCATTTTTAATCAACAAGTTCTCCACGAGAGCTTTATTCTTTACAGCAATGTCTCTGTTTGGGCTCGGAACGCTGATCTGCGGTATCTCGCCGTCGTTCTCAGTACTTCTTGCAGGACGTATATTACAAGCTGCAGGTGCGGGTATAATCATGCCTCTGATGCAGACGATTCTATTCCTTGTCTATCCGCGTACTGAACGCGGTAAAGCGATGGGAATGTTTGGACTTGTAATCAGTTTTGCACCGGCAATCGGTCCGACGCTGTCAGGCTGGTTTATCGATATTTATCCATGGCGCGGATTATTCTACATGCTGCTGCCAATCGTTGTAATCGACCTCGTTGTAGCGTATTTTATCTTAAGAAACGTAACGGAGAAAACGAATCCGAAACTGGATATGACCTCAATCATGCTGTCAACACTTGGATTCGGCGGACTGCTATACGGCTTCAGTGCAGCAGGAAGCAGCGGCTGGCTGAGTCTTATGGTAATTATACCGATTATCGTTGGTGCAATCTCACTTGTACTGTTCATTAAACGCCAGAACAGACTGAAAGAACCCATGCTCGAGTTTGGAGTATTTAAAGATAAAATATTCACACTGTCCACGTCACTCGGTATGATTGTCTTTATGTCGATGATCGGCGGCGCAGTGATTCTGCCAATCTTTATGCAGACAATGCTTGGATTTTCAGCGATGGAGTCCGGCATGATGCTGCTGCCGGGTGCATTGATTATGGGGCTTATGAGTCCCATAACCGGCAGATTGTTCGATAAATACGGGGCCAGATGGCTTGCGATAATCGGACTCGGAATGTTAAGCGTAACAACACTGATGTTTGCCAATCTGAATACAGAAACGACATTCACTTATCTTGCGGTCGTTAATACATTCCGTATGCTTGGTGTAGCGATGGTTATGATGCCTGTGACAACGGAAGGTTTAAACCAGCTGTCGAACAAACTGGTACCTCATGGTACAGCTATGAACAATACAATGAGACAGGTTGCCGGAGCAGTAGGAACGGCACTGCTCGTATCGATTATGACTAACACGATGAAACCGGACGAAGGTGTACCCGGTATGATTCACGGTGTTAATATGTCATTTATGTTTGCAGGGATACTGGCCTTTATAGGATTTGTAATGGCATTTAAATTAAGAAGAACGAATGAAATGGATTAAAATATTAATAAAAAATCGCACTTGCTTCCCTCCGGGAGTCAAGTGCGATTTTTAAATTCATTTTTTTTAATATCAGTTACTGTCTGTGTTTTTTGTTCTTAAGTACTGGGCGATAATAATAATAATTAACCCGATGAACATAAAGTACTGAACGATGAATGCCGATAATCCGTTAAGGAAATCAAACGGATGAATCAGGCGGCCTGCACTGTATATAAGAAGCACCATAAAAATCAGTTTACTTGCCCATGAATCAGAGCTGAAAATAAAGTAAATTGAAGCGGCTGCTGTAATCACGAAAACAATGTAAAGCAGCGTCTCAGCGGCTGATGCGTCGTAAGCCGTAATTTTTAACGGACTGAGTGTGTCGGAATTCATGAACAGTATTAACAGGTTTGCACTGACAAACAGAATTATAAATAAAATACCGGAAACTGTCTGCATGTTGCCGCGGCCTGATGACTGGTGCTTAATACCGTGATTCATTAAAGGCACCATAGCCAGTATTAAAACGATAACGGCAGGAAGTACCAGGGAAATTACAATCTCTCCAAAGAAAAAGATTGTTGCTGAAAACAGAATCGCAAAGTAAACGCCGAGAATCCCCGCATCAGACCAGTACTTACTGCGGTACTTAGGCAGTTTTTTTGAAGCAACGCGTGCAACATCTTTTGTTTTGGCATTATAGTACTCCACGTAATTCTGTCCGGCATCTATCATGGAAACTGCCATTATATAAAGCTGTTCATACTTCGCATCCTCAGTGATGAAGTTTTTATCAAACTCGCTGTCGAGCGAGCTAAATGCGAGCTGATCCTCATCGGACAATTCGCTGAATATCTTTTCATAATCTTTTTTATAATTCGTCATAAAAACATCCTTGTGTAGTTTATATTACTCATTATTATATCAGACAAAGCGTAATATAAACTGTTAAATATCAGTGTTTTCATTGAGAGAAACAGCATCCTCAAGCTCTTTTGATATTTGTGCAACATCAGCTCTGGATTCCTCGATAACACGTGAGTTGAGGAAGATAAGCGTAATAGCAATAAGTGCAATAAAACTTATACTGTGAATAATCCAGAA
>DAIPYL010000060.1:0-8000 GCA_036782755.1 Jeotgalicoccus sp. | reverse complement strand
CAAACCTTCCCGGACGACAGTGTCGCGTTCCGGCATCACCTGCCAGCCCGATATACCTCTCATACAACAAAAAAACAGGGTCGATATCTCTATCGCCCCTGCCAGCTCCATTCTCTATTCGATTATCTCTTTCACTCTGCCAACGATGCCGTCGTCCAGTTTCACTTTAATACCGTGGTGATGATTTGCTGAGTTTGTCAGTATCCTTGCGACAACACCTTCTGTAAGTTCACCGCTTCGCTGGTGCTGTTTCTGTACGACTTTCACTGTGCTGCCGACTTTAATGTCTGCTCTTTTCGTTCCGTCCATATTAACTCTCCTCATAATTCTCATTAGTATATTTATAATAACATTTCTGCAAAAGTTTTATCGAAATCATTACCAAATCTCTCACTTAACATTACCCATTATTTGTTCATAAAAAGTTATATTTATGTCTAAAAAGTGTTATAATATACAGGTCAGAGGAGGTCACATCATGAAAGGTAAAACTCATATCATCGGTGGTGTCGCATCCAGTCTGGCAGTCGCTCATTTTACATACGCCGATCCGGTTTTATTAATTGGCGCCGGTATTGCGGGATCGTTAATTCCCGATATTTGCCACGGCGGCAGCAAGATTGGTAAGACGTTTCCGGTGCTCTCGAAATTAATTAATTTCGTTTTCGGTCACCGTTCTTTTACACACAGCCTGCTGTTTATCGTACTGATTGCTTTTCTTGTCGACTATTTCTTTCCTAATGACGCATTAAAACTCGGTCTGATTACAGGCATGATCAGTCATTACATATTGGATATGGCGACTAAAAGCGGCATTCAGCTGTTCTTCCCAATCAGTTTTAAAGTGAGGTTTCCAATCACTACACGAACGGGGAGTTTTGCAGAAAATATTATTTTTGGCCTGCTGTGTCTCGTCTCTTTATATTTTGGATTTCAGGTTTTAGGTGTATACATATTTAATTTTATTAACGATTTCAATATGGGAGAGCTTTTAGCGAAACCTGTATATTAGAATCACACATAAAAAGCGAAGCCGCATTCCGGCTTCGCTTTTCTGATATTATGAGTTTTATTTCAGCATACCGTGCGGATCAATTACAAATTTCTTAGCAACACCACTGTCAAAGTCTTTATATCCGCCTGGTGCTTCATCCAGGCTGATGACTGTTGCATTTACTGCTTTTGCAATTTGTGCTTGTCCTGAAAGTATTGATTTCATTAAATCTCTGTTATATTTCATGGCCGGTGTCTGTCCGGTATTAAATGTATGTGCCTTGGCCCAGCCCTGTCCAAATCTTACCTTCAGCGATCCTGTCTGTGCATCTTTATCAGATGCGCCCGGGTCTTCCGTTACGTATAAACCGGGTATACCCAATCCGCCGCCGGCCTGAGTGATATCCATAATTGCATTCAGTACCTGCGCCGGTTTTTCTCCCGCATCTTCCCCGTGTCCGGATGCTTCAAATCCTACTGCATCAATTGAACAGTCCACTTCCGGCACACCGAGTATTTGTTCTATCTGTTCTCCGAGACGATCATGTTTCGATAGATTAATAGTATATTGTGCGGAATTTTCAGTCAATAAAAGCGATTTACAATACCAAAAAAGTGCTGCTCCATGATTTCAGGAACAGCACTTTTTTAATTCTATTTGTCGAGACCCATTTCAGCTTCTACTACTTCTGCAATTTCCGCACTGTAGCTCGCTGCGAGTTCTTCAGTTTCAGCTTCCACCATTACACGTACAAGCGGTTCTGTACCCGATGCACGTACGAGAATACGTCCGTTACCGGCCATACGCTCTTCTACATCGTTCATAATTGCTTTGACCGCTTCGTTGTTCGTAACGTTGTGCTTATCGCTTACACGCACGTTTACAAGCTCCTGAGGGAACGTCTCAACCATCGCTGCAAGTTCACTCATTTTCTTGCCTGATTCTTTAACGATAGCCGCTAAATGAATACCTGTTAACAGACCGTCACCAGTTGTGTTGTAGTCCATCATAACGATATGTCCTGACTGTTCGCCGCCTAATGAATACCCGCCTTTACGCATTTCAGCAACAACGTATCTGTCACCCACTTTAGTCTTATCTGATTTCATGCCGTGTGCTTCCACCGCTTTATAGAAACCGAGGTTACTCATTACTGTAGATACAACTGTATCGTCTTTCAGTTCGCCTTTTTCTTTTAATGCATGCGCAAGGATAAACATGATTTTGTCTCCGTCGACAATCTCACCTTTTTCATCCACTGCAATGATTCTGTCCCCGTCTCCGTCAAATGCCAGGCCGAAGTCGCATTTCTCTTCTTTAACGAGTTCCTGAAGTTTTTCAGGGTGTGTTGAACCAACACCTGCATTAATGTTCGTGCCGTCCGGGCTGCTTCCGACTGTAGCCGTATCTGCTTCCAGATCACCAAACAGATAAGGTCCTAAGTGATACGTTGAACCATGTGCACCGTCAAGGCCGATTTTAAGTCCTTCAAAGTCAGTATCAATTGTTGATTTTAAGTAGCTTAAGTACTTCTGTCCGCCTTCAAAATAATCCGAGATTGTACCGACTTCAACGCCTGTCGGTCTTGGAAGATTATCTTCTTCGCTGTCTATCAGTGCTTCGATTTCCGCTTCCTGATCATCTGTAAGCTTAAAGCCGTCCGGACCGAAGAATTTAATGCCGTTATCTTCAACCGGGTTATGCGACGCAGAGATCATTACGCCGGCATCTGCTTCCATATCTTTAGTCAGGTAAGCAACACCAGGTGTAGAAATCACACCTAAACGCATTACTTCAGCACCGATTGATAATAGTCCTGCAATAAGTGCAGATTCAAGCATTTCTCCGGAAATACGTGTATCTCTTCCAACTAAAACGCGCGGATGCTCCGAGCCTTTATTAAGCAGTGTGTATCCGCCGAAACGTCCTAATTTAAACGCCATTTCAGGTGTTAATCCTTCGTTTGCAATACCTCTAACTCCATCTGTACCAAAATACTTTCCCATAGTAATCTCCTTTTTAAGCAGCAATTATTCATCTTTTTCTATCGTAACATCTGCTTCCAATACAGCAGGTTCACTTTTCGTTACATTTTCAGGTAATTCCAGCCGGACATCTTTCGTGCCCGATGTTGACATACCTTCGATATCCACTTCCGCTGTTACAGAAGAAATAGAATCCAATGTCTGGCTGTCACCATATATTTCAATTGTATCATGATTTAATTCCACTTCCGACAATGTTCTGTCATCTGCAACCTGGCCGGTTGTTACGAGGTTAACCGGAACTTCCTTACTCAGTTCTTCAACTTGGATTTCAATTCTCACTGTCGATGGTTCAATCGTTACATCCAGTTTATTATACTGCGCATCAAATGCACTGACTTCAGCTTCTTCCACACGTTCATCCATAATACTGGAAGTGTCGGACATCATTGCCCGGACGTACTGTATACGGTTCATCGTACTTTCTCCGCCCCTGACAGTTACTGTCGACGGTTCAACGTTGACTGAATCAAGCTCGTAGCTTGAGCCGACGCGTCCCTCGCTGACTTCAGCCTGGACTTCAAACGTCTGCGCTACAAGATTCTGTATCGTTACATTGGCTGTTTCCGGCTGTACAGTTCCCGACACATTGTCAGGCATTCCGTTAACTGTGAAAAACACTTCATGTTCACCGGGTTCACGGTTTCTAAGATCTAAAATCACTTCAAAATTACGTGTTGCCTGCAGTCGTTTGATGTTCGAGTTTGCACCTCCGAGTTCAACAGTAACTTCCGGCGGTACACCTGAGACATAATACGACTCTTCATCATAAAGTACCTCTACTGGCACTCCTTCGATAAATTCAGTATCATTTTCTGTTTCACTGTCGTCGCTGAACAGGTTCATATCTTCAAAGACATTGTTTGCGTTAACAAACATAAACAGCGCAAGAAGCAGTGCAACTATGCTGAGGCCCCATTTATTTTCGAGCAAACAAACCGCCTCCTTCCTTGCCGCCGGCAGTTACCATCCAGTGTTTCTGGAGAAGCTCTGCCAGTTTTTCCAGAGTGATTTCCTTGGACAGTTTGCTGTCGTATGTAACTGACACATTACCTGTTTCTTCCGAGACAATTATCGTAAATGCATCGGTCACTTCTGAAATACCGACAGCGGCTCTGTGCCGTGTACCGAGGTCTTTGGCAATTTTATTGCTTTCCGACAGCGGCAAATAGCTTCCGGCTGTCGCAATTTTATCGCCCTGAATAATCATTGCACCGTCATGCAGCGGTGTATTCGGAATGAATATATTAATTAACAGCTGCGACGTAATTTCGGCGTTTAATGGTACACCCGTCTCAATATAGTCCTTCAGGCCGGTTTCTTTCTCGAGCACAATCAACGCGCCGATACGGCGCTTCGCCATATAGCGGACAGCGGTGACCATATCCTGCCGCATCTTCTCATGCTCCGAAGCATCGCTCGCAGTACTGCTCCTGAAGAGGCTGCCGCGTCCGAGCTGTTCAAGCGCACGTCTTAATTCCGGCTGGAATATAACGATGACGGCGAGGAAACCCCATTGGAGCACCATATCGAACAATTGTGTTGTCGTTGTTAAATCTAAAAAATTACTTAATGCCCGTCCAATAATTATGAAAAATATCCCTTTGATTAACTGTACAGCTTTCGTCCCTTTAATGACCGTCAATATCAGATAAAAAACGTACCATATAATCAGGATGTCGATAATGCTGGTTATTACAAAAGATGTAGAGATATTATCAAAAAAGTTGGCTGTTTCCATAATGATTTTCCTTTCTATTATGTTATAAGCCACCTAATCTCCCGGTAAGTTCTTTATACAGACCACTTATTTGCGGTATACTGGAAATTTCCTTATCGGGCGCTGGTATCGCTTTTAATAACTGATCAGCCTCTTTAACTTTGTCCAGCTGCCACAGACTGTATGCCCGCATAATACCGGCATCTGTTTCACTGCTGTCTCCTGCGAGCTCCAGTGCATCTTTATACTTGCCAAGTTTAACGAGGGTCAGCATTTCATACTTCTTAAGTTTTTCTTCTTTATAAGTAATATTCAGTCTGGATGAAATCTGTTTAATATCTGTTGTCAGTCTGTATGCAGTATAATACTGTTTAAATATAATATAACATTTTACAAGTGCAAACCGTAACTTAATATCAGAAATATTCAGTTCACCAAACTTGGTCGTCAGATAAACCGTCTCTTCAAGTATGTCTATCGCCGCGTCCGTTTCGCCATCTTCAGCAAGCAGCTCCGATTTTAACAGCACAGCGTTCACATAGTGCTGATTGACAGCAATAGTAGACAGCTTTTGCAGTGCTTTATCAGTATGCAGTTTCGTTCGTTTTAAATCCCCTTTAAATTTAAAATAACGAGCATAGATTAAATGTATTCTCCCGCTGTCCGGCAGCGGTACATCTTCAATCTGTTCATACTCTTTGTCGATAAAATGTTTCACAATCTCGTAATCTTCATTATCCACTTTAAGTTCGTAGTGTCCGATTTCACGCAGAATTTCAAAATTGTTATATTTAAAATGTGAAACTTCCGCCATGAAATCATTTACCGTGCAGTTCAGCCGTTTGCTCAGTTTAACTAATACGTTAGTCGACGGCTGCACCGTACCTTTTTCAATTAAACTTAAATAAGTTCGGGAGATGATCCCGTCAGCAAGTTCTTCCTGGGTTAAATTGTTATTATTGCGTATTTCTTTAATTCTTTGACCTATCATACTCATCCCCCTAAGTACTTAACATTTTAATAATACCAAATTCACAATTGTGTAACAAATATTCTCATTTATTAAAACAGTTTAATTGACTGTATTTACACTTTACATGATAATTAAAGAAAAAGTATGTGGAGGATATTAATGGAAAAATTGCTCATCATTAATGAGTTGGATCAGCTTAAGTCAATCAGCGACCCATTTAGACTGCAGTTGCTCGGCATGATGGCGGACGAACCGAAAACCGGTCAGATGCTTGCCGACGAACTCGAACTGCCGAGAGCTAAAATACATTACCATTTAAATCAGCTGCTGGCCCATAACATTATTACTCTGTCGCACACCGTTGAAAAAAGCAGTATTATTCAGAAATTTTACCGTCCTGCAGCAGAAGCAATCGTGCCTTCCATCAATATTTTTAATTTCAACAAACAGACCGGTGCTGAACCATATGCCGCCTATACTATTTCTCCGGACGATAAAGAACTCGAGATTCTCGATTCCCAATTAACCGGGCTCGAGAACGGAAAAAAGGTAAAAAAAGAAACAGCTACTGCTGATGAGTATGCTGTTTACGTGTTGAAGACTATGAGAGAAGCCTGAAGCTTCTCTTTTTATATCTGGCTCTGTCCGAATATGTACTCTGAAATTATCACTGCTTTTTCTGCAGTTTCATTACAGTTATCAATGAGAGGATTCACTTCAACCAGATCTGCTGATACAAGCAGTTCCGTCTTACTCAGTATGTTTAAACCGAGCAGCATTTCCGACAGGAAAATGCCGCCGTCAACTTTCGTTCCCGTCCCTTTAATTTCGAGAGGATCGAGGCTGTCCACATCCAGTGATAAATGAATACCGTCGCAATCCTGTAAGTGCTTCAGTGCTTTTGTAATAACAACATCGAGACCAAGTCTCCGGACATCGCTCATCGTATAGCATTTAATTCCATGTTCTTTAATATAAGCTTTTTCACCTGTATCTAAATCCCGTACACCAATCAGTACAATATTCTCATGTTTAAGTTTTGCTCCTTCATGATGAATATCAACAAGCGATCTGCTTCCTTCCCCGAGGAGCACACCGAGCGGCATACCGTGTATGTTTCCTGTAGGTGATGTATCACTGTTGTTAATATCACCGTGAGCATCTATCCACAATACACCGAGATTGTTATATTTCTTAGTTACACCGCTTACTGAACCGATTGACAGGCTGTGATCGCCGCCAACGATAAATGGAAAACGGTTATTGTCCAATGAACCTTCAACAGCATCAGCGAGTTTTTCGCTGAAGTCTTTAACCTGGTCAAAGTTCATAAGTCCTTCTTCGTTTCTTTTACTGTGATTACCGTACTCAGCACGGTAGCTTCCGTATACATTCCCCTTGTCAGCCACGTCGTGGCCAAGTTCCGATAAATGTTCTTTTAAACCGCAAAGACGCACCGCATCCGGACCCAAAGATACCCCTAACTTCGGCTGTCCAAATGCTGTAGGCGCGCCTATGATGTCTATTTTTACCACTGACATCCCCCCACCAAACTATTCCTTTGTCTAGTTACAATATACTAAAGAAAGCGCTTTTATACAACCCCTTATAAATATTAGTTCTAAGATATTTTATGCATAAAAAAAGAACACCTACAAATGTAAGTGTTCCGTGATGAGCCATGCAGGATTCGAACCTGCGACCCTCTGATTAAAAGTCAGATGCTCTACCAACTGAGCTAATGGCTCTAAATATATTAAACTGGGCTGGAAGGATTCGAACCTTCGCGTCACGAGACCAAAACCCGTTGCCTTACCGCTTGGCTACAGCCCAAAAACTATGGTGGAAGGGGGCAGATTCGAACTGCCGAACCCGAAGGAGCGGATTTACAGTCCGCCGCGTTTAGCCACTTCGCTACCCTTCCAGACAAAAAATGGAGAATGACGGGCTCGAACCGCCGACCCTCTGCTTGTAAGGCAGATGCTCTCCCAGCTGAGCTAATTCTCCATATTGAACTATATAATTAAAAAAATGGTGACCCGTACGGGACTCGAACCCGTGTTACCGCCGTGAAAGGGCGGTGTCTTAACCGCTTGACCAACGGGCCAGAACATAAAAAAATGGCTCCACAGGTAGGACTCGAACCTACGACCGATCGGTTAACAGCCGATAGCTCTACCACTGAGCTACTGTGGATTAATTAATTATTAAAATATTAGCCTGGCAGCGTCCTACTCTTGCGGGACGTCAGTCCAACTACCATCGGCG
>DAIPYL010000059.1:3216-8278 GCA_036782755.1 Jeotgalicoccus sp. | reverse complement strand
CCGTTGCTAACCGGGAGCACCGGATTAAATTCGGTCACAAAAAAACAGCTCACCGTCACGCGACGGCTTGCTGTTTTTTAAATTCATTATGTTTAATCAGCATTGATATACGCCAGATTCCGATCATGACGAATGCGAGCAGGAAAAACATCCCGCCGATTTCGCCAGGTGTGGTATTCAGCGATAATATATACTTCAATGCAATTCTCGCCAGCAGCAGTCCCATTAAAATAATCGGGAATGCTTTTGTCTGTCTGACGTACAGCTCGGCATTCTTCACTTCGTATTTCGTCGTAATAATCAGTACTATCGAGAATACTGCACCAATCGCAATAGTTTCAGCGATGTGGGTCCACGACAGTCTGAAGTATGGGAATATATACATCAGCGCTCCCGTTGACATCATCACCGGCGGGATAATTATTTTCTTTAATGTCAGCGGCGTTTTACTCGCGTGCTTGCGGACAAAAATTACAATAATTCCCATTATAACTGCACCGATTGATGCAATCAGGAAGAGCAGTTCTTCGATTGATTCAAGAAATTCTATCATATTAGAACCCCTGGAAATCTCCGAAGAATGGCTGCAGCCAGATAATAATCTGAGTTAAGCCGTCAAAGTATAATAATATTCCCATCAGTATCATGATTACTCCGCCGGTCTTCATAATAACGTTTGAATACTTAAGCATCCAGCGTGTTTTCGATACGAAGAAGCTTAAGACGAAGAATGGTACACCGAATCCGATACAGTATACAACCATCAGCATTAAGGCGTTGCTCGGTTCTGACGCACTCATTGCAAAGATTGCACCGATAATCGGTCCGTTACATGGTGTCCAGCCTGCTGCGAATGCCATACCGATTAATATTGAGCCAAAGAAACCGGATGGTCTGTTTTTAAATTCTACTTTATGGTTTTTCATCAGAAAATCAAATTTCAGGACGCCTGTAATAACAAGTCCAAAAATAACGATTAAGATCGCACCGATCTGACGGATTAAGTTTCCGTACTCGATCAGGTATCCTCCGAAAAATGACGTTCCAAAGCCGAGAGCAATATATATAATGCTAAATCCTATTAAGAAAAACAAGGTATGTAAAATGGCACGGCCATTAAAATTCTGTTTTTCGACCTCGTTGTAGCTCATCCCGGTAATATACGAAACGAATGCAGGGAAAACCGGCAGTACACAAGGGGACACAAAACTCAGCACACCTGCTCCGAAGGCGAGGAGAAATGTTACTTCTGATCCCATTAAAATAACCCCCATTCAGATTCAGTATATCAAATCTGACAGGGGGTATGAATATGTTAAGCTCTTTAAATATGACAAATTATTGTTTGCTGTTCTGCAAACGGTACATTTTATAGTAAATTCCCTTTAATTGTACCAATTCATCATGCGTTCCTCTTTCAACAATCTCACCTTTGTTCAGTACGAGAATTTCATCCGCATCCTGAATTGTCGACAGCCGGTGGGCAATGGCAAGTGTCGTTCGGCCGCTTCTCATCTTCATCAGTGATTCCTGAATTTTTTCTTCTGTCGATGAATCGATATTTGCTGTCGCTTCATCGAGTATCAGTATTTTGGGATTTGTTGCCATCGTTCTGGCAAATGCCAGCAGCTGGCGTTCCCCGCTTGAGAAATCCGCACCTTTTTCCACCACTTTCTGTTCAAACTGATTGGGAAGCTTATTAATGAAGCCGTCTGCCCCGACAAACCGGGCTGCATTTTTCACCATTTCAAACGTCATCGTGCTGTGATACAGCTTAATATTCGATGTCAGCGTACCGTAGAAGATAAACGGATCCTGCAGCACAAGACCGATATTCTTTTTCATTTCTTCTTTTGGCAGTTCTTTAATTGAATGCCCGTCGATTAAAATCTCACCGCTTTCGTATTCATAAAATCTCATCATAAGATTAATGATGGAACTCTTGCCGGAACCCGTATGACCCACAAGAGCTGTCGTCGTGCCCGGCGGCACTTCAAAACTGATGTTTTTCAGCACGTCGACATTGCCGTCATAGCTGAATGTCACATCTTTAAATTCCACACGGCCGTCAGTAATTTTATATTCTTTTTCGTCCTGCTGAGCCGGTTCATGTCTTGTATCGTCAAGCAGCGTGAATACTCTGCTCGCCGCAACGAGTGCCTGCTGGAAAATATTTAAATTCTGACTGACCTGGTTAATCGGTTCAAAGAACCGTTCCATATATTGAATGAATGCGAAAATGACACCTGCTGTCACAGTTGTTTCAAAACTCAAAATACCAAAATAGCTTAAGATCACAATAATCGACAGAATGTAAATCATATCAATTGCCGGTCTTAAGAGCAGTCCGTCGAGTTTTATCGTGCGCATATTGTACTGGTAATGCTCTTCATTAATGACTTCAAATTCGCGCTGCAGTCTTCTTTCCTGGTTGAAGACCTGAATAATCTTCATCCCTTCGATTGACTCAGAAAGCTTAGCGTTCATATCGCTTAACAGACTGCGTGCATGCGAGAAATAGCGTGCTGAATATTTGCGGTATACGAGCAGGATTATAACGATTACCGGCATAAATATCAGCGCGATAAACGCCAGTTTTACATCCAGTATAAACATCATGACAAAACTTGAAATTACCATAAATACCGCCATTAGGAACGTTCCGAGCACTGATGTAAACATATCCACAATTGCCTGAGTGTCATTTGTCAGGCGTGACACCACACTGCCCGACGGTACTTTATCAAAATACGTCATGCCGAGCGTACCGATTTTACGGAATGCATCGATGCGCAGCTGCTGAATCACTTTAAATGCCAGCCGCTGCAGCAGGTAGATCTGCCAGTACGTCGTTACGACCGCGAGCACGTTCACGGTAATAAACCCGATAATCAGCCACATAATTTCTTCTTCCGGGAAAACAGACGGTGTTAAGTAATTATCGATAAAAATCATGACCAGATACGGCGTCATAACTCCCATTACTGTCGAAATAATGAGCATGCTGAACGCGAGCGCAAGAAGTCCTTTAAACGGCAGTGTATATTTCATCAGCCGTCCAAGTACGCGGAGCTGGTCTTTCAGCGTTAAGTTAATAACGTCAGTTGTCATTACCCGCACCCCCTTCCAGCGTTTCATCCAGTTCTTTCGTCAGGTTCCGGCGCAGAGACTGTGCTTTAAATGTCTCGTAGTACCAGCCGCGTGCTTCAGTGAGTGAATCGTGTGTACCGCGCTCAACAATGCGGCCGTCTTCCATAACAAGTATTAAATCAGCATTTCTGACCGCACTCATTCTGTGAGCAGTAATAATATTTGTTTTACCTGCTCTGTGCTGTTCGATGTTTCGTAAAATTGCTGTCTCTGTTTCAGCATCGACTGCCGACAGCGAATCATCGAGGATAAGAATCTCAGGTGTCTGTATTAAAGCACGGGCAATCGAAATACGCTGTTTTTGTCCGCCTGATAATGACACACCGCGCTCCCCGACGACTGTTTCGTAGCCTTCCGGGAAACTCTCAATATCATGGTGAATGTAACTTAAGTCTGCAGCACGGTGCACAGACTCATTACTGCTGAGCGGATTCGTAAAGGCGATATTATTTCTGATTGTCGTTGAAAACAGAAAGTTATCCTGCGGCACATAACCGAATAATTGACGAAGTTTTTTAATGTCGTACTGCTTAATGTCAGTTCCGTTAATATTAATAGTGTTTGCGCCTTCCGTATCAAACTCGCGGAGGAGCAGCCTGATAATCGAACTTTTGCCGGAACCGGTGCGCCCGACTATCCCAAGTGTTTCGCCTTCTTTCAAGGTGAAATGAATATCTCTAAGCGACACTTCCTCTTCACCCGGAAACACAAATTCAGATACATTAAACGTTATGTCACCTGACGGTATATTATCAGTGTTCACTGTATTGCCGATATCACTCTCAGTATTCATTATTTCTTCAATCCGGTCGTACGACGCCTTGCCCCGCTCGATTAAATTAAAGAACCATCCGAGCGCAAGGAGCGGCCAGACCATCATGCCGAGATATGTAGTGAATGTTACAAGCTGGCCGAGCGTAATTTCGTCAGCCACAACCATGCGTGCACCGAAGAAAATCGACAGAAAATAGCTGATTGCAATAATCGCTGTAATTGTCGGATCAAACAGCGCATCAATCTTCGCCACTTTTAAGTTTTTCTTTACAACATCATCCGATAAATTCGTGAAATCTTTTAAATCTTCTTCTTCGTAACCGAATGTTTTCGTTACTTTGATACCCGCAATGGATTCTTGGGTTTTATCGTTTAAAGAACTGAATGCTGCCTGAGCCACGCGGAACAGACGGCTTAAAATCGACCCGTACCAGCTCGTTAAAATCACCATGAAAGGCAGCGGAATCATTGCAATTAATGTCAGTTTCGGACTGACTGTCAGCGCCATCGTTACGAGAACTGCTCCGCCGGTAATAACCGAGTCGGCAATCGTCAAAATACCTGCACCCGCTGTCATCTGGACCGCGTTAATATCATTCGTCGCGTGCGCCATTAAATCCCCTGTACGGCGCTTGCCGAAAAATGCCGGCGACATCGACGAATATTTTTTAAACAAACGTTCCCGAAGCGTCCGGCTAAGTCTGTTGGACGCACCGAAAATCATAATGCGCCAGAAAAACCTGAAGATGTAAGTTAAAATTGCTGTAAAAAGCAGCAGCACACCGAATAACACGAGTGTATTCGATGTTAAAGTTTCCATCGTAATCCTGTCGATGACCCGGCCGATAACCTGCGGCGGTATGAGCTCCATCAGGGCAACGAGGATCAGCATGAGCAACCCTAAAATGTAACTTTTCTTTTCGAGCTTAAAAAACCACCCCAAATTTTTAAATACCCGCATGCGTTTACTCCCCCTTGATTCGATACCTCTGTTTCACCTTGAATTTTACCATATATTTCGGAAATTGAAATAATTCTGAAGTATGAAAAAAGGAATTTGTTAGAGAAGATAAAGCCCGGATTGGCATGAGTGGAGTTCATGCGGATTCTATAACGCCCGGGTTCATATGACAGACGC
>DAIPYL010000059.1:0-3116 GCA_036782755.1 Jeotgalicoccus sp. | reverse complement strand
CCGGGTTCGTATGACAGACGCTCATATGAACCCCGATACACACCGCCCCCACCCCCTTCACAAACAAAAAAACCGCAGATAATCTGCGGCTGTAATACTTTTAATATGAAAGGTTTGTGCCCGGACCTACCGGTATGCCAAGCATCATCCAGATAACAAACATAATCATCCATGTAATCAGGAACACTACAGAATAAGGCAGCATCAATGAAATGACTGTACCGATACCATTTTCTTTACCGTAGCGCTGGGCAAAAGCCACAATCAGCGGAAAGAACGGCATCAGCGGCGAAATAATATTCGTCGATGAGTCACCGATTCTGTAGGCCACCTGTGTGACTTCCGGTGCAATACCAAGCTGCATAAACATCGGCACAAAAATCGGCGCCATAATTGCCCATTTTGCTGAGTCAGCTGCAATTGCCAGGTTAATCAGTGTTGTAATAAAGATAAACACTACAAGTACCGGCATGGCACCGATATTTAAGTTTTCAAGTAAACTCGCACCGTTAACTGCAATAATCGTTCCTAAGTTCGAATAGTTAAACAGTGCAACGAACTGCGCTGCGAAGAATATCAGTACGATAAATCCTGCCATCGTTGATAACGATGAATCCATTAACTTCACTGCATCTTTATCGTTTTTAATCGTTTTATTTACTGCACCGTATACAAGACCCGGCACGAGGAAAATCAGCATCATAATAAAAATAATACTGGAGATAAATGGGGATCCGACAATTCCGCCATCTTCACCGCGTAACGGCGACCCGGGGAATGCTACAAGACTTAAGATTCCAAGCACTGTAACAATCACAGAAATGTTCGCCCAGTTTAAAGCACGTTTTTCCTGTTTGTTTAAATCTTTGTTCTCACTGATTTCTTCTGAATCAAAATCAAATTTCTTCAGGCGGGGTTCTACAATTTTATCTGTAATCAACGTCCCCAGTATGACAACAAGGAACGTCGATACGAACATGAAGAACCAGTTGTCCGTCGCCTGTACGACATAAGTTGCATCGAGAATACCTGCCGCTTCTGTCGTAATACCTGACAGGAGCGGATCATTCGTACCGATTAACAGGTTGGCGGAATACCCTCCTGCTACACCGGCGAATGCTGCTGCAAGACCTGCAAGCGGATGACGGCGGAAGCCTAAGAATATAATCGCACCAAGCGGCACTAACACTACATAGCCGACACTCGCTGCCACGTTTGACATTACACCCATAAACACAACAATCGGTGTGACGAATTTTCGCGGTGCTTTTGTTACAACGTTAGTCATCAGCGCACTGATGTAGCCGCTCTTCTCTGCCACACCCACACCAATCATTGCAACAAGTACAGGACCAAGTGCAACGAATGTCGTAAAGTTCTCAACAACACTCGTAAACATAAATCTGATGCCGTCACCAGTCAACAGACTGATTGCATGCACTGTTAATTCTTCACGTTCACCCGACTCGGGATTAATTCCAACATAGCTGACGTTAACACCAAGCAGATATAAAACGTGAGAAATTAAAATGACCAGCAATGTAAAAATTAAAAATATCGTTACCGGATGCGGAAGCTTGTTTCCGGTTATTTCAATCCAGTCGAGAACTGAACGTTTTTCTTTCAAACTGTTATTCATAGTAATCTCCTCTAATATAATAATCGCTGTTCATTATACTATCTCGTCTTACTTAATACTAGCTGATAAGTTTCAGAAAGTAAGTGAATACGTTTTCCTTAAAAAAGCTCCTGATTCTCTAAAAGATAAAACACCCGGACAGAGGATAACCCCCGCCCGGATGCTGCTGTTAATCTTATTCTTCTGAGTTAAATGTAGCGTTCTCAAGTCTGATATTCCCAACAGGGTCAAGACCGATATTGTTAACGCCGTCTGTATTCACACCAAGCAGGAAGCTTGTATGGTTAAGATAGACTGCCGGTGAATCGTCAATCAGAATCTGCTGTACTTCACTGTACGCTTCCTGACGTCCTGCTTCATCCGGATTTGTGCGTCCTTCGTCCAGTAATGCATCGACTTCTTCGTTCTCATAGAATGAACGGTTACCCGGTGCACCAAAGTTCTTCGAGTGGAATAATGCATACAGACCGTAGTCCGCATCAGCTGTTACTGTTGTCCATCCAAGGATAAACATATCGTGTTCTCCGTTAGCTGTCTGATCAAGGAATGCACCCCACTCAGACTGCTGAATTTCAACAGTAATTCCAATTTCGCTTAGTGCGTTCTGAATATATACAGCCGAGTCTACAATAGCCGCATCGTCGTTCACCCATAATGTTGTAGTGAAGCCGTCCGGCTGGCTTGATTCGCTTAACAGTTCTTTAGCACGCTCAACGTCAACGTCGATGCTTTCAAGTTCTTCATCATAACCCCATACATCCGGAGCCAGCGGGCTTTGTGCTGTAATTCCGTAACCGTCATACACACCGTTAATAATTTCGTCACGATCAACTGCATGTGCAATTGCCTGACGTACTAACGGATCATCGAATGGTTCTTTCTCCATATTAAATCCTAAATAGTTCATACGGACTGATTCACTTTCGATTAACTCAGTCGCGTCACCATTTTGAATACGCTCTGCACTTGCTGTATCGATTTCGTTGGCAATATCAATACCGCCGGTATCAAGTTCAGCTAAACGCGCCTGTGTTTCCGGAATAACTCTGAAAATAACTTCATCAAATTCTCGTTCTCCGTTTTGGAAATCTTCGAATTTGCTTAATGTTACCGAGTCACCCGGTGAACGGTCAGCAAGCTGCAGGTGGTTGGTACCATCTGTTTCAGCACCGGTTACTGAACCGATATGTTCACTGATTTCATCAGCAACAGCCTGGAACTCATCTCCGCCTTCTTCACGAAGTTCATAGTATTCTTCTAAAGTGACATCACTGCCGGCCTCATCAAGTGCAGCCTGGTAGTCTCTGTCGATTAAATCCTTACTCATAATTCCGCCTGCGTTATGTGATAAGTGTGCAGGTAATGGAGCGAAGGCATATTCTGTATGTAAGTTAACTTCGTAATCTCCAACTACTTCAACTTCTTCGATCATTTCGTAAAGGAACGCAACTTGTGATGCAACAGCCGGGTCATTAAC